>JACPLI010000002.1 GCA_016186635.1 Candidatus Liptonbacteria bacterium | reverse complement strand
GGGCAGCACGTCCCGCAGGCACCTCGAGGACGAAGAAGCGGACGAGGCGCAGCACATCCCGATTCCCGAGACGGCTTCCTTTGATGAGTTTGCGGGGCACGAGTTAAGCATAGAAAAGGTCAAACATCTGTACTAGTCCCTAATTCTAAGATTGCTTTTATTTCATAATATCAGTTTTCCCAAGCTTACAAAAATGGGTCTGGCGGCCGACTGCTCGACCGCCAGGGAAACCGCTGCATTACTTTATGTTTAAGTTTATGAGGGATTGAATCCGAGCAACTTCTCCGTGCCATGTCGAATAGAGATGTCCGTTAGGCATCACCACAAGATACGGCAACTCGTCCTTTTCTTCACTCCCAACCTCGAGAGTTGAGAAAAAGAAAGGGAGATTATCCCGAAAACAAAACCCCACTTCTCGCTTGTGCCTTCCTTGAAAGTTTGCGTCCTCTGCGATCTTCTCAAAATGTGAGTAGCATTCGTTGATGATCGGCTCAACCGGCACAAATGCTAGCGTCGCGTAATCAACGCTTTCCGGACGACCAGCCGATTCGCGGTCAACATCTTTGAGGGTGAACAGTTCACGGAAGTAAACGCTTTTCGCGCCGCACGCTTGTGCATACTCGAGATAGCGAATTACATCCGTCGTCGTTTCCAAACCACCCTTTTGTAAGGTAGCGCAAAAGCGAAACTGCTGTCCGATCTCTCTGAGATGACGAGCGACTTCAACGGGGTCGTCTTTGGTGAGACAAAAGACGGCATTGTTCTTTTCTGGCTCCCAGTGGTGAATGCTGAGATTCACAAATTCCAGATCGGCCGCGCGTAGGCGTTCAGCAATAGTCGTACCGCCGAACTGACACAACAAGCGTGAGCCGTTGGTATACATTGCTACCAAGTCCAGGTCGGAATATCTTTTGAGAATCTCAAGAACTTTCAAAACCAGACGAATTCGCAATGTTGGTTCACCACCCGTAATGATAACCTTGCGGCCACCGAGGACATGATAGTCAGCAAAGTGCCGAGCGACACCCGCGAGAAATTCTTCGTCGCCTTCGGTCGAAGACTTCCAGGTAATTTCCTGAATACACATGCCGCAACGAGCATTGCACTCGTGATTGACCATAACATCGATTTGAGGGGTGATTCTCATAATCTCTTTCTTTTGCATCTTCCTACACATTGCGCAATCGCGCCGCAACGCCCAAGCTCAATCTCTTTTTCAAAGAGCGGGAAAACACTATAACACATTACTCAATATACCCAAAGCCCCGCGCACGCGGGACCAACTTAAACCTTATCGCTCTCCGCCGAAGGCGGATCCGCTTCGGGCGGAAAAGCTATTCATTCTATTTTCGTAATCTTGTACGTCGTTTTTCCCGCGGGCGTTACCACGCTCACCGCATCGTCCACCGAACGGCTTAAAAACGCTTTCCCGAGCGGAGACTCGTCGGAAATTTTCCCTTCATCGGGCTTCGCGTCGTAGGGACCAACGATGGTGTAT
The DNA here is from genome assembly GCA_016186635.1 of Candidatus Liptonbacteria bacterium. GTDB lineage: Bacteria > Patescibacteriota > Minisyncoccia > UBA6257 > 2-01-FULL-56-20 > VGJV01. Next base: position 34,387 of record JACPLI010000002.1, on the reverse strand, counting down.
CGCATCACCTTGCCATTCTTCTCAACGGTTACCGTGGTACCCACCCGCACCGCACCTCCCGCGCCGCCCTCTTTTTCTATCATGGTCGCGCGCTTCAAGAGCGCCTCAAGTTCGAAGATGCGGCCCTCAATAAGGTTCTGCTCCTCGCGCGCTTCGGCATACTCTGCATTCTCCGAGAGGTCTCCGTACTCCTTCGCCCGCTTCAACTTTTCCGCGACCTCCGCGCGCCCCTCCCCCTTCAGTTTATCAAGCTCCTGCTTCAGCTCGTCGTACCGCTCCTTCGAAAGGTATTGTGTCTCCTGCATAGTGTTTGGACTGGTTAAGAGATAAAGGTTGGACCTTTTACCATTTTCGCGCGGCGCGGATGCGATATGCATCCGCCCACAGTCTGCAGCGGATTGTAATGTTTTCCGTTATAAAATGCAACCCTGCGGAGAGGGGCACGCGCGAGAAGGCGTTATTCTTCCACGTGACGGGAATTTCCCTGACGCGAAACCCGAGCGCCTTCGCGAGCGCGAGCGCCTCAACATCAAATGCCCAGCCGTTCACGCGCGCCTTCGCAAATATCTCCTGCGCCGCCGCGGCAGTGAACGCCTTGAACCCGCACTGCGTGTCCCAGATGCCCGGAAGGAGCAATGCCTGCGTCACGAGGTTGAGCGCCTTCCCTGCAATCCGCCGGAAGATCGGCTGCGGAGGGTCAAGCACCGCGCCGCGGACCGCCCGCGACCCGATAACGACGCCGAACCCCTGCTCAAAATACGGGCACATCGCGCGGAAGTGCTTAATCGAAGTTGAGTTGTCCGCATCGGTAAACAAGCGGATATCGCCGCGGGCGGCGAGCATCCCCTGCCGCACCACGGCGCCTTTCCCGCGGTTCTCCTTATTATCAATGAGCGTGAGGCAGGGAATGTCCTCTGCCACGCGCCTCGCCTCGTCCACCGTCGCGTCGGTTGAACCATCGCTCACCACAATAATCTCGTACGCAAAGTTCTCCTTGCGCATCTCCGCGTCAATGTCGCGGAGTGTCGGCGGAAGACGCTTCGCTTCGTTGTACGCGGGGATGATGATGGAAAGAAACGGACTCATAGTAATTCAGTAATTACGTAATTACCCAGTTGCTTAATTACGAGTGTAATGTAAGGACCTTCGGTCCGTCGTGGGCAATCGCCACGGTGTGCTCGAAGTGGGCGGTGAGCGAGCCGTCTTTCGTGGCGAAACTCCCGTCCTCCCGCTCCTCCACCTGTCCCGACCCGGCCGCGACCATCGGCTCGATTGCAAGCACCATTCCCGGCATAAGCTCTTGCCCCCTCCCGGGCGCTCCCACATTCAGAACCGCCGGCGCCTCGTGGAGTTCCCGCCCGATGCCGTGCCCGGTAAGCTGGTCGGCGATTGAGAAACCGGCGTGCCGCACCCGCGTCGCAATCGCCGCACCGATGTCGCCCACCGTATTCCTCGGCTTCGCCGCGGCGATTCCCGCAGCGAGTGCCTCTTCAGTCACCACGCTCAAACGGCGCGCTTCGAGCGAAACGTTCCCCACAAGCACCGTGCGTGCGGCATCCGCATACCATCCGCCGAGTTTCAATCCGACATCAAGTTTCACCACATCTCCCTCGCGCACCACATAGGAAGAAGGAAGTCCGTGGACAATTACATCATTCACCGACACGCAGAGCGCCGCCGGGTAACGCTTCGCGCTCCCCGGCGCCGCGTATCCGAGAAATGCGGGAACTCCGCCCGCTTCCTTGATAAGCGCCCGTGCCCGCACGTCAAGCTCGCAGGTGGCAAGCCCCGGCTGCACCATTTCACAGAGTGCGGCGAGAACGGACGCGAGACGCTTGCCTGCGTCGGCGAGGGCCTCAACCTCTTTTGGCGTCTTTACATAACTCATCGCACCCCATGAGAATTACCCTCCCGCGCGAGCTCCCGGTCAATATAACCCGTAAGGCGCCGGTACACATCGGCGCGCGTCCCCATACCTGATATCTTTTTGAAACGATACTGCTTCTCAAAGAAACGCACTACCGCAGAGATGTCTTTCGCGTAATACCTCATGCGGTTCCGCAGATGTTCCATGCGGTCATCCGACCTGCCCCCCTCGTGTGCGCGGATTCCGATGCGCTTCAATATCTCCCTCTTCGGGATGGAAAGATAGAGCACGAGAGGGTCAGTTCTCTTCGCCTCGCGGAACCACTTGCAGACAAGCCTTGCTTCTCCCAGCATCTTGGGGTTGCCGTTCAAGAAGACTCCCCGGGAGAGAGGGGTGGTGAAAATGACCTCTTTAAATTTCGCCCGGGCAAATTGCGTGGGGGTAAGGTTGCCCCTCATAGTATATTCAAACTTCACGCGCTTCGCCGCGCGGGGACTCAAGCTCCGGAGCCAGTTTCCAAAATCGAATTCCTGGAGCTGGGGATAACGCGCGAGAAGTTTTACCGCCTGCGTCGCTTTTCCCGCCGCAGGGTCGCCGAGGAGAATGAGGTTGAAAATAGCTTTCTTCATGCGCAATTGGTAATTGAGTAACTGCGTAATTAGGAAATTCCGAGTGCCTGTGCAATATGCGCCTCCACCTCTTGAATAGAAGGCGTTCCATCCACCTCAAAAAATTCCGTGTGCTCCCGAAGGAATGGGAGCATGGGAACCGTGTTTGCCTCGTAATCGGCAAGGCGCCGCCCGATTGCCCCCCGCGTATCGTCGCTTCTCCCCTCCTTCTCCGCACGGAGGAGAAGGCGCTTCCGGGACTCCTCCGCGGGAATGTCCAGGAAGAAAGTAGCGAACCTTGTTTTTCCCTGCTCCCGGAGAAGCCCCAGAAGAAACTCCGCCTGCCCGACGCGTCGCGGAATGCCGTCGAACACCACGCCTTGCTCTCGCGGGAGACGCATGAGCTCCTGCCGGACCACACTCAAAAGCTCCTCATCCGTGAAGAGTCGCCCGGTTTTCAAGATGTCTCCCGCCCGTTCCCCGCTTGCGGTGGCTACATTCGCGTTCCTGCGCAAGACCGCCCCCGTGTCCCAGAAAAAAAATCTAAGTTTGTCCGCAAGCAACTTCGCCTGCGTACCCTTGCCGGAGCCCTGGGGACCGAGCACAAAGATTGCATCGTACATGGAGTAATCGCGAATAATGCTAATTGTAATCAAATAATGCGAATTGTGAATGGATTCGCGTTATTCGCCCGCCATTCGCATTATTCGCGATTACTCCTATTGTATCCCCTCGTACTCCCGCACGGTGAGCTGGGAATCAATCTGCCGCATGGTCTCAAGCGCCACGGCGACCACAATCAAGAGCGCCGTACCGCTCACCGTCAAGACCGCCACGCCGGTGAACGACTGGACAATGATGGGAAGCACTGCCACGAGACCGAGGAAAATTGCGCCGAAGAACGTGACGCGGTTCACCGTCTTCGCAAAATACTGCTCCGTCATCTCGCCGGGGCGGATGCCGGGGATAAATCCTCCGCCTCGCTGGAGATTTTTCGCAACCTCCGAAGGGTTAAACGTAATCGAGGTGTAAAAATAGGTGAACGCGAACACCAGCGAGAAGTAAATGATGCCGTAGAACAGCTGATTGTTGAGTATGCGGACGACGAATTCATTCACCTGCGCGCCCGCTGCGGGGGCAAATGCGGTGAGCACTTGGGCGATGAACTGCGGGAAGAGAAGCACGGAAATGGCGAAAATCAGCGGAATCATCCCCGCCTGATTCACCTTGAGGGGAAGGTAGCTCGAAACGCCGCCGTACATCTTCATACCGCGCACGCGGCGCGCGTACGCCACCGGCACCTTTCGTTCTCCCTCATTCAGGTACACCACCCCGAAAATAACGATGAGAAGCACCGCCACAAAGCCAATGTAGGTGGGAAGCTTCGCCGGCGTGTATTGAAGAAGTGCAAGCCGGATGTCCGCAGGGAGCCGGCTCACGATGCCCGCAAGAATGACGAGCGAAACGCCGTTCCCGATCTTTTGCTCCGTAATAAGCTCGCCGAGCCATAACGCAATCATAGACCCCGCCGAGATTGCCGCCACATTCGTGAACATGCTCCACGCGTCGGGTCGGTCAATCACGCCCTGGGACACCAAGAGTGTAAGAAATCCGTACGCCTGAAACACCGCGAGAGGCACAGTCAGGAGCCGCGAGTACTGGTTGAACTTCGCCCGTCCGCGCGCGCCGTCTTCGTAGTACATTTCCTTAAACTTCGGAAAAATGAGCGTAAAGAGCTGCATGATAATGGTCGCAGTGATGTACGGTCCCACTCCCAGCATCATGACGGAGAGATTTTCCAATCCTCCTCCTGAAAAAAAGTTCAAGAATCCCAAAAGCTGGTTTGAGTTGAAGTAGTTCTCAAGCCGCAACGCGTCAACGCCGGGAATAGGAATCGCCGCAAGAAAACGGTAGGCGACGAGGAGCCCCAACACCACTATCACCTTTCGGCGGATGTCGGGAATGCGGAAAATTTGGAGGAACCGGTTCATAGAGTAATCGCGAATAATGCGAATATGGATTCAATAATGCGAATGTTATTTGCCTTGATTCGCGTTATTTGCTATTACTCCTCCCGCTTTCTCAATCTTCATTTTAGCAGATGCGGAAGTCGGAATGCCGCGCACTTCAATCGCGATATCAATCTCGCCGCCGCCGAGAATCTTCACCACTCCCCGGAACTCCGTCGGTACGATTCCCGTTTGCACAAGCACCTCGGGGGTAACCGTCACCAATGTTCCCTTGCTCCCCTGAAGGGGCCGCAGGGCGCGCGCGAGAACATCGAGATTCAACGGCACCGCACGCTCGCTTTTCGGCTTATTCCGGAACCCGCGGCGCTTCGGAAGCCGGATAATCAAGTCCCGCACCGCAGGCCGGAGGCGGCGCCCCGCACGGGACTTCTGCCCTTTCACGCCGCGGCCTGAATAGCTTCCCCGTTTGCCGCCGCGCCCGATGCGCTGGCTTTGCTTCCGCGAAGGATCACGCTGTAATTGATGCAGTTGCATACGCGTAAATACTAAATTTGAATATCGAAATCCGAAACAATTTCCAAATTCGAATGTTCAAAACGTAAAACCGTTTGGACCATTGGGGTTTTGATCATTGGGATTTGTTTAGGATTTAGGATTGAGAGTTTCGGATTTGTTATGGCTCCGCGACGGTTTGAGCTTCCGCAGCGCGGCAATTGTCGCCAACCCGTTGGTAAGCTTATTGGGGGTACGGCCAAGACACTTTGACGTGGCATCTTTTATGCCGGCGAGGGTAAGCACCGCACGCACCGCACCGCCCGCGCGAATACCGTGCCCCGAAGGAGCCGGCTTTACCAAGACGCGCGCCGCGCTGTACTTCGCGTACACTTCATGGGGAAGCGTGCGGCCATCATGAAGCGGCACCGAAAAGAGGGCTTTTCGTGCGCAGGTTTTCGCCTTCGCCACCGCCTGCGCGACATCAACTCCTTTCGCAATGCCGATGCCCACACGCCCCCGTTCATCGCCCACAACAAGAGTCGCGCGAAAGCGAAAACGTTTCCCTCCCGCAACGACGCGCGTCACGCGCCGGAGGTCGAGCATCTTCTCCTTAAATTCATCTCTTTTTGCTTGGGGCATATTTCTCATTGCATTAAGTATCGCACGAATTTACGAATTGTTACGAACATACGAACGGACTCACGGCGTGCAATTCGTATTTTCGTACTCATTCGTATGTTCGTGCGATAGAGCATCATTAGAATCGTAATCCTCCTTTTCGCGCCCCCTCGGCAAATGCCTTCACCCGCCCATGGTAACGGTACGCGCCTCGGTCGAATACCGCTTTGGTAATCCCGGCTTTCGCCGCGCGCTGCGCGATAAGGGTTCCTACATGCCCCGCGACATTCGACTTCCCCTTTCCGTCCCCCTTTTCCTGCGCAGATATCTCGCGGCTCGACGCATATGCGAGCGTCACCCCGCGCGCGTCATCAATAAGCTGGGCATACACGCCGCGATTGCTCCGGAACACGGAAAGGCGGGGGCGTGCCGCACTCCCGACAATGCGCGCGCGGGTGCGGCGCGCTCTCTTCATCCTCATTACATTATTATTACGAGTTCTCGAATGTGCCATTGGATTATGCAGCGGCTCCCGCGGCGGCGGCTGCTTTCTTGCCTGCTTTCCGACGGATAATCTCGCCTTGATAACGAATGCCTTTCCCTTTGTAGGGTTCGGGAGGCTTGAGCGCACGGATGCGCGCGGACACCTCTCCCACAAGCGTTTTATCCGCACCAGAAATTTTTATGGTTCCTTTCTCAACCGCAAGAGCAATACCCTCCGGCACAGGAATGCGGACCGGATTCACAAAACCAAGCTGTAAAACAAGCGTTTTCCCTTCGAGAGCCGCTTTAAAACCCACCCCTTCAATCTCCAGAATCTTGGTAAAACCGCGGGTGACACCCTCCACCGCATTGCGGGTATGCGCCCACGCTGTGCCGCACGACGCGGAACGACCCTCGCCGCATTCAAAGGAAACCGCCGTGCCGGCGCACTGCACCCGCACCCCCGCAAGAAGCGGGATGGTGAGCGCACCCTTCGGACCCTGGATGGTGCATATCGCACCCTCCTGCCGAAACGTAACGCCTTCGGGAAGGATGATTGGTTTTTTTGTAAGTCGAGACATTGAATTATCGCACGAATCTACGAACTATGTACGAATATACGAATCCGTTCGGATGTTCGTACTGATTCGCGTGTTCGTGCGGTATTACCATATTTCAAACAAGTACTCCCCGCCGACTTTCTGTTTGCGCGCTTCGCTGTTTGACATCACTCCTTTCGATGTCGAAAGAATGGCGATACCAAAACCCTGCCGCACCGGCTTCAGTTCCGCAGAGGGGCGGTACATACGCCGGCTTGGCTTGCTCACAATTTTCACTCCTTCGATGCGGGGTTTTCCTCCTTCATAGCTCAGCTTCACTTCAAGCACACTCCGCCTCCCCACCGTTTTCCGCTGCACCTCTTTCACAAAACGCTTCTCGGCAAGCGCCCGGAGCACAGCGTGGTCCATGCGGGAGTACGGCACCGTGAGCGATTCCTTTCGCGCCATTTGGGCATTTTTCACTTTTATAATGGTGTCGTAATACATAGAAGTATTCGCGAATAATGCGAATCTGGATTTAATAGTGCGAATCTACTTGCGTTATTTGCTTTAATTTGCGTTATTCGCGATTACTCCTACCATGACGCTTTCCTCACTCCCGGTATCTCCCCGCGGGTCGCCATCTCGCGGAAACAAATGCGGCAGAGCTCGAAATCCCGCATATAGCCGCGTTTCCTTCCGCAACGGAAACAGCGCAACACTATGCGGGTTGTATACTTTGGAGCCTTGCGGCTTCGTGCGACGACGGATGTCTTAGGCATATAAAGAAAAGTAATTAGGTAATCCAGTAATTACGTAATTGCCTCATTACTTAATTACGTTTGCTGAACGGCACGCCCAAGCCGCGATACGCCTCAAGCGCGGGCGCGCGGACCTTTTTCTTCGGCACGATGTTTATTCCGAGAGAAAAAGAAACCGGCGAGGATTCCGGATTAACTTCGGGGAACACGAGATGTTCCCGAATTCCGACATTCAACATTCCCTTTTCATCGATTGCGCGCGGGTTGATGCCGTGAAAATCGCGAACCCGAGGCAGTACTATAGTAACGAACTTCCGGAAAAAATCAATCATTCTCGTGCCCCGCAGCGTCACGCGAAGACCCACAATCTGCCCTTCCCGCACTTTAAATCCGGCGATAGACCTCTTCGCCCGGCGCACTTCCGGCTTCTGCCCGGTGAGAAGCGCGAGGTCTCTCATAACCTGGGCAAGCACACCCTTGCCTTCTCCGCCTTCCGCGGAAAATTGCGGCTGGCTGCTCAAGCGGCCCACCCCCGCATCCACCACAATTTTCTCAATCGCTGCACGGATGTCCCGGCGTATCGTTGTAGCGTCAATTTTCTTCATGATGGCTGGGTTTAAAGCGCCGCGCGGCATTTTTTACAAACCCTTTCTTTCGTCCCTTTCTCGCTCACACGATGCCCCACGCGGGCAGGATGTTTGCAGGAAGGGCACACGAGCATCACATTTGAAATATGGATGGGGCGCGGCAACGATACCATCTCTCCTTTCTCCCCCGCCCGTTTGGGCCGTGCGCGCTTTTTATAGAGGTTGAAGCCCTCGACCACACAGCGTTCATCTTCGGGAAACGCACGAAGAACCGTCCCCGTCTTGCCGCGGTCTTTCCCGGTAAGTATTTTGACTTGGTCACCCTTTTTGATATTCATTATCATTAAGTATCGCACTAATTTACGAATTGTTACGAACATACGAATCCGTATATTCGGCATTCATTCGTACATTCGTGCGATAAGTCTTCATACGATTTCTTCCGCCATCGTCATAAGTTTCTCGAATCCTTTATCCTTAAGCTCGCGCGGCATGGGTCCGAACACCCGCGTTGCCACCGGCTCCTTCTTTGCGTCAATAAGCACCACCGCGTTTTCATCAAAACGCACGTACGAACCGTCGATGCGGCGAACCGCCGCGCGCGAGCGCACCACAAGCGCTTTCACCACGTCTTTCTTCTTAACGGCTTTCCTCGGTTCCGCCACCTGCACTGAAGCCACAATAATATCGCCTACCCTTGCGTAGTGGCGGCGCGTACCGCCGAGTACGCGGAAACACCGAACGATTTTTGCGCCGGAGTTGTCGGCAACTTTGAGTATGGAGCGTTCTTGAATCATAAGAGTGTTCGCTAATAACGCGAATAGGTTTCGAATAATGCGAATCTATTTGCGTTATTTGCCTTTATTCGCATTATTCGCGATTACTCCTATAATGCGCCACCGCTTGTCCTTCGACAGCGGGCGGGTCTCCTCGATACGCACCCTGTCTCCTGTCTTGTACTCGTTCTGTTCATCGTGCGCCTTCACGCGCGTCGTAACGGTGTGGTACTTGAGGTATTTCGCATGCTTCTTCTCACGCGAAATAGCAACCACGCGCGTCTTTTGCATGCGGTCTGACACCACTATTCCCTCCCGGGTTCTCTTCTTTGTTGTCTGTTGCATCATTGTGTGGATGTGCCTATACGCGCGCGTTCGTGCGCTACGGTATGCATGCGCGCAATCGCCTTGCGCACACTCCGAAGCTCCGCAACATTCTTCACTTTTCCCGCCGCCAAGTCAAACCTGAGCTTCCGAAGCCGTTCTTCGGAATCCTTGATGAGTTTGTGAAGCTCCGCCGCGGGTTTCGCTCTTAATTGTTGGATATCTTGTTTTTTCATGAGAGTGGAGTAAGTGGGTAATTGGCAATTGCGTAATTACGAGTTACTTAATTACTCCTTAGTAATGACCCTGCTCTTGAACGGAAGTTTATGTCCGGCGAGCGCGAGCGCGCGCGTTGCAATCTCCTTGCCCACGCCGTCTACCTCAAACACAACCCGCCCCGGCAATACGAGCGCGACATAGTGGTCCACACTTCCTTTGCCTCCCCCCATTGTTGTCTCCGGGGGACGCTTGGTAATCGGCTTATCGGGGAATACCCGAATCCAAAGGCGGCCCCGGCGGTTCATATGTCCCGTAATCGCCTTCCGCGCCGCTTCAATTTGCCGGGAGTTCAGCCGCGCTGGCTCGAGCGCTTTGAGCCCATATTCTCCGTATGCTACCGTGAGACCGCGCGTTTCCACAGTCCTCCCGCGAGAACGCCCCTTCTGCCACTTGCGGTGTTTTACTTTTTTAGGAATAAGCATGGTAATCGCCTAGTGCAAATTGCACATCGCTTATCGTTCAGAATCCCGATCAGCGCTTTGCGATTCGCCCTTTGCCTTCTCTTGAAAAATCTCTCCTTTATAAATCCATACCTTGATACCCACCGTGCCGTAGCTCGTGAAGGCGGTTGCCGTGCCGTAGTCAATATCCGCACGGAGCGTGTGCAGGGGGAGCGAACCGCGCACGAGCCGTTCGCGCCGCGCAATTTCATTGCCGTCAAGCCGCCCGCTTAAAAAGACCTTCGCGCCCTTCACGTCTCTGTTCTGCATCACCTGCTCGATATACTTCTTCATCGTGCGGCGGAACGGGAGCCGCTTTTCCAAATCCCACGCGATTTGCTGCGCCACGTAGGGAGCCGCAATCTGCGACCGCTTGAGTTCTTCGACATTGAGCGAGAGCCCTTGGGCTTTCCCATGAGCAGCTCCCGCACCGCGCTTCCTGCGCACGTCGCGGAGCTCCTTTTCAATCGCCTTCGTAAGGTCTTCTATCCCTTTGCCGCCCCTGCCGATGATAAACCCCGGGCGCGCAGCTTGAATCGAGATTTTCAGGTTGTTCGACGTGCGCTCGATTTCGAGCGCCGACACCCCCGCTTGCGCGATTTTTTCCCCGACCACGCGCCGAATCGCCTCGTCTTCTTCAAGGAAGCGCCCGTACTTCCCCTTGAGAAGCCACCGTGCAGGCCAATTTTTTACCACCCCTATGCGGAGCGAGATTGGATTAATTTTCTGTCCCATATTACGCGATGCTAATATACCAATTCATGCGAATAATGCGAATTTTGAATAGACCCGTTTGTGCTCATTTGTATCATTAGTACCCATTCGTATATTGGCATCGTTATACTGACTTTCTCCTAAACATCCTCTTCCAGAATCCCTGTTGCTTCGCCGGCGCCTTCGGGGCGGCATCGCCGCTTTGCGGCGCACCTCCGCCTTTCTCCTTCTTCGGCCGGTGAGAATGCGGGGGCGCCTTCGTTTTCCGCTCCACCACAATCGAGAATCGCGGCGTTTTCACCGCCCCCTCCTGAAGCACGACAATCACATGGCACATCTTTTTCTGAATAGGCGTTGCCATGCCTCGGGCACGAGGGAGAAAGCGCTTGAGCATCGTGCCCTGGTCAACGCGAATTTCGGAGACCACGAGATTTCCGCTCTCCAGTTTCTGCTGCCGCGCATTTGCAACCGCGGACCGGAGCAGTTTTAGGAGCGGTTTCGCCGCCCGCCGCCGGTGGAGAAGCAACTCCGCTTCCGCTTCATTCACCGTCCTGCCGCGGAGCAAATCCGCAACCGCCCGTACTTTGCGCGGGGTCATATGCAAGTGATTCAACTGTGCGGATATGCGTGCCATGAGAGTATTCGCGAATAATGCTAATCTGCATTCAATAACGCGAATCCATTCGCATTATTTGCCTTCATATTCGCGATATTAGCGATTACTCCTTTCATTTGCGTTATTTGCCTTTATTCGCATTATGAGCGATTACTCCCGGCGCCGCTCCTTCCGCCTTTTGTTCAAGTTCGCGCTGCATCTTTCCGCCGTGTTTCGTGAAACGGCGCGTCTGCGCAAATTCCCCCAACCGGTGGCCCACCATTTCTTCGCTCACCCGCACTTCGATGAAATCTTTCCCATTGTGGACGGCGAACAGAAACCCCACCATCTCGGGCGCAATCTCGGACGCGCGCGACCACGTCTTGATGGAAGGCGCATGCTCCGCCTTCAACCCTGCTATCTTTTTGAGAAGGCGCGGGTCTACGTAGGGTCCTTTTTTGGAACTTCTCGACATATAATTGGGTAAATAAGTAATTACGTAAGTGCCAATTACTTAGTTGCTCTTCGTTGCACAATAAACGCATTCGACCACTTTTTCCTGTTGCGCGTCCTTCGTCCTCCGGTCACTTTCCCCCATAACGTCTTCGGTTTTCTCGTGCCGCGCGGCTGCCTGCCTTCGCCGCCTCCATAGGGGTGGTCCACCGGATTCATCACCATGCCGCGCACGGTGGGGCGCACTCCCTTCCAGCGCGAACGTCCCGCCTTGCCGATAACCACCAAGTTGTGCTCCGGATTTGACATCTGCCCGAGCGAAGCAAACGACTCCCACGGCACGCGCCGCACCGCCCCTGAAGACAGCTTCAAATCGGTGTACCCGTCCGCGTTCGCAAGCACTTCGGCATAAGAACCCGCGGAGCGCCCGAGCACGCCGCCGCTCCCGGGACGCGTCTCCACATTGTGCACCTGGTACCCCACCGGGATGTTCTTGAGCATCATCCGGTTCCCGACTGTGAGCGGCGCGGAGTCTGCCGCAGTAATCGTGTCGCCCACCTTGAGCCCGTGCGGCGCCGCCACGTACCGCAGCTCCCCGTCCGCAAAGGCAATGCGGGCAATGAATGAGGTGCGGTAGGGGTCATACTCGATTGCAACAACCTTCGCAGGTTCGCCCCGGCGCTCCTGTTTGAAGTCCACCAGCCGATACCGCCGCTTCACACCGCCGCCCTGATGCCGCACGGTAATGCGCCCCGCGGAATTCCGCCCCGCATGCGACTTCAGAGTTGTGAGCAATTTTTTGAGCGGCTTCACTTTGCTCAAAACACGGTAATCCACTCCCGTAATAAAACGCCTCGACGGCGTGTATGGTGCGTATGATTTCATCCCGTTAGAAGCAGATTGCGGTCACACCGCTCTGCTGATAATTGTGGTTAACTCTCATGGTCGGGACATAACCTCTATTTCCCAAAGTCGATGGACTCGCCTTTCCGAAGGGTCACCAGCGCCTTTTTGTGCCCGCCTTGCATGCCGCGAAGCGCACCCATGCGCTTCTGCTTCGGGGGGCGCCGCACGATATTCACCTGTGCGACATGCACGCCGTAAAGGCGTTCCACCTCCTTGCGGACTTCCGGTTTCGTCGCATTCGGTTGTACTATAAAAACATACTTCCCCTCCGTTGTGAAGGAAAGCGCTTTCTCGGTCTGCCAGGGCTTTTTGATGAGGAAGGGGTTCATGTACGCTGGTATTGCTTTATGACCGACGAAACTGCGTCCTTATCTATGAACAAGCGCTTATAGTTCAAAAGGTCATAGACGTTCAGTCCCGAAGGGTGCACGGCTTTCACCCTGGGGAGATTCGCGGCGGCGCGGAAAATGCCCTTTTCCTGCTCGCCCGCAACAAGGAGCACATCGAACTTCTTCACTTTGGGAGACACTGCGGTAAGCGCCCGCAGCACAGGGGCAAGCAGCTTCGTCTTCGGCTCTTCCGGACGGAGCCCTTCCACCACTTTCACCGCACCGCCGCGGAACCGGTCCGCGAGGACGGAGAGAACCGCCGCGCGATTCATTTTCTTGTTTATCTTCTGCGTGTAGTTCCTCTCCTTCTGCGGACCGTGCGCCTTGCCCCCGCCCGCCCACAAGGGCGAACGAATGGAGCCGTGCCGCGCCCGTCCCGTGCCCTTCTGCCGCCACTGCTTTTTGCCGCCGCCGCGCACTTCGCTCCGCCCCTTTGCGTGCGCCCACGGACGGCGCTGATTCGCCTGGAACGCACGCACTACCTGCGCCACAAGCGCCGGACGCCACGGCGCGCCGAACACCGCATCAGGGAGCTCGAGCGTCCCCGTTACTTCGTTCTTTATATTATAGACATCAACCTTCATTGGAAATTGATAATTGGTAATTGAAAATTTGAGAAATCTCGAAGTTATAATTTCGAGATTTCGAGGAGTCCTCCTCTCGCTCCCGGTACGGCTCCCCTGATAAGCAAGAGATTCTTTTCCTTGTCCACTCCCACCACCACGAGACTTTTCACCGTCACGCGGTCAACGCCCATGTGACCCGCCATGCGCCTGCCCGGAATCACGCGCTGGGGGGTCGTGTTGCCGATGGAACCCGGCATGCGATGCCGGTTTTTTTGGCCATGAGTCTTAGGTCCCCCGCTGAAACCGTGGCGCTTGACCACGCCCTGGAACCCCCTCCCCTTCGTGATGCCGCTCACCCTCACCACATCACCCTCGCCGAAAGCCTCCACGGTGACCGCATCTCCTTTCTTAACAGTTCGGCCCGGCTCACCGTAAAAAGAAAAACCCGCGGGGATTTTGAATTCTTTCTTCATCCCGCGGAGTTCGAGTTGCACCGCCTCATAACCGTCTTTCGCCGTCGTGCGCGTAAGCGAGACCGTATTCGGCTCGGCTTGAATCACCGTGACGGGAATCACCTTTTTATCCTTCCAAATTTGCGCCATCTTAAATTTTCTGCCGAGTATGAACATCTATAAAAAATCGCCCAAGGAACTCCGGGCGATTGGATATCCTTGTGAAAACACGCACCTCAAGAACGGGTTGCCATGTCCATTAAAGAGATAGGGAAATAGTAAGCCGCACCACCAAAAATGTCAATGCGCATCCTCACGATGCGCATTACGGACCGATGCAAGGGGTCACACCATCTTGATCTCAATATCTACTCCTGCAGGCAAGTTCAAATTGCCAAGAGATTCTATGATTTTCTGGCTCGGGTTCAGAATGTCCACCAGCCGCTTGTGCATCCGTAACTCGAACTGCTCGCGCGAGTCCTTGTGGACAAAAGTCGAGCGGTTCACGGTATATTTCTTTGTCTCCGTGGGAAGAGGAATGGGGCCCACCACCTTCGCATCATTCCGCTCCGCCGCATCGATAATCTGCCGTGCGGAAGTGTCTATCAGCTTGTGGTCATAGGAACGAATCCGCAAACGGAGCTTCTGCGGGAAATCTTTTTCTGGTTGCTTCTTCGCCATAACCTTACCACACGAAAGTACGAATTATTACGAACATACGAACAGGATTCACAACTGCGATTCGTATTTTCGGATGTATTCGCGTGTTCGTGCGATTATTACTTGCTAATCTTTGTCACAACACCTGCTCCTACGGTCTTTCCTCCTTCGCGGATGGCAAACCGCTGTTTCTCTTCGAGCGCCACCGGGGAGATGAGCTTCACCGTGACTTTCACCGTATCTCCCGGCATCACCATTTCCATTCCCTGCGGAAGCGTGATTTCCCCCGTCACGTCCGTCGTGCGGATATAGAACTGCGGTTTGTAGCCGCCGAAGAACGGCGAGTGCCGCCCGCCTTCCTCCTTGGAGAGCACATATACCTCGGCTTCAAAATCCGTGTGCGGCGTGACGCTCCCCGGCTTTGCCACCACCTGCCCGCGCTCCACGTCTTCTTTCTTCAAGCCGCGGAGAAGGACTCCCACGTTGTCGCCCGCAAGCGCCTCGTCCAAAAGCTTGTTGAACATCTCGATGCCCGTCACCACCGTCTTCTGCGTGGGCCGAAGTCCGATGACTTCCACTTCTTCGTTCACTTTCACCTTGCCGCGCTCCGCGCGCCCGGTGACCACCGTGCCGCGGCCTTCAATCGAGAAAATGTCCTCGATGGGCATGAGGAACGGCTTATCCAAATCCCTCACGGGGTTCGGCACGAATTCGTCGAGCGCCTTAATCAAATCGAGCACTGGCTTCGCATCTGCTTCGTCCGCGGACTTCGCATTAAGTGCTTTCAAGGCCGAGCCGCGGATAATCGGAGTCATATCGCCGGGGAACTCGTATTTCTTCAAGAGTTCGCGTATCTCGGACTCGACGAGGTCAATGAGCTCCGGGTCGTCCACCTGGTCAACTTTGTTCAAAAACACGACAATCGCCGGCACGCCCACCTGGCGGGCAAGAAGAATGTGCTCCCGCGTTTGAGGCATGGGTCCGTCCGCGGCGGAAACCACAAGCACGGCGCCGTCCATCTGGGCGGCTCCCGTAATCATGTTCTTGATGTAGTCCGCGTGCCCCGGCGCGTCAATGTGCGCATAGTGGCGCTTCTCGGATTCATACTCCGAGTGGTGCAAGGCAATGGTGATGCCGCGCGCTTTCTCTTCCGGCGCGTTGTCAATCTGGTCCACTCCTTCTTCCTTCTTCGCCCAACCCTTCATAAAGAGGACATGGGTAATGGCGGCCGTAAGGGTCGTCTTCCCGTGGTCCACGTGCCCAATCGTGCCCACGTTCACGTGCGGCTTCGTTCGGCTGAACTTTTCCTTCTCTGCCATGTGAGAGATTCGTTTAATTAATGAGAACCAATCGAGTGGTTCTTACGACAGTAGTTTATTGTATGAATATCCGCAGGAAAGTCAAATGTGGATAAAAATAGGGTTACGTTTTGAGCTTGAAGGTTCAAGTGGGGTGTTTGGTTGACACTATATACGCTATACGCTCGCGCATAGTCTGAAAACACATAGTAGTAAATTTCAAATTCAAAAAGGGAGTTTTATGGAAAATGACTTGACTGGAAAAGAAAAAGAAGTGCTGGTGCATGTCGCGAGTGGGGAAGCGGACAGTGTGACCGCAAACCACCTCAAGGTCAGCATGAAAATGATTGACAAACATCGCGGCGATATCGTTAAAAAGCTACGGGCGCAAAACGCCGCGTACAATAACGTAAAGCCGCTTGTGCTTATGGTTCACTACGCGATCGGGAATGGGATCGTGGCTTGTATGTTCGAGGGAGTGGCGACGGCGAGCAATACCCCGCCAACCGCGGAGGTGCCCACAAACACGGTGCCATCCATCGCGCGGGCAGTTCCTGCGTCAGGCAAAGAGTTTCCACCCACACCGGCCGCTCGGCGTACACCATCGCCAACCCGACGAAAAAGAATCGATCGCACCGCTTCCTTCAACGCCAGCGCCGCAGTCGCGCACATGCTGCGCCGCGTCGAGAAGAAGAACGTCCTCATCTGACGCAACCTCGCGCGGATGAAAGCGAAACCGCTCCGGCCTTCCTTGGTCAGAGCGTTCATTTGTGCACATCTCCCATTTAGCATTTGTAGACGATCGTTTCTAAATGCTAAAATGAGAAGAAATACAACTACACAATGAAAACACAGAAAATCCTGCCGGTGCGGGCTCGCAAGCAATATCGGCGCATCGGCGCAGTGCAGCAAAAAATTCTTCTCCTTCTCCTTGGAGGTTTCTCGCTCGGACTCACACAATCTCCAAGAAAGCAATGGAAGATAATCGGGGAAATCCGTAAACAGTGGGAGGACATTAATACACAGACCGCCGAACGCGCCATCGCATCTCTCTATGAGTCAAAGATGGTTGAGAAAAAAGAGCATGAGGATGGAACAGTCACCATGGTCTTGAGTGAACGCGGCAGGAAACGGGCACTCACGTATCACGCCCACACCATAAAAATCCTGCGCCCGAATTCGTGGGACAAAAAATGGCGTATCGTAATTTTTGACATACCAGAGACTGCGCGGGACGCCCGCGACTCCCTCCGTGAACACTTGACGCGCTTGGGATTTCACGAACTCCAAAAATCGGTTTCTGTGTTTCCTTTTGAATGCCGCGACGAGATAGAATTTCTCATCGAACTCCACGAAATGCGGCCGCACGTCCGCTTCATCGTCGCTGACTCAATCGATAATGAGCTGCACCTGAAACGCGTGTTCAATCTCGACTAGCTCGCCCGATCCAGCATTTAGCCACGATCGTGGCTAAATGCTAAATCACAAAAACACCGCCTATTTCTTTTTCCCTTCAATAATAAGCTGGGCAATGTTCTGCGGCACCGGTTCGTAGTGGTCGAATTCCATCGTGAAACTCGCGCGCCCTTGCGTCATCGAGCGGAGCTCGGTTGCGTACCCGAACATTTCGGCGAGCGGCACCTTCGCGTCAATCACCTTCACGTTCACGCGGTCGCCAAGGTTCAAAATCTTGCCGCGCTTCGAGTTTACATTGCCTGTCACCTCGCCCAAGAAGTCCGGCGGCACAATCACTTGGAGCTTCATGATGGGCTCAAGTATCACGGGACTCGCGCGCTTTGCCGCCTCCTGGAACGCCATCGAGCCCGCAATCTTGAACGCCGCCTCCGACGAGTCCACCTCGTGGAACGAGCCGTCGTAGAGCTCCACTTCCACGTCCACAACGGGGTAATGGGCGAGAATGCCGCGGTCGAGCGCTTCCTTCACGCCTTTCTCCACTGCGGGGACAAACTCCCGAGGAATCACGCCTCCTTTGATGGCATCCACGAATTCAAACCCCTTCCCGTGTTCCAATGGTTTCACGCGCAGGCGCACGTGCCCGTATTGCCCGCGGCCGCCGGACTGTCGGATGTATTTCCCTTCGGCTTCCGCCTCGCCGGTAATCGTTTCCTTATACGCCACTTGCGGCCGCCCGACGGACGCCTCGACGCTAAATTCGCGCTTCATGCGGTCCACGATGATTTCGAGGTGCAGCTCTCCCATCCCGGAAATAATCGTCTCTCCCGTGTCAGGGTCCCCCGCCACGCGGAAGGTGGGGTCCTCCTCCGCGAGCCGCCGGAGCGCGGTGCCCATTTTTTCCTGGTCCGCCTTTGTCTTGGGCTCGATGCGGATGCCGATGACCGGCTCGGGGAAGATGATCTTCTCGAGTATGATCGGCTTTTCCGGATCGCACAGCGAGTCGCCGGTGGTGGTGTTCTTAAGTCCCACAATCGCGGCAATCTCTCCCGCATACACCTCTTCCATTTCCTCGCGCTGATTTGCATGCATGCGCACCACGCGCCCGATGCGCTCTTGGGTACCTTTGGTCGCATTCATAATGTACGAACCCCGCTTCAGCACTCCCGCATAATTGCGGAAGTACGTGAGTGACCCCACGTACGGGTCCGCGGCAATCTTAAACGCGAGTGCGGTAAACGGTTCGCGGTCGTCCGCGCGGCGCAGAATTTCCTCTCCGGTTTTCGCGTCATGCCCCTTCACCGGCGGCAGGTCCGTGGGCGCCGGCAAATAGTCCGCCACCGCGTCCAACACGAACTGCACGCCTTTGTTTTTCAAGGCCGAGCCGCACAAGACCGGCACAATTTTGTAGCCAATCACCTGTTTCCGAAGCGTCCGGCGCAAATCCTCGAGAGCCACTTCTTTTCCTTCAAGATACTGGTGCATCAGCACATCATCGCCCTCGACAATTTTCTCCACGAGGTCGTGCCGCCACTTCTCCGCCTCCGCCTTCATAGCGTCCGGAACCGGAATCTCCACAATGTTCTCGCCGTGCTCGCCTTCGAATCCGAACGCCTTCATGCGGAGAAGGTCAATAATGCCGCGGTGCTCTCCCTCAAGCCCGATGGGAAGCTGGATGGGGTAGGCGAAGGGCGTCAAGCGCTCACGGATGGCGTCAAAGCTCCCCCAGAAACTCGCCCCCATCCGGTCCATTTTGTTCAAAAAACAAATCCGCGGCACATGATACTCGTCCGCATAATGCCAGTTGGTTTCGGTCTGGGGTTCCACGCCGCTTACGCCGTCAAACACGACGACCGCGCCATCAAGCACTCGGAGCGAGCGCTTCACCTCCACCGTGAAATCAATGTGCCCCGGCGTGTCAATAAGGTTGATGCGATGGGAAAAATTCTTGTCGCCGTTCCGGTAGGTAGGAACCCAGAACGCGGTGGTTGCCGCGGAGGTAATCGTAATCCCGCGCTCGCGCTCCTGCTCCATCCAGTCCATCACGGTGTCGCCCGTGTGCACCTCGCCGATTTTGTGCGAAACGCCCGTATAAAAAAGAACCCGTTCGGAAACGGTGGTCTTCCCGGCATCAATGTGGGCGACGATGCCGATGTTGCGGATTTTTTCGATGGGGTATTGCCTAGGCATAAAATAACCGATGCTAATATACTAATGGGTACTAATGATACGAATAGAATCCATTAGTATCATTAAGCATGCATTCGTATATTGGCATCGCGCGCGTTAGCGTGCAAAGTGCGCAAACGCTCTATTCGCTTCCGCCATGCGGTGCATGTCCTGTTTCTTTTTGATTGCCGCGCCTTCGTTTTTCGATGCCGCAATGAGTTCCTCTGCGAGCTTTTCCGCCATCGGCTTTCCTTTCTTCGCGCGGGCCGCACTCACAATCCAGCGCACCGCAAGCATAAACCGCCGGTCGGGTCGCACCTCTTGCGGCACCTGGTAGTTCGCGCCTCCCACCCGCCGGGAGCGCACCTCGAGCGCAGGCGAGGCGTGCTCAAGCGCCTTCTCGAATACCTTGAGCGGCTCTTCGCCCGTCACTTTTTTCACCGAGTCGAACGCGCCGTATACAATCCGCTCCGCGGTCGTCTTTTTCCCATCCTGCATCACGTAGTTCACAAACCGCGACACATCCACGCGGCTGTGGAGTAGGTCGGGGGTGTAATGCTTTTTGTAGACACGCTTTTTGCGCATACAATAATTTTCAATTTCCAATTATCAATTTTCAATCAATGGTCAAATTACCTTAATTGAAAAATTCTTTTGAAAATTGAAACTTGAGAATTGATAATTCCAAAAAACCTAATTATCCTTTTGGTTTTTTGGCGCCATATTTCGACCGCTGTTGTTTTCTTGCCTCCACCCCGGTGGTGTCGAGCACGCCGCGCACGATGTGGTACCGCACGCCGGGCAAGTCCTTCACGCGCCCGCCGCGGATGACCACAATCGAGTGCTCCTGCAAATTATGCCCCTCGCCCGGAATATAGGCGGTCACCTCCATGCCGTTCGTGAGCCGGACGCGCGCGACTTTCCGCAATGCCGAGTTCGGCTTCTTTGGAGTCGTGGTAAATACCTTCACGCACACGCCCCGCTTGAAAGGCGAGGATGAGTCCACCGGACGGTTCTGAATCGTATTGAAATAGTACGACAACGCCGGCGATTTGGTCTTCGCCTTGAGCGGCGTCCTGCCGCGCTTTACGAGTTGGCTGATAGTGGGCATATGGGATAAGTTATGAGTGACAAGTGAATGAGTGGCAAGTGAAGAAATTAAACGACGGACGAAGACCAATGATTTTCACTCAACACTCGAACCTCGTCACTCAAAACTCATTGTTTATACATTATAAAATGCCCCCGCGCAATATGGGGCACACTCCTATTCTACGGAGAATATGCAGAGTGTCAAACTCCTTAAAGCCGCAATCCGGTGAACAAAAAGAAGAGCGCGCGCATCACGGGAATAATCAAATCGAATCCGAAAAAAATAAATACAAGGAGCAGAATCATCCCATTCCGCTCCAGAAAAGTAATGATTGCGGCTCCCTGATTCGTGCGCGGCAAAAGCGCGTAGAGCACCTTCGAACCGTCTAATGGCGGCAGAGGCACGAGATTAAAGACCGCAAGAAGAATATTAATCTGCACAATCAAGCCGAAGAACGCGAGGAGTGGGGCGCTCGCATCGAGCGCGTGCGCGAAGCGGAGGAAAATCCCAAACGCGACCGCGAGCGCAAGGTTCGCCGCGGGGCCCGCAAAAGCAATCTTCGCCGCGGCGCTCACGGGGTTCTTCAAATTCCAGGGGTTGTAGGGCACCGGCTTCGCCCACCCCACAATAAATGTCCCGCCGGAGATGAACCATAAGACCGCCGGGAGAAGGAGCGAACCAATCGGGTCGATGTGCGGAATCGGATTCAAAGTCAGCCGCCCCAAAAGCCGCGCCGTGGGGTCGCCCAATTTTTCCGCCATCGCGCCGTGCGAAACCTCGTGAATCACCACGGAGAACACAAGCACAAGGAGTTCAAATATGAGGAGTGAGATGCTGTCCATAGGTATTACTCTACCGCAAATCGCAAAGCGCGAATAGCAAACAAAAAATCCTTATTCCAATGTTCTCAAGAACATTGGAATAACAACAATTTCTATCTTAAATTCCTTTTCCAAGAACCCCAAACCTGCTAGGATAAACAGGAAAATGCGCCCGTAGCTCAATCGGATAGAGTACTTGGCTTCGAACCAAGGGGTTGGGGGTTCGAGTCCCTCCGGGCGCACATCAAAGATACGCTAGTCCCGCGAACGTCGGGGCTTTACCGCTTTTGCAAAATCGTGGTAATACAGTAACACCAGCTAGGGCCGCGTGTGCGACCCGTTCACAACCTAAACCATGGAAGGATTCTTGTATGACTCCAGAAACTATCTTATTCATCTATTCCGCCACCAAATTCATTGCATTTCTCGTGATGATTGTTTCCACTATCCTGTTTCTCCTCGCCAAATTCGGGACAAACTTTTCCACGGAGGAGCAAAGGAAAAAGTGGCTAATCAACCTCGTCCTCGCCGTTTTTTCTTCCACCATGTGCGTTTTTTCCACGAGCGGCGTATTGCCGCAATCGTGCCTCGTGGACGCCGAGGGAAAAGTAATCACTTCATTCCCCCGCGGAACCATAATGTGGACATGGAACTACGCGCGGCTCGCCAGAGGGACAACACTCCTTTCCTATGCTCCCTTGCAGGTGGAAGTAGAATGGGTAACGCGCCCCGACAGCACAAACGTCGCCATTTTCGTCGTGGTGGAGAAAATCCCCATGCCGGAGACCGCAGCAAAGTATTGGAATGCGCTTATGGACATTAACTCTGGCGGAGTCAAATCCGGCGAAGAATGGAGATTCAAAGAAGTGGTGAGGGATGAACTCTTCCGTTTCGAAAGAGAAAAAAAGAGCGAACTCTCACGGTTCCTCGACAACACGGATGAGGAACAGCAGAAAGCATTTGAGAAATTTGTCCGTGGTGTCCTCGACCCCCGGCTCCTCGAAAAGGGTATGCGAATAAGGGCGGCGGATTTCTCCAATCCCAAGAAAAAATTCCCTTCTTCAGAAGCTCGAACCCTTCGTTGAAAAGGGTGAAATCGCGAACTCAAAAAACGACCGCTCACGGAAAATGGGAGCGGTCGTTTTGTTTTACCTTCCGATCCCCAAAAGTTCTATGAACGGCGAGAGGATGGTTCCGAGGAGCGACTGCCGGGGCGCCGCCGAGGAAGGCGGTGGGGGCGGGGTTCCGCCACCCGAGCCGCTCGGAGGCGGAGGAGATTGCTGTCCGCCCGAGGGAGGCGGCGCGCCGCCGCCTGCATCGCCCGGCGGGGGCGGCATGGTTCCTCCTGCGCCTCCACCCGTCGGCGAAAGAGGAACTCCCTGGGGTCCTTGTAATTGCGGTGCAAACGGTTGCAGGGGTTGATTGGGTTGCAACTGTTCTGCACGACCCTCCTGCGGTTGGAATGATTGACTCGGTCCCGGGCCAAAGCCGCCTCCGCCCGGGAACCCGCCTCCTTGGGGACCCGGCGGCGGACCGAACTGCCCGCCTCCGCCTGCGCCGCCTGAAGATGGTCCGAACTGCTGGTTTGGCTGACCGCCAAATCCACCCTGACCGGAAGGACCGCTCGAAAACGGGTTCACATAACCCGGTTTCCCCGCCTGGTCCTGGAATCCTTGTGTTTGGCGATTCACCTCGCTTTGGAGTTTCTCCCCATACTGCTTCTGAAACTCCGCGTTGTACTGCTGGTTATATTGCTGTTTGAACTGTTCATCAAACTGCTGTTTGTATTGTTCCTGAAATTGCTGCTGTCCATCGAAGCGGCCCGGCGTCCCGCTCGCAAAACCGCTCTGTCCTCCGGGAAAACCTCCCCTCTCACCTCCTTGCGGGAACTGTCCACCCTTCTCGTTCATTTTCCCAAAACACTCTCCTATCACTTTCTCCACGTCTGGAGTTGGTTGAGCACCGCGGCGGAGCTTCTCAACATCTACGGTATCGCCCGCCTTTTCCTTCACGCATGAGAGCACCGACTCTGGAAGTCCGCCTTGCCCGCCTCCTGGACCGGAACGCGAGTTCTGGCCCTGGGAAAATCCACCTTCAGGACGCCCTTGCGGGAACCCCCCTTGCCCCGGGGGCTGCATTTTCCCGAAACACTCACGGATTGCCTGCCCGAGGTTCCCTTGGTCACCGGTTGACGCGCGCAATTTTTCTTCAGTTACATCCTGTCCTACTTTCTCTTTCACGCAGGAAAGGATTTCACGAGGAATGCCGCCCTGCCCTCCGCCAAAGGCGGATCCGCCTCCGGCGGAAAATGCCTGACCCTGCGGACCTCCCTGCGGGAAGGGACCACCTTTGCTTCCCTGCTCGCCAGGCCCGCCGAAGCCTGGACCCCCGGGGAATCCCCCTTGCCCTCCTTGGGAACCCATTTTCCCAAAACACTCTCCCATCACCTTTTCCACCTCCGGAGTTGGCCGCTCACCGCGGCGCAGTTTTTCTATATCCACTGCTCCGCCGGATTTTTCCTTCACGCAGGCGAGTACGTCTTCAGGAATACCACGGAACCCGCCTTGCTCACCGGGGCCCCCTGGCCCGCCAGGAAATCCACCCTCGCCCCCGGGCGGCCCAAAGTGTTCTTGGGGCCGGAACGATTCGAAGCAATTCCGTATGAGCGAAGGGTCGAACCCCTCCACCGGCTCGTTCGATTGGAGTTTCGCAAAGTTGTCGCCAAGCTTCTGCTTCAAACACTCCTGCACTTGCGGCGGAGCCGTACGGAGAAATTGCTGGAGCGCCTGCGCGGGAGGTCCTTGCCTCATAACTCCTGGTCCGCGAGGACCACCTTCCCCCTGCTCCCCGCCAAAGGCGGGTCCGCCTTCGGCGGAGAACTGCACGCTCTGGAAGCACACCCGGAGCGTGTCCGCCATCTCCGGCGTCGGCGCCTCCTTGCCGCTCTTAATCGCCTCGAACGTGCCGCCGATTTTTTCCTTGATGCATGCGGCAACTTCCGGCGGCGCATTCTTAAACATGTCCTGCGGACCGCCGCGCGAGCCGAACTTTTCAAAACAGCCGCGCATGCGGTCGCCAATCTCGGGGCCCGGAGTAAGCTTTCCCGCCTGAATATCATCCAATACATTGGGTCCAAGCGTCGACTTCAAACACGCGGCAACCTCGGGCGGCGCGTGCTCTATCCCCGCGCGGAGCTGTACAAGCCCCTCCTTCGCCCGCTGAACCTCTTCCTTACTGATAAATCCATTCTCCTCGGCAAACTTAAAACATGTCTCGCGGTTCGCCGGCTCATTGCAATACTGCTCGCACGCCTGCGGCGAACTGCACCCGCCGGGCCCCTTCCCTCCCGTTTTCCGAACCATGGCCGCCTCTTCTCTGGACATGAATCCTGCTTTCTCGGCAAAGGTCACGCATTCTTCAGTATGCCCCGGCGCTCCACAATACGCCTCGCACGCATCTTTCGATTTGCATCCGCCGGGGGTCTGCCCGCTCTTCGCAAGCTCCATCACCTTCTCGAATTGCTCCGGAGAAAGGTCTTCGCCGCCTCCCGGGCCGCCGGGACCCCGCGGGCCGCCTTGACGCGCTTGACCCTTCGTCTGCACAATCCCCGCTTTCTTCGCAAACTCATAACACTCCTCCGCGTGGCTGAAGTCGCTGCAATAGTTCTTGCAATCCGCTTCCGATGTGCACCCGCCGGGCGTCTTTCCCCCTGCTTTCATGTGCGCCAAAAGTTTTTCCCCTTGGCTCACTTGAGCGTTCTTGATGCCCTGCTTCTTTGCAAAACTCATGCACGCCTCAAGATTCGCAATGTTGCTGCAAAACGATTCGCACTCCTGCGGCGTCTTGCACCCGCCGGGGCCGCCCGCCGCGAGCGCCTTCGTAAACTTCTTCGCCTGCGCCGCTTCCTCCTTATTCATAAGCCCATGCTTCTCGGCAAATGCGACGCACGCCTCCGCATTCGCAGGGCTCTCACAATACGCCTTACATTCGTTCTTGCTTCCGCAATTTCCCAGCTCCGGCACGGGGAACGTAATCCCGCTCGCTTGAATTTGCGCGTCGCTCGGCGCCTGCGGAATGTTGCTCTCCTGCGCCTGCGCCGCAGATACGCCAGCAAAAACGAGAGCGCACGCAACCGCCACTCCCGCCACAAATTGCTTCACTTCAAAGGAACTCTTCATCATTGAAAATTGGAAATTGATAATTGAAAATTACAAAAATCCTTTACTCAAAAGGATTTTTGTAGACATTCTTCACCGGATTCGCCGTCGGTGAAATTTCTTGCACTTTACCCTGAAGCGGATTCTGCGCCTTTTCCAAAATGGAGGCGCCCAAGCTCGACGTGGTGACCGCCGCCGCGGGAGTTGCCGGTTGTGCGACTGGCGTGCTCGGCGTTGCCGGCGCCGGAGCGCCGCCGTAAGACGACACAAACCACCACGCGATAACTGCAACAATCACAACCACCGCAACTGCAACCGCATAGTGGGTTCTCGATGAATCCATTAATTTTAGTGTAGCAAACCGTATGTAAGGAGAACTGTGGACAACTTCACGCCTCTCCCTTCGCGACATAACACCCATGTCATCCCCGCGCATGCGGGGATATAGGTCCTGGATTCCCGCTTCCGCGGGAATGACAACTGGTGCGTATGGAGTCAGGGGATATTTGTGGACAACTTATTATTTGTCGTGTTCTTGATTATTGAGCGAATGACGAACGCCACACCTCATTGCTCCACTCCCACTTGCTGTCCATTCCTCCCGTAATCCACATCGCATCGCGCCAGACCACCGCCCCGTGGTCCTCGCGCCCCCGCCATGGCGGGTCAACGTCCGTTTCCTCCCATGTCACGCCGTCCTTTGTAAACCACACATCATTCGGTCCCCCTCCCGAATCCGGGTCATTCAAGCGCCCAAGCGTCCACAGCGCGCCGCGATATTCAAGGAGCACATGTCCCTGCCGCTCCCGCCACGGCGGGTTATCAGTTACCAGTTCCCACGTCGCACCGTCGTCCGATACCCACACGTCCCGGAACGTGTTGCCCGCCAAGTCCATCCCCGCGGTGAGATAGAGCCGGTCGTTGAATGAGGCGGCTGCGTGGTCCCACCGCGAGCGCCACGGCGGGTTATCAGTTACCAGTTCCCAGGTGAAACCGTCGGTCGAGTTCCACACGTCATTAAACGTCTTCCGCGCGTCGTACTGCACGCCGCCGATAAGCCATAGCTTGTCGCGCCAGACGAGAAGCGAATGCCCCTCCCGCGCGGGCCACGCCGCCTTGGCGGTTACGCGCTGCCACCGCTTCCCATCCTCGGTCGCCCACACGTCGGAACGGTACCCAAGCTCGGGACCCCAGCCGCCCATAAGCCAAAGCTTGCCTCGGAACTCCACTGCCTGCATGGAGCGCCGCTCACCCCACGGCGCGTTATTCGTTATACGCTTCCAATCGTATCCGTTCGTTGACGTCCACACATCATCAAAATGCGGCGCTTCCCAATACCGCACATGCTCACCGTACTGGCCGCGCGCCACGAGCCCGTTCCCATCAAGCCCACCCATAAGCCAGAGCGCATTCTTAAACACCGCAAACGCATGCGAATCGCGCGCTTCCCATGGCACCGTTGAGGACGGCATCCGGTCCCAGCGAAGCGAGGCGAGTGCGGGAGCCGGCGAAAGCGGCGCAGGCGCCGTTCCCGTCCCTGCTACCTCTTCCCTCATTGGAGCCGGCGGAATCGCGCCGATGCTCCCGCGCCACACGACAAAAAAAATAAGCCCGCTCACGATTATTCCTCCCGCGAGGGTGAATGCAAGGGTAAGGTGCTTGTCTTCCATGCGAGACATATTACTCCCATTCATACGAATCGCGAAGCCACCGCAGCACCTTTTCCGCATCCGTAAACCTGTCCGCGGACTCGAGCAATACTCCCAGCACATATCCGTCCCCCGAAGGGCTTTGTGCCGCAAACACGAGCGCCTGGGACGCTCGCGGCGTCTCGCCCGTCTTCCCGCCAAGGACGCCTTCTGGCCACGCCGAAGAAAGAAGGAGATTGTTCGTCGTCCGGGCGCGGTACACCGCGCCGCCCGTGCTCCGCACCTGCGCCTCGGGTGTCCCGAGGAGCGTTCGCAGCGCAGGATGATTGTCGAGCACTTCCCGCAGGAGCACCGCGAGATCCCTCGCCGACGCCGCGTTCAGCGATTCTCCGTTTTTTGGATCAAGCCCCGTGGGGTTCGCAACTACAAGCGTTGAAAGTTCCAGCCGCGCCGCCTCGCCGCGCATCAGCCCGATGAACTGCTCGTACCCGTAGGCATCCGCAAGTGCGCGCGCCGCGGGGTTTGAAGACTCAATAAGAAGCAATGCGAGCATGTCTTCAATTGAAAGCGCGTCGCCGCTTTGGAGAACCGACTGCCCCTCCTTCGCCCCCGCACCCACGCCGTAGGTGCGGGGGTTCACCGCTTCCTGCGCCGCCGCCGCGGAAACGGGGATACGTTTCCCCGGCGGGAAAAGCTTCTCCGCGACCACTGCCGTAAGCAGCTTCGTCACGCTCGCGATGGGATGCGGGCGCTCGGAATCCTTCTGGACAAGAACGTGCGGGGTTCCTCCACCCGGGTCGGAAACCCCTCCGGGTCGGAAACCGCGCGGCACGTAGACCGCGAGCGCCGCGGCGGCAGTAAGGTCCAATCCCTCGGGAATCCCGCGAAGGCGAGGAATGTTCCCTGCATGCGCCGCAAGGTACTCCGCCGTGCCCACGCTCCCTTCCGCAATCGCCGCCGCCGTTTCCTTCCCCACATATCGCCAGTGCCATGGCTCATAGATGTAGCCCGTAATCCCCTCGCGCCCCCGAGGGTAGGAAAGTGCAAACCCATACTCACGTGCATGGGCGGTAAGCCAGCGCCCTTCGGGGCGCTTGGCAAAGTCGGGCGGCGTGCCCGCGTAGCCCGCCGAGGCGCCCGTGAGGTCCGCCGCCGTGCCCAGCTGGTGCTCCGAGCCGCCGGGCGGCGCGATCTCCCCGTCCGCCTTGTTCCCCCCAACCATGTGCCAGTAGTCATAGAGCGCCTTTTGGATATCCGCACTCCGGAAGCCGGAGGTGATTCCAATGCGCACCCCTTCCTTCGCCGCATCCCCAATCATACGCAGAAGCGCAGCCCCCGCTTCCTTTCGCATACACACCACCCCGTTCGTCCACACGCTATTTGCGGAAAGTTCCGCAAGGTCTGCGGGCGCGTAGTCGTAGGGCACAAGGCGGCTCTTGCCCACATTCACACGCGAGAAATCGGGATATGCCGCGGCGGGCCTGGGGCACACGATACCGCGGTACGCCTCGTTCAAACGCGCACGCGTCGCCTCATCCACCGCGCCCGTCGCCGGAAGCGACCACGCGCGCTGGAGGGACTGCACACCCTTCTTCGTGAGCGAACCGTAGAATCCCGTCGCGTCTTTTGACGCAAGCAGTTTCTTCGCCACCAGGGTCTTCTGAAGCAGCACCACGTCGTTCCCCTTGTCTCCCGTCGCAAGTTCCCGCTTGAATCCGGAACGCGCGCGCCACTCCCGCGCGGCATTCACCTCTATTTGCGAGAGTGCCGCAAGCTGATTGCGCACAATTCCCTCCTCCACCGCCGCGCGGTGCACAAAAAGCCCGCCGGCGATGAGCGCGAGACTAACTGTTGCCGCAGACCAGAGAAACCACCTATGCATATTCACCAGAGTACGGCACCCTCGCGCGTATCGCAAATCGCCAATGGCAAATCACAGTCGTTAGATTCAAATGACGACCGGCCGCTGGTCGCTTGTTGCTTGTTACTTGTTGTGGTATACTGCCGCGGTAAGTGTTCTCGAAGGTTTTTCCAAAGCCGTGCGCACGACATTCCCATGTTGTGTAAGGCGAGGAGCCAGAAGAGAGAGAACCCACCTTATCAATTAATCGGGTTCTAAGGTCGCCTTACACAACCAAAGAAAAATAGATGGCTAAGCGATTGTACGTGGGAGGACTCCCGTACTCGACGACGCAGGACGAGTTGAAAGACGCGTTCTCGCAAGCGGGTGCAGTGGAGTCAGCCACGGTTATCACCGACAAAATGTCTGGCCGCTCCAAGGGGTTCGGCTTCGTCGAAATGGTAAACGACGGAGACGCGCAGAAAGCGATTGACCTCTGGAACGGGAAGGACTTCGGCGGGCGGAAGCTCACGGTGAACGAAGCGCGCCCGATGGAAGCGCGCGCGCCCCGCACGGGAGGGAACTGGTAGTTCTCCCTCGCAGCGAGGTTTTTCCCCGCCCCGCCCTTGCATGCAAGGGCGGGGCGGGGTTTCTGTTATAGTAAGTCCCGTTAGAAATTTCCACGAGACATTCGTATTCTCACAGGGATGCAACTCGAGCGGCTGTCCGCACCACAAGCGACAAGGTATCATTTCTAACGGGATAAGCCCAACACAAATGAAATCCGGAGTTTTGAATATTGTGCTCCTCATCGTAATCAGCGCGGGGCTTGTCCTCGGCGGCATCGGGACATATCTCATCACCCGCACGCCGGCATTCTCGACATCATCACTATCCTCATCCTCGCCTCCATCTTCATCCTCATCCTTATCTCCATCCTCGCTTTCCTCCACGCCGCCCACCCTCGCCACCTCTTCTTCTCCTCCTCCTCGCGCCGCCGCCTCTTCGAGCGCCACCTCCTCGCGCCAAACCGCGGCACCCCCCTCACTGCCGGTCTCGGTTGCGGTGGGAACAACAAGCGCCGTAAGTGTCATTCCTACACCGACCCAAGCACCCTCCACAACTCTGCCGACCTCAACGCCTCCATCGGGCCAAATTGGCGGACCACTCCCCTCCGCAACTGCAACAACCACCGCGGCACGTGCGACAAGCACGCGCACCGTTGCCGCGCCGCCGCAAAAAGCGATCGACCCGCGGGCAATCGTGGGAATCGTCTGCAACATCACGCAAACCTACACCGTCTCGGACCCGCAATATGAACCTGCCACGGAAGAAGGGTACAGCCGCGGCACCGGCGTAATTATCGATACACGCGGCTATATCCTTACGAACAAGCATGTCGGAGGCACCTTCGTCCAAAAAGCAACGACTACCATCGGGTACGATGAGCTTGTCCTTACTATCACGTCAAAAAATACCGGCTGCTTGGCGGGAGGACTCTCGGAGGACACCGTGCTCCCCACATCCGGGCAAATCCAAGCTTTCAACCCCACCGCGCGCGTGCCGGTGTTGGGCTACACCGTAGCGCCGCTTTACGAGCCGACGGGGGCGGGATGGAGCGAGCTCGAGAGGTCGGAAGCAGACTTCACCGTCCTCAAAATCACCGGGCTCTCGCCCGACGGGCCCACGTTCGGTGTCGCCTCGCTCCCCAAGGAATTTCCCCATGCCGAACTCCTCCCTTTGAAAGACTCTTTCAGAGCGGGCGCCCCGGTGCTCTCCTACGGCGCGCCTGCGGACGCGACTGCCGCAAAGGCAGATTTGTTCTCCACCATCTACATCCTCGGCGCCACGGGGCAGCTTGCGAAACTCGAGAAGGGAAACCGCGCGTTTGCCGACGTGCCGCTCACGGTGCGTCTCAACATGGAAGTTTCCGGCGGGCGCTCCGGCTCGCCCGTCTTCTGGAACGGCTACGTGGTGGGCATCGTCCAAGCGCACAAGTCCGGCGACAAGACGCAAACGCTCGCCGTCGCAAGCGACGCGATTTTGAAATACCTGCGCGAGACGCACCAGTGGGAACCGGCGAAGTAAATTTGCTAATTATTCTCATTGCTCTAATTGACCTAATTCCTAACGAATAACCAACGTTACAATGTCCAAGCACTTGGGCATTGAGGATTGGGATTTATTTAGGTTAATTAGGGTAATTATCCTCCAGAGGCGGATCCGCCTCGGGCGGAGAAATTAGGTTAATTTGACAAGCATAGCTTGTCTGTGTTCTACTGTGCGCAGTTAATTTGACCTAACCAGGGAAGTGCTTCTGCCAAGAATAGAAGTGATCCCGTAACAACATTGAGTTAAGAGCTTATGGAAAAAATTCGGATTTTGCTCATCGGCAACAGTCCTGACGACGCAACGGCAACCGCGATTTTGGGGGACTTTAATCCTTCGATTGTGCGCGTTGCAACGGAGCAAGAGCTCACTGAACAGCTCGGGAGGGCGCAGTGGGACCTGGTCCTGTCGGGTGTCTGGAACCAGCACCTCGACGGATTCGCCGCGCTCGCCATCGTGCGTAGCCAATTTCCCAACCTCCCGTTTATCTTCATCACGAGCGTTTCTTACACGGAGAACGCGGTCCAGGCATTCCGGGCAGGCGCGACGGATTATATCCTACAGGAAGGAATGGGAACCGATCTCCTCCCCGCAGTAACCAGGGCGCTCGAGACTGTAAAAGTGCCGCAGTCGCATGACCTTTTGCCGATCTGTTGCATGTGCAAAAAAATCCGCGACAAGGGCAATCTGTGGCATCAATTGGAAAACTTTCTCACTGATCATTTCAAGATTATATTCACCCACACGTTCTGCCCGGAGTGCTTCGCAATGAAGATGGGAGAAATAGAAAAATTAACCAAGGGCTAACGCCCTCAAGATCGCCAGAACAAATTCAAGCTCGCGCCCAACGCGAGCTTGAACTATTTCAGAAATCCCGGAATTATCACTTTTCGCCGTACGTACGGCAAAAAGTGATAATCGGAAAGTTCAATCTAATTTTTCTGCACTCTCTATTCTAAAATCCCCAATCCGCGTGCGCCGCAAATTCCACAGCGTCGCGGGCACGCCGAGCCGCCGCCCGATTTCTTCCGCGAGCGAGCGGATGTAGGTGCCACTTGTGACCTCGAAGCGAACTTTGACTATCAGTTTGTCATTCCCATGACAATGGGAATCCAGTGTTTTTGTTTCTGGATTCCCGCTGGAGTTTACCCCGTACTGGATTCCCGCCCCGCATCTGTCATTCCCGCGGACGCGGGAATCCAGTACGGGGCGGGAATGACAAATTGCGAGCAACTCGCAATTTGTCACCTCCATCTCCTTCTTCGGTGGTTCGACAAGCTCACCACCTTCGCTACTGCTTCGGCGGGCAAGTGCACGAGCATATTTATATAATGGCTTCCCTTTTATTTTCACCGCCGAGTACATCGGCACCGGCAATACAACCTTTCCAACCATCCCTACAAGGACCTTCTCTAATTTCTCAACTTCCAAATTGCCTAATTTCGCTTGCTCAAGAATCTTGCCTTCGCGATCTCCAGTATCGGTGCGAAGGCCAAGCATCACCTCCGCCTCGTACACCTTCGGCAGTTTCAAGTACTCCTTGAGTTTCTTCGTTCCCTCGCCCACGCCCACAATCATAAGCCCAGTCGCCATCGGGTCGAGGGTCCCCGCGTGGCCGATCTTGACCCTGAGCGAAGTCGAAGGGTTTTCATCCTTGAGCTTGCGCCGCAAGATGCGTATCACATCAAACGACGTGATGCCCGCGGGTTTGTCGATAAGTAGGATTTCTTTCATATACAAAGGATACCAAGAAATGGTTAAGGTCTGTATCGCTACAGACCTTAAAATCGCGTTGTGGAGAAGTTCCCTCCTTTACTACTTGCCAGAGGGCATCCCGTGCTGAATGAGCTTGTCGGCGGACGGTTCCCACATGATGTCGTCTCCGTCTTGCGAAGACGCAATGATTCGGGTAGTCGAGGATTTGTCGAAACATGCTACGGCGTGAGGGTGGCGTGGGGGTATAACAAGCTCTTCTCCTTGCTGAATCATAAACCAAAACGGATTCCCCCCGATGAACACAAGCACTTGCAACGCGCCCTCCTGCTGCACATACAATTTCTCCTTGTACCGGTGGAGATGTACAGGAACGACGCAGTTTTTGGAAAGGGTCATCAACCGCACGGCCATCACGGATAGAACCGGACGCCCTGTTGGACTCTCCGCGTGGAGCAGAAAGAGTTCCTTTCCAACACTAGGTTTTATGAAGATGGCGCTTTTAAGCTCGGCTGCATTTAACTGACCAATAATCGAAGGGAGTGTCCGTGGGGTAACTCGGATATTTTTCATTTTCATCCAAAAATCCTTTTGTTAAGGTTAGTGTGGTCTTTGTACTCCCGCCACGCGCGTTTGTCAAAACCAATTCATGCCCACCAAGCCAGTCCTCTGCACCCAGTCCCCGACAACTTAGCAATTACACGCGGTCGCATGTAATTGCTAAATCAGCGGAATACGGAAATATAAATGGGCACGCGCAAAACAAAAACTATTCTTTGTGAAACTTATTTGTGAAACTTACAAGTTAAATATATTCTTCAAATGCATGGCATTATCAATCGAGTGGGCGACAATAAACCGCACGTGCGGACGCAAGTCGTGAAGCTCAATGATAAAATCAATCTCGTCGCGGCACTCAAACGGATGCACAAACACCGACTTTTGCAACTCATAGAATCCCAACCTTTTGAGATGGGCGCGAAACGCGTCGCGAATGGACTTCCCCTCCTCTGGCACATCGAATAATACAATACGCCACTGACCATCCCACTTCGGTGGGCGCGCGATTTTCATTGTCGCCAGATTGAACGTGAGCGCCCGCCTTTTCCCTGCATCGCTCAACTCCATAGTGAGAGTCCCGTCTTTGTTGCGCCGGCGAGTAACGAGCTTCGATTCATAGAGCGACCGAATTGCGCGCTCCAAACTTTGCCGATTTATTTTCTCCCACTCTTGATGCAGCTCCTTGAGCACTTTCCATTGCGCATGAGGAGAACCCGCAAGCCCGAGCGAAATGCCCGCGAGTAAGAGCAGAAGCACCTTCCGCTGGATCACACCCAACCTATTGTTTTTCTTTAGTCGAGCCCGCACATCCACATTTTAGCAAATACTTGCGGTCGCAAGTATTTGCTCAATACACACATCCACACGCTCACCCCCCACCCCCCGCCGCACAAAGAAAATAGGGGGCGTATTATTGACAAAAGCACTCGCGCGACGTAGGGTATGCGTAGCAACCCAAATCCCACCAGCCCCCCTGAAATAGAATGCCGCTATACACGGCTTTTTTTGTTGTTGCGGATTTTTTTCCGGTATGCATCGAGAACTTCCTGGGGCGTTCTGTCCTTGAGACACTCCATCGGCCT
>JACPLI010000003.1 GCA_016186635.1 Candidatus Liptonbacteria bacterium | reverse complement strand
TGTGTTTTTGCATGAAGATAGACAATCGGATGTCTATCTTCCGGTCAAGGCAGACGAAAAAGTTTGACTATATCGAGCTTTTTCGTCTGCCGACACTCAAAAAACCAACACGAAAGTTCCCTTAACCCCCAAATTTCATCCCCAGCCGGAATGTTGCCTCAACTTCATTATTCGAGGTCCACGCGATACGCTCAATGGGCGTGGCAGCCCAATCTTTGCCCGGAAACCACGATTCTCTTTCCTTGGGGTCTTCGGCGGTAAACGCGACCACTGAAAAAGTCTCCAAATTTATTGCATACGGGTCCTCGAAATACACGCACGTCCCGCCTGCCGTGCCAATCGCAAACGCAACATATCTTCCATCGGGAGAAATAGTAAATTGCGAAGCCTTCGCCTCGTCCTCCCCAACCTTAACCGATCGCACTAGCTCTCCATTTTTATATACCTCTACAAACACGTCGTTCCACTTTCTTTCGGGCACGCGCTTCGACAAACCTTTGAACGAGTAACTTTGCGGAGAGACATTTTGTACATTCGTCTCGGATTTTTTCTCTTCTGTATACGAGGTTTTATATTGGCTATACCAATACGCTCCCCCGCCCACGACGAGCACCGCAACTGCAATCGAGAATAGTTCTTTTTTACTCATAAATTATGCATACCACTTATCAACGCTATCAAATACCTTTGTAACTTCTTCATCCCCGATATATTCGAGGAGCGCTCTGTCTGCCTTCACATGCGCGCTTTCAGGGCTTTCTCCTTTGTGGTTTTGCTCCGACCATCCCTCTGTGCTTCCGGCCAACTCTTGCAACCGTTCTATGAGTTGTTCTTTTGTTACGATCTTTTTATCCGCCTCGGACATACGGATACTATACCCTCGCACCAACTTTTTGTAAAAGTTGGGGGTACCGCGCCGCATGCGCGGGGTCGTTTTCCTCATTACCGCGATGAGGTAGTTTCGCTTCATATGTTTCGTTCTACGCCCGCGCTCCAAAACCACAAAGCCCCGCTCCGCAAGTTAGCGAATGCGAGACTCCCAATATTAAGGAAGTCCGACTTCCCTTAGGAAATCGGACTTCCAAAAAAACTAAATTCTAATGCCTGCCTGGCCGGCGGGAAGGGCTAATTCCTAGTGGCTATCTAGTATCCCATGTCTCCCATTCCACCCATGCCCGGCGCTCCTCCGGTGTGCTCCTTCTTCTCCGGAATCGCCGCCATTGCGGCGCCCACGGTAATGTAGTTCGCGGCAACGGAGGTCGCGTTCATAAAGGCAGTCCGCACTACCTTGAGCGGGTCCACAATACCGGCTTCTTTGAGGTTCGCAATTGTGTTCGTGACCCCGTTGAATCCGAGCCAGACCTCCACGTGCCCTTTCTTTTTCTCGGTGAGTTCGCGAAGTATGACCGCCGGGGTCTCGCCGCTGTTCGTCACGATTGCCGTGAGCGGGGCTTCAAGCGCGCGCTTCAAGATTGCGAGAGCGCCCGCAAGCACGGGGGTTCCCGCCGCTTCCAGTTCCCGCGCCGCTCCCGACACCACGTTGAAAAGCGCGATGCCGCCGCCCGGCACAATCCCCTCTTCCATCGCTGCGCGGGTCGCCGCAACCGCGTCCTCCACGCGCTGCTTCAGTTCCTTCTGCGCGGACTCGGTGGGAGCTCCCACTTTGATGACCGCCACGCCTCCCGCAAGCTTACCCAGGCGCTCCTGAAGTTTTTCCTTGTCGTAATCGGAGTCGGTCTTCTTGATTTGCGCCTTGAGCTGGGAGACGCGCTCGTCAATCGCTTTCTTGTCGCCTTTCCCGCCCACGATCGTCGTGTTGTCTTTGTTCGCCACCACGCGGTGCGCGTGCCCAAGGTCATCCACCGTCACATTGTCGCGTTTCTTCCCCACTTCCTCGGTGATAAACTGCGCGCCCGTCACGATTGCAATGTCCTGGAGCATCTCCTTCTTCCGGTCGCCGAAACCCGGGGCTTTGACCGCAAGCACAGTGAAAATTCCGCGGAGCTTGTTCACAATGAGCGTCGCGAGCGCTTCGCCTTCCACCTCATCCGCGATAATCACAAGCTCCTTCTTCCCGCTCGCCACGATTTTCTCGAGAAGCGCCAGAATGTCGTTGATTGCGGAGATTTTCTTGTCGGTCACCAAAATGTACGGGTCTTCAAGCACCGCCTCCTGCCGCTCGGCGTTCGTCATCATATAGGGTGAAACGAATCCCTTGTCGAACTGCATCCCTTCCACGACTTCAAAGGAGTTCCCGACGGTGTTCGAGTCCTCGACGGTCACCACTCCTTCCTTCCCGATTTTCTCCATCACGGCCGCGATAAGCCCGCCGATTTCCCCGTCCTTCGCGGAGAGGGTCGCCACTTCCTTCACCTTTTTCGTGTCGTTCAACACCTCGCGCTGGGACTCGAGCTTCGCCGCCACCGCCACGCTCGCTTTCTTGAGCTCCTCCGCAAGCTGGATTACGTTGAACCCCTTCTCGCGAATGATTTTCTCCCCCTCGTCAATCATCGCGTGCGCCAAAACGACGGATGTCGTCGTCCCGTCGCCCACATTGTCATTCGTCTTGTCCGCCGCCTGCTTAATAAACTCGGCGCCCAGATTTTCATATTTGTCTTCAAGCTCCACTTCCTTCGCCACGGTTACGCCGTCGAAGGTCACTTGCGGCGCACCATATCCTTTTTCGATGACCACCGCCCGCCCGCTGGGACCAAGCGTCATCCGCACCGCTTCCGCGAGCTTGTCGATGCCGCGCTTCAAGGCGACGCGCGCATCTTCGTTGAACTTGATTGATTTTGCCATTGTATTAAGGAGTATTCGCGAATAATGCAAATCTGGATTTCAATAATGCGAATCTATTAGCATTATTTGCCTCCATTCGCATTATTAGCGATTACTCCAATTATTCGATGATTGCAAGGATATCATCCTCGTCCCCTACCAAGTACTTCTTCCCGTCGAGTTCTATCTCGTCGGGACCGTACTTCTTGAAGAGGACCACATCGCCGACCTTGACCGACATCGCAACCCGCTCGCCCTTCTCATTCAACTTCCCCGGACCCACCGCGACCACCTTTCCCCGCACGGGCTTTTCTTTCTCCGCCGTCTCGGGGAGCACAATGCCCGACTTCGTTGTCTTCTCTTCCTCCAGCCCTTCAAGGAACAAATGATTGGATAATGGTTTGAAATTCATGGAGTATTCGCGAATAATGCGAATTTGGATTTAATAATGCGAATCCTATTCGCGTTATTTGCCAGCAATTCGCGCTATTAGTGATTACTTCTTTTGGCACTCCCGACTAAAGAGTGCTAGTAGGAGTATTCTATTCGCAATGGGAAGAGTGTCAAGCCCAGTAAAATGCAAAACCCCGGCGATGTTACTCGTCGGAGTTCTGATGATGTGAGATGCTTTTAAGGATTTGAAACCAACACGCGGAAAAACGCAAGTCCACGCCTCGCCTTTACTTCGGATGTAGCATGATATCGAGGATGTAATAGGTGCCTCCCTCAATTCGGAAATAGAATCTCCAATACTTGTTTACCCTCGCTTGCCAGACGCCGCGCGCCTCGTCGTACTTCTTGGCGCGGAGCGAGGGATGCTGGAGATTGCTCGCGAGAAACCGGGCTTGCTTGAAAAACGCTTTCCTCACCTCCGGAGGCACCACCTCCAGCGCATAGAGAAACCCCGGCGTATACCGCAGAGTCATCGCGCTTTCTTTCGCCGTTCCGCGCGTATCTTTTTTATGCCTGCGTGGAGGGATACAATCATTTCTTCGGCGCTGTTGAACGGCCCGTACGTCCTCCCCTTTCGGACGTCTTCGAGCGCCGCGTCAAGCCGCCGGTCAATGACGGATTTCGGCGTGAGCGTTACCTTGCCGCGTTCCACCTTCGCCTCGAGCAAGTCCCCGATTTCAATCCCCGCCTCCTCCCGGACTTTCGCAGGAATCACTACCTGATATTTATTTTTGACGGTTACCAGCGCCATAGTTGGAAAGTTGAACTGTACAACTCCAGTGTAACGCGCGGATTCGCACTGTCAAGGCGCGCCTTCGGAGAATCTATTTCTGAATCTCTTCGTAAATGTTCAGTATCCCCTTCACGGCGTCCCCTGCTGAAATGTTGTTCTGCTTGTAGCGCACGTCCGAGACATCCCCCACCGCCCAGATGCGCGGGTGCGAAGTACGCTGGGTTTTGTGGTCCACCACGATTTCGCCAAACTTGTTCAGTGCCACCAGGTTTTTCACAAACTCCGAATTCGGGACGGCGCCGATTTCGACGAACACTCCCTCCACCGCAAGCTCTTTCATCTCCCCGCTTTTCGTATCCGCATACTTCAACCCCTTCACAAAGGCGTCCCCAAAAATCTCGCGCACCTGCATGTTCGTGAGAAGCGAAAACTTCTCGCTCTTTTGTATCCGCTCCAGAGTCACCGGGTCACCCTTCGGGCGCTCCCCGCGTTCGAGGAGATAAATCTTTGCGGCATACGGGAGCAAATCCCCCACCGCCTCAAGCCCGGAGTTTCCCCCTCCCACAACCGCGACGGTTTTCCCCTTGAAGAGCGGCGCATCACAGGTCGAGCAGTACGCCACGCCCTTCCCGTCAAGCTCGTGCTCGCCGGTGACGCCGAGTTTCCTCCGGCGGCTCCCCGACGCAATCAAAAGATACTTTGACTCAAGCATTTTTCCATTCTTTGTAGTTACGATGAATTTTCCTTCGCCCGCCGAAGCGTCCCGCGAAGGCGGGGCCTCATCCTTCACACTCACCACTACATCACTATCCACTATCTC
Source organism: Candidatus Liptonbacteria bacterium (assembly GCA_016186635.1). Classification (GTDB taxonomy): domain Bacteria; phylum Patescibacteriota; class Minisyncoccia; order UBA6257; family 2-01-FULL-56-20; genus VGJV01. The sequence goes on along the minus strand of JACPLI010000003.1, from coordinate 54,120 downwards.
AATGTCCTCCTGCGCGCGGAGGTGCTCCTCGAGCATTTTGCCCAAATCAAAACCCGACACGGACTTCGTGCCCACCCAGTTTTGCACATCGGTCGATACGAGCGACTGCCCGCCAAACGTGTCGGTGACAAGTACCGCCTTTATTTTTTTCCGCGCAGCATAAATCCCGGCGGCGACGCCGCCGGGCCCGCCGCCGATAATTAAGAGGTCGTACATAAGGGAAAAACTAAATCCTAATATCAAAATCCGAAACAAATTCCAATATCGAAAACCCAAACTCAAAATGTTTGGAACATTCGAATTTGAAAATTCGATATTGTTTAGAATTTCGTGCTTCGGATTTCAGATTTATCACGAAGTGATTTTGAGCGCCTTCGCCAGTCCCGCGCGGTCAAATCCCACGAAAATCTCTCCGTCCACGTCAATCACGGGGACGCCCAGCTGGTGGGACTTCGAGACCATCTCCTCGCGGGCCTTTTCATCCTCCGCCACGTTGAACTCTTTATACGCAATGTTATTCTTCGCGAAAAATTCCTTCGCCATCTTGCAGTAGATGCAAGAAGGGGTGGAATAAATAATAATGTTAGACATGACTTTAGATGGTAATTGAGTAATTGCTGAACGAAAGTGCGTAATTAAGTAATTGGAAATTGGGTAATTACTCAATTACTAAATTTACCTAATTACTTCGCCGTTTTCAATGCCGCCTCAATCGCATCCGCGACGCGCGTGTCGTTCGGCGCAAGCCCGCGGATTTCCACGCCGTTCACAAACGCAGTGGGAGTGGCGTTCACGCCAAGCACCCGTCCATCCGATGTTTCCTCTCCGATGCGCGCGCGATACTTCCCGCTCGCACGGCACGATTCAAACGCGCTCACATCAAGGCCGGCGTCCTGCGCGAGTTTTCCAAAAAGCTCCGCGTTGAGATTCCCGTTGTTCTCTCGCTTATCGGCGACCTCCGCGCGAAACAACCCGTCATGATACGCCCAGAACTGCCCTTGCTCCCGCGCGCACTCCGCCGCCTCCGCCGCCGCAAGCGACTCCGGCCCCAAAAATGCGAAATCGCGGTATACGAATTTCGCCTTGCCAGTTTTTATATATGTGTCCCGGAGAGCTGGCTCAATATCCCTAAAGAAACTCCCGCAAAACGGGCACTGATAGTCGCCGTACTCAATCACCATGACCGGCGCGTCCTTGCTCCCCAGCACTGCATCATCCTCGAGTACGGCAAGAAGTGCCGCCGCCCTGCGCCCCTCGTCCCCCGCCGAAGGGCCGACGGCAGGAGTATTTTTCGCGCCCACGAGGTAGATAATGGAACCCGCAATCAAAACGCCCGCGGCAAGAATGCTTGCGGGCAGGAAAAGGTCGCGCTTCGGGGAAGGCGCATCGCTCATGCTCTACAGTCTATCTGCAGTAATACACATGTCAACTCGCCGAGCAAGAAACTGCTCTGCTCTCACCAATTCATAATCTCTCGGGAACAGCTTCCGCACAATCACAAAAATCGCGCAGGTGATGACGCATACAACCAAACTCGCGTTATCCGCGATTACTCCGTACAATGAACGGCATGGATGCAATCAGCTTCGCGGCAACGACTGACTGGGTGCTCTCGCATGGATACGTAGTCATGTTTTTCGGCATGCTCGTGTGGGGTCCTCCCGTCACCGCCGCGGGGGCGTTCGGCGCCGCGCTCGGCTACTTCAACCTGTGGGTAGTGTTTGCACTCTCGCTCGCCACGAACCTTCTTGGTGATGCGGTATTCTACGCAATCGGATTCTGGGGCCACCAAGAATTCATCGCACGATACGGAAAGTACGTCGGTATCACTCACTCCCGCCTGAAAGTATCCAAAAAACTTCTCACAGAAAACCTCGGCAAGGCGATGACCATCTCGAAGCTCGTGCCGCTCCTCGCGCTCCCTGGCCTTGTCACGGCAGGCGTCGTCAAGGTGCCCCTCCGCCCCTACATATGGTGGGCGATTGTCATTGCCGTGCCAAGCTCGCTTGTCTATCTCCTCGTGGGGTACTACTTCGGGGCGGCGTATGACACGGCGGAACGGTATCTCCGCCTCGGCGGAATCGTCATCGCCGCGCTTATCCTCGTCTTCGCGGCAGGACTCCGTCTCCTTGAGCGGCTCTCGGAGCGGATAGAAAAAGAAACAGGAGAGTAATCGCAAATAATGCGAATAAGAGTAAATAACGCAGATGGATTCGCATTATTGAACCCAGATTAGCACCATTCGCGATTACTCCTATGCGCATTGCCGTTTTCTCGGACAATTTCTACCCCGAGCTCTCGGGTGTGAGCGATTCCATCATCACCGCCGCGCGGGAACTCGCGAGGCGGGGGCACACCATCCGTTTCTTCGTGCCGAAATATGCGCCGCGGGATTACCGCGCCCTTGGTTTCTCCATAAGAGAACCCGCGCTCCACGAGCGGATTTCGGTTACCCGCTTCGCATCGCTCCCCTACGGGGGTCCCAGCGGGCAAGCCCGCATCGTCGTCCCCACAGGGCTTCGCACACGCCTCGTGCGCGAATTCAAACCCGACCTCATCCACACCCACTCCATCTTCGGCGTGGGGCTCGAGGCGCTCGCCGCCGCACGCCTGCTCCACCATCCGCTGGTAGGCACCAACCACACGCCGCTCGCCGAGTTCATCAAGTACAGCCCTATCCGCCTACCGTGGTTTACGTCGCTCCTTCTCTCCTACGATGCGTGGTATTACAACCGTTGTGCCTTCGTCTCGTCCCCTGCGGCGGCGATTTTCAAAGAGATGGAGCGCTACGGGTTTCGGGCACCGCGCCGCGCCATCTCGAATCCGATTGACACCGCGCTTTTCCATCCCTCTGCAGGAGACCGAAACGCGTTCAAGCGCGAACTCGGGTTCGCGCCGTTCACCATCCTCTACGCGGGACGGCTCGCTCCGGAGAAACGCATTGACCTCCTCCTCGAAGCATTCGCCGCACGGAAAGCTGATTTCCCCGGCGCCGCGCTTGCCATCGCCGGGAAAGGCCCCTCCGAAGCCGGACTCCGCGCAAAAGCTGAACAACTCGGCATCGAGAAACAGGTGCAATTCCTCGGGTTCCTGCCGAAAGACACGGGAGCGCTCGCGCGCGCGTACAGGGCATGCGACCTCTTCGCCAGTATGAGCCCCGTAGAGACCCAAAGCACCGTCGCCATGCAGGCCCTCTCATCGGGCATCCCCGCCGTGGGGTCAGACGCATGGGGCATCGGCGAGTACCTCCGCGCGGCGGGACAGCTCACCGTAGCGCCCGGGGACGTGCAGGGACTCGCCGCGCACTTCGCGGCGCTCTTCAAAAACCCCCAGCTTCGCGCCGCACTTGGCGCAAAGGGGCGGGCGTTCGCGGAAACCATATCCGCACCGGCGATCGCCGACGAGTGGGAACGGGTGTACGAGAACACCGCCGCGGAGTACCATAGATAGCAAGCTATGCCCACGCGCTCCCCTGCCGCCATAAGCTTTGTCATCCCCGCACATAACGAGGAGATGTCCGTCAGTGCATGCATTGCGTCCATCAAGGCTGAACTCGCGCGCACCCCCGTGCCTGCAGAAATCATCGTGGTCAACAACGCCTCGACTGACGGCACGAAAGCTGTTGCATTAGAGCACCCCGGCGTAACCGTCGTGGACGAGCCCGTGAAAGGACTCCCGCGCGCGCGACATGCCGGCTTCCGCAAGGCGACGGGGGAACTTATTGCAAACATTGACGCCGACACCCGGCTCCCCGCGAGGTGGCTCGAGAAGACTCTCCGCGAATTCGAAAAAAGTCCGAAGCTCGTCGCGCTCTCGGGACCCTACATCTACTATGACCTCCCGAGAAGGGTGCGTGCCGCAATTGCGGCATTCTACGGCCTCGCCTATTTCCTGTACGCGCTCAACCGCTACGTGCTGCGTGTCGGCTCCCTGATTCAGGGCGGAAACTTCGTCGCGCGGCGGCGTGCGCTTGAGGCAATCGGAGGATACGACACAAACATCCTCTTCTACGGCGAAGACACCGACATCGCCCGCCGCCTCCATAAGATAGGTCCGGTGAAATTCACGCTCTCCTTCCCCGTCTACTCCTCGGGGCGACGCCTTGCCCGAGAAGGAGTCGTCGCCATCGGACTCCGCTACACCGTGAATTACTTTTGGGTCACGTTCCTCAAGAAACCGTTCACCACCGCGGCGCCGAAGGACGTCTCCGGTGCCCCCGCCGCGAAGAATTGACGGAAGGGAAGGGTTCTCGTAGGATTTCGTCATGCCTGAAGCGCGGCGCTCCACACGGCGCGCTGCGCACGCTGCACAAGAAACATATGAGAAAAATTTCGAGAATTTTCCTAAATAGTATCCCCGTCCTCGCGATGATAGGGCTGATTCCTCTCGTCGCGGACGACTATCTCCTCGCGGGCATATACGCCGCAATCATACTTGCCGCATTCGCCATACGGCGAGAACGGTACGACATTACGGTGTGTGCATTCGGATTGGTGATAATGATTCTTTCGGAACTTCTCTTCGTGAGCACCGGCGTGGAAACGTTCGTGCGGAACAGTTTGTGGGGAGTAATGCCCGTCTGGCTCCCGTTGCTTTGGGGATACGGATTCGTCGCGATCAAAAGGTCAGTACGAATTTTGGAAAGCTGAAGCATACTCGGATGGCCGCGCTCAAAATCCTGGTGCTGCTTTTCGGAGACGTCGCGGCGCTCTACGTCTCGCTCGCGGGGGCGCTCCTCATCCGCTACGGCGGCGGATTTTCGCGCGAACTCGCAGAACACCATCTCGCGCCCTTTTCCGTCATTTTCGCGGTGTGGCTCCTCCTCTTCTATGCCGCAGGGCTCTATGATATCCGCAAACTCCGGAACGGGCTTGAATTTCTAAAGACGCTCCTCCTCGCGCTTGCGGCGAACGCGCTTGTGACCATCATGCTCTTTTACCTCATCCCCTTCTTCGGCATCGCGCCCAAAACGAACTTTTTCATCTTTCTCGGGTTCTTCGCCGTGCTTGAGGTGCTGTGGCGGCGGACGTGGAACGCCCGCGCCGCGAACGGCACCACACCCCATAAGCTCCTCCTCATCGGAGAAGGTGCGAGCGCGGGCGAGCTTCGCACGCTCATCGCGGAGAGTCCCCAGCTCGGCTATGAACTCAAAGCGTGGATTGCGCCGTCTTCGCCCGCGTCGCGCGAACTGCACAACCTCCGTGCGCTTGTTGCGCACCATAGCGCAAACGTCATCGTCATTGACCGCCGCCTCAAGCAGCTGCCGTCCCTCTCGCGGGAACTCTACCGCCTTCTCCAGGAGGGAGTCGAGGTGCAGGACCTTTCGGTGCTCTACGAACTCCTCTTCAAAAAAATTCCCGTCGAGGAGATTGAGGAAAGCTGGGTCTTGGACAACGTGAACGCGCGCCCGCGGTTCTACGACTCCCTGAAACGCGCTGCGGAGCTCCTCATTGCCCTCGCCCTTGGCATCGTGCTCCTCCCCCTTGAACTCCTCATCGCCGTGCTCGTCTTCCTCACTTCTCCCACCGGACCCGCGGTCTGTTCGCAGACCCGCGTGGGCTGCCGCGGCAAACTCTACACGCACTACAAATTCCGGACCATGCGCACCTGCCATGAGAAAGAGCAGCATGGGCCGCAGTGGAAGATGGTGCGCGAGGGGCGCATCGCGGACCCGCGGCTTACTCCCTTCGGGCAACTCCTCGTCCATACCCATTTGGATGAGCTCCCCCAGCTCATCAACATCATGAAGGGTGAGATGTCCTTCGTGGGGCCCCGCCCCGAGCGCCCGCAGTTTGTGGAGCTTCTTACGGAGAAACTCCCCTACTACGAAGTGCGCCACGTGGTGAAGCCGGGCGTCACCGGATGGGCGCAGGTGAACTACCGCTATGCGGCGTCTGTGGAAGACACGCAGGAAAAACTCCGCTACGACCTCTACTACGTCAAGAACCGCTCGCCCATCCTCGACCTCGCGATTATTTTGAAGACGCTGAAGACGGTGTTTGTGACGCCGAAATAGGAGTAATCGCAAATAACGCGAATCTATGGCAAAATAACGCGAATGGGATTCGCATTATTGAATCCGAATTAGCATTATTCGCGAATACTCCATGAAAATCATCGTCACTGGCGGCGCAGGTTTCATCGGCTCACATGTTGTGGACGCTTACGTTAAAGCCGGGCATCGAGTAATAATAATTGATGACCTCTCGACGGGCTTTCGGCGGAACCTGAACCCACGGGCAAAGTTTTATAAAGCGGACATTCGTAACCAGAGACTCCTCGAGATTATCTTCCGAAAGGAGGAACCGGAAGTCGTGAATCACCATGCAGCCCTTGCGAGCGTGATTGCCTCGATTAAAAATCCGAATGAGACTTTTGAAGTAAACGTTTCGGGCACTGCAAATCTTCTTCGCGCGTTTGGCACGCCTCGCCAGCAGGCGGGGGAAAGCCGCAACCCTAAAAAATTTATAATGATTTCCACGGGCGGAGCTATGTATGGGACTCCTAAGAAGCTGCCGGTTTCGGAAAAAATTCCCCCTTGTCCCCTTTCTCCCTATGGGCTTTCTAAACTGCTCGCGGAAGAGACCGTGCAATTTTATGCCCGCGCGTTCTATTTTCCTTACACCATCCTGCGCTATGCAAACGTATACGGGCCCCGGCAAAATCCACACGGAGAAGCGGGAGTGGTCGCCATATTCCAAAAGCAGATGAAGGAAGGGGTACCGCCTACGATCTTCGGGGACGGGACCAAGTCGAGGGATTACGTATATGTGGGAGACATCGCGGCGGCAAACCTCGTCGCGCTCCGGAAAGGGACCGATGTAACGCTCAACCTTGGCTGGGGCAAGAAAATTTCCGACAATATGATTTTTACCGAAGTCGCCCGCGCTTGCGGGTTTAAAGGAAAACCGCGCTACGCCCCCTACCGCAAAGGCGAGGTGTATCAAATCGCGCTCGACGCCTCGCGCGCCAAAAAAATCCTCGGCTGGAAACCAATCATCCCTCTTCGCAAAGGAATTGAGCGCACCGTCTTGGCACTATAATAGAGGGAATTGATACCCTCTCTTACTGAAGCTTTGTGAAAGTTTTTGCTGATTCGTCTATTATCCACGCGCACGTAATATCGTTACTGTCGTCGTTCATAAGAATTTCGGCTACTTTTGTGTCTGCTACTCTATAGCGATACTTTACCGATAAAAGCCCAGGTATGCTTATGCTTGCAGGGCAGTTATTTTTTATGAACGCCAAGAGTTCCGAACCTAAAGGACCTCCCTCCTGCGAACTCGGGCCCCGCGTGGGAACGCGAGGAGGTTCTAAAAAATATTTATAGAAATTCAATCCGCTCGATTGATATTCTTCCTTTTCCACCACCAGTCCATTTTTTTTCAGCAACGCTCCTATCAATGCGTTGCGGTAACGCTCGTTACAGTATTGATCTGATTGACACACGGATTTCACTAGCAGAAAGTCTTGCGTGAGCGACTGCATTGCGCGACTACTTGAAGCGAGCTCGCTTCGGAGCATATTCGCTGTTTTGTTCAGAGAAGCGAGTGTTTGCCCAAACGAAATTTGATTTTTTAGAGAATCATTTACGGCATCTGCGGCACTCCGGGAGAAATACCACATGCCCCCCGCCGCAAGCAGGGCACACACTGCAAGAATTGACGCCAATATATCTTTCCTGCTCATTTGTTTAATTGTAGCACACGGCTATTTCTCCTTTTTGGAAACTTTCTCCAGATAATTTTTGAGGAGCCAGGAGCTGGACTGCACTTTCCCCCCGTCCCCGATATTAAATATCATCTTGATTCCATGTTTCTTGCAGGTTTCGATATCCGCATAGAGCGAGGAGTTCGGATCACTCGCATTCTTCTCGTCTCGGTCCCCTCCGTTCGCGAAAATATCCGGCCTAATCTCTTCGAGCTCGCGGGAAACGCTCATGTCATGAGGAATCTGGGGATTTTTGCCGTGTTTGGTGAGCACCACCCGATCCACCGGCTTTAACGCTTCTATTATTTCTTTCCGTTCCGCCTCGGGCATAAATACATGCCTTTTTTTCTTGTGCAACCAGTTATCGTTGTTCAAAATCACGACGAGCTCGTCACCCAGTTTCCTCGCTTCCTCGAAAAGGCGGATGTGCCCCACGTGAATCGGGTCAAACCCGCCGCTCACCGCAACCATGATTTTTTTCTTCGGACTATTTTCCATAACGCAGAAGTAGTAAGCAGGATTGCGAGTACACAATATTTCGCAGGGCTTCTCGGACCGCGACGGCGGGAGAGAGAGCGCTGCGGCAGTAAGCCGCAGATAGCGTCCCTGCGAAATATTATGTACTCGTGTTTCCCATCATATTGCAGTACTATACACCACATGCTGAAGCGGGTACAATCCTTCCTCTTCAATAACACCACCACCCGCCAGACGGTCATCAAAAATGTCGTCTGGCTCGGCATCTCAAACTTCGGAGGGCGCTTCATACGCGCCATCATTATTGTCTACGGCGCACGCATCTTGGGCGCCGAGGGCTGGGGTGTGTTCTCCTACGGCGTAACGCTCGCCGCAATCCTCACGCCGTTCACCGACGTGGGGCTCAGCCAATTCCTCATCCGAGAAACCGCGAAGAATGATGACCCCGCGCACCGTGCGCGGGTATTCTCCACCACCCTCTCCCTGAAGCTCGTCCTCCTTCTCCTCGGCGTACTCATCATCCTCGTCGCCGCGCCGTGGTTCACCACCATCGAAGAAGCGAAGGTAATACTCCCCATCATCGCATTCCTCCTCGCCTTCGACACGCTCCGCGAGTTCGGCGCCGCGATTACCCGCGCGCTCGAGCGGATGGAGTGGGAAGCGGGACTCTTCCTCGCGACAAACGTCGCCATCGTCCTCGCGGGATTCGGGTTCCTTCTGCTCTCGCCGACGGCGGAGTCGTTCACGTGGGGCTATACGGTGGGCACCGGCATCGGCGCCGCGCTCACCTTCGTGGTGCTCCGCGGATACATCCCGAGAAATCTCATCGCGAGCTTTTCAAAGCGCCTCGTCAGGCCCATCCTCTCCGCCGCCTGGCCGCTCTCCATCGCCTCGCTCCTCGGCATTCTTATGATTAACACTGACATCCTCATCATCGGCTGGCTTCGCTCCGCGGAAGAGGTCGGTTTCTACTCCGCCGCGTACCGCGTCGTCCAGCTCCTTTACCTGCTCCCCGGCATCCTCGCCTCGAGCGCATTCCCGACATTCTCCCGCCTTGCGGACAACCACAGGGCGCAGATGCGCTCAACGCTTGAGCGTACGCTCGCGGTCGTATTCATCATGGCGCTCCCGCTCGCCGCGGGGGGCCTCCTCCTCGCGCCGCAGATTATCGAGCTTCTCTTCGGGAGCGAATTCCTCCCCGGCACCGCTCCGTTCCAAATCCTCATGCTCACCCTCCTTGCGGACTTCCCCGTCGTGGTGCTCGCCCACGCCGCATTTGCCTACAACCGCCCGAAGCTCCTCACCGCATACGCGGCGATAGGAGGCGTACTCAATGTCGCGCTCGATTTTCTCTTGATTCCTTCCTTCGGCATCACGGGGTGCGCATGGGCAACGCTCATCGCGCAAGTGTGCTCCACCGCCTACCTCCGGAGGAAAGTGAAGCAGGAGAACCCCTTCAGCGTCCTCCCCCGCCTCTCCATCGCCTTCACCGCAACCGCCATCATGGCGGGCGGGGTGCTCCTCTTTATGAGCATCAAGCTCCCCGTGCTCCTCTCCGTGGCGCTCGGCGCGGCAATCTACGGCGCCGTGCTCTACTTCCTCAAGGAGCCGTCGCTCAGAGAAGCGAAGCAAGCAATTATGCACTCGTAACTGGGTAAATAGTAATTGCGTAATTACCAATTACTAGTTACTGAAGAGCGCCTTCTTGAGGCGTGAGAGCGGCGCATTCAATACCTTCTTGAGCCCTTGCGGCAGACACGAGTAAATTGAGTACGAAACGGCGAACGCCACCGCGCGCGCGAACCCGGGATACGTCCCGCGATACCGGTGGATGATGCGCCACGTACAGATGCGTATCTCGCGCTGCTTCGAGAATGACGCCCCGCGCTCCCACATGCGGTACGCGGCAAAGTATTCCGGGAAGTTGTAAAGTTTCCCTTCAAGCCCCATCTTCAGCCAAAAGTCCCAGTCCGCGAACTGGAGCATGGTCTCGTCGTACCTGCCAACCTTCTCGGCGGCGCTCCGCCGAAACATCGTGGTCAAGTTCGCCATCGGATTCGCGTAGAGCGCGCAAGCTCTGATGCGCTCGTTCGTCTCCGGTTTCAGGACCCGTCCGGTTTCTTTGCCCTCCGGGTTCACGGTGACGATTCCCCCGCCGCATCCCACATAATCCGGGTGCGTATTCAAAAACGCGGCCTGCTTTTCGAGCTTCTTCGGGTCGAGCCACCAGTCGTCGTCGTCCAGAATCGCAATGTACTCGCCCCGCGCTTCGCGGAGCGCCGCGTTCGAGACAATCGCAATGCGCCCCGCGCGCGGAATGGAGAGGCACCTCACCCGCGGGTCCCTCGCGGCGTACCCCGCCACAACTTCTCTCGTGTTATCGGGAGAGCCGTCTTCAACCGCAATCATTTCCCAGTCCTTGAGGGTCTGTGCCTGTGCGGACTCAATCGCGCGCCCGAGATACTGGGTGCGGTTGTAGGTGGCGATGATAATGGTTACTTTGGGAGACGCCATGCTCTACAGCGTAGCAAAGCGCATACGTGTTTACAAACGAGCCAGAATCTGGTTCAATTCCGCCCAGTCGTCTTACCAACAACAAACCGGCATGACTAGCCAGAATCAAACACAACTAAACCTATGACTGTTATAAACTTCTCGGAAGAAATGGCGGCCGCAATGAACACCGCGATTAAGGTCGGAAACCTGATTGCGAGTGGCAAGTGGGCAACAGAGATAAAAACCAAGCCGCATCCAACATTCGAAACCGCCTCGTTCACCGAGGCGGACACCGGAGGGCAACTAATCGCAATCGCCAAGCTTCACGATCAATTCCCCGACGCGACCTTCCTTGCGGAGGAAGAAGGCAATCCTTTCCCGGGAGATTTCACCGGCGAACGCGCCTTTTCGCTGGACCCGATTGACGGGACAACGCCAAATCGCCGGAAACTGTTCCAGTGGTGTTCCGCAATCGGCGTGGGGCGCAACGGGAAGCACGTCGGCGGCGTCATCCACGCGCCGGAGGTGCGTGGCGGGCTTACCATCGCGGGGGAAAGGGGCATAGGCGTATTCCTCTGGGAACATGGCGCAGCGGAACCGGCCCAAGTTTCCATCGGCGCGCGGGACCCGAAACCTCTTGTGTACCTCGGGATCGACGTGTCACGCACCGACACCTACGGGAAATTCGTGACCGCGCTTCCAAAAAACCTGAAGCCGCGCGGCATCGCGGAATCGGGAGCACTCGGGCTTGCGCTTGTCGCCGCCGGGCGCATTGACGCCATTGTTCAATCCCCGCAAATGCCATGGGACTGGTGCGGCGGCATGCCAATGGTGCTTGAAGCAGACGGGGCATTTCAATGTTTCCATGTCGTGGATGGAAAGATTGAACCCGTCCAAAAACTTGGGCGGTACGATTACGACACCGACCAGCAAGTTCTGGGATTCGTCGCCGGACACCCAGAACTCGTTCCAAAACTCTTTGACATTCTCCAGAAAAACGTCGGCGCCGACTAACCATCACGCACCGCAAAAACCCTTGAGGAAACGGTTGACCTCAAGGATTAAGGCAAAACACTTTCAACCAACAAAAAAGAAGGAGCCGACTCACCCTCGGTTCTTTTCTTTTCTAGGCCTTCCCTTCGGACTGAAGTTTCCGCACATTCTCTTCCACCTCCTTCCATTTCTCTATCGTATCAATCCCCTTTGAATAATCATCGCACTCGTAGCTATAGAACTTCAGGTTGCGCTTCACAATATCGGACATAAGTTTCTTCCCAAGGTCGTATGCGGTGTTCTCCGGCACATACTGGAGAATTTCTTTCCGCATGATGAAAACCCCCCGCATGCGGTGGGCGTTGGGATACGTTGCGGTGTGCGGCTTCGTGTGGATTGCCACGAATTTCCCGTCCGCGTCAAGCTCCGCCACGTCCGCATCCGCATAGTCCTGCGTCTTTTTCATCCGCTGCATGCCCAAGGCGTCCGCGGGCTTCTTCGCCCAGTTCTCCGTCATCTTCGTGTAGTCCACCAAACTGAACGTGTCGCCGTAGATAAAGAAGAATTCATCGCCCAATTGCTTCTCGAATGCTTTGATGCCTCCTGCAGAGCCCAACGGCTCCTTTTCCACAAAGTAATTTATTTTCACTCCCCATTTCGAGCCGTCGCCGAAGTGATTGGTAATCACCTCCGGCAAGTACTGGAGCGTGAAGAAAAATTCCTTGACGCCGTGCTTCTTGAACTGCTCCACGTGCCACTCCAACATGGGCTTCCCTAATATGGGAATCATCACTTTGGGAATCGTCTCCGTCGTGGGGCGAAGCCGCGTTCCCTGCCCCCCTGCCGCAATCACTGCCTGCGTAATTTTGTTTTGCATTCAGAAAGTGTAGCACCTTTTGACAAAAGGGAAAAATGTTATAAAATATCGCCAGCTCAATAATGACAACTTAATACTGGAATTGTTGGGCGAAAACCAAACCAAAAACATCAACCAGATTCGAAAGGAACTATGAACGTAGAAATAACACCCGAAGGAAACATCATCCAATCGTGGCCGGGCGGATTCAAATCCGTAGCTGGAGCAAAGAAAAAGATGCCCGAAGCCGGGAAGTTTAATCGTCGATGGCAACCGGCGCTCGACATCCACAACGCAAGCACCTGCCGCTTCGCCAAGCTCCCTGATGAGGAAATTTTGAGAAGATTCAACGTGGAAGAAACTGGCTACCAATCATGGCGCCTCGCGAAATCTCTCTTCGCACCCGAGCCTTATCACAAACTGATTTTAACTGACCAGTGTTGGGATGAGGAACAAACACGTTCGATGGGCGGAAGAGAAGGAATCGACGCCGCGGTCCATATCGTGAGAAAGACCATCATCGAGGACAAGGAACCGGATGTGCAGATCTCAACCCAACGCGGGGATCTCGCGGCAGGAAACATACGGCACGACCACCTCCATATCTATCGGAAACGGACGATGAGAAACTCGGACGAACTGCGTGGATGGAGAGCGGGGATACAGGAAGTAGCAGGACCTTCTTCTCCTTCGCCGTCTGTCGTGTGGGATGAAGAACTCATAACCGTCGCTGGAGGGGTCCGTACCGGACAGGTCTTTATTTTCCCTCGAGCGAACAGTGTCGTGAGTTTGGGGAACCCTTACTTCCCTGCCTACCTGCACCGCCTCATCCAGACATTCGCTACAGCATTCCGTAGTACGCAGGGCATGGCGCCTGACTACATGCTGGAGTTCTACATCCGCCACCATGCTGTTATGTTCGGGATGCTCATTCCTATTCTCAACAACCTCGGAACGCTTGAATGGACAAGCATCTACGACGGCAACCCCGAGGGACGCGAATGGAACATCCTCTGGTCGCATCAGGCGACTGCGGAACGCCTCCGAGAAACGGTGATATAACCAACAATTCAAATTTAAGAAGAAAGGGCTTAAAAAAATTACGGGGACTGTTCGCCATTCGCTCACTAGCGAAGGCAGACAAGTCCCCGTAGTCATTTCTATCGCTTATTTCTTTGCACCATTCTTTATCCCACGTGGGATAAAGAATGGTGCAAACATTTATTCGGTAAGGCGAAGAATCTGTTCCGCCGCGGCTTTCATATCGGGCACGGTGTAGTCGGGCACGGTATTCGGAAAAAATTTTGCATCTTCGGTACCACCCTGCCCTCCCCCGATAAGAATAGTTTTCATACCTCCGCGTTTGCCGGTTTCGATGTCGCGCAAGGAGTCTCCCACCATGAAACTTTGGGAGAGATCAATGTCGAATTTCTTTACGGCTTCCTGCACCATCCCCTGATCGGGCTTGCGACAGGTGCAATGCTGGGGATTTTTGAAACGATGCGGACAAATGTAGGCCCCATCAATTATTGCCCCTTGCGCGGCGAATTGTTCTGCAAGTACCCGGTTAATTTCCTCCGCCTCCGCCTGGGTGATTTTCCCCTTTTCGATAATGGGCTGGTTCGTGAGGATAATACACAAAAACCCCGCTTCGTTCAGCATTTTTACTCCTTCTACCGCGCCGGGAAGGATTTTGAGTTGCTCTGGCTTCGTGAGCTCGAGAACGTACTCGATAAGCGTTCCGTCGCGGTCGAGAAAGACTGTTTTCTTCATTGGCGGATAGGTAAGGGTTACGACGCCGGTTTTGTTTAGGGGTGAAAGTTGACGGGCTTCCTGACCTTAACCGCTCAACATTACGCTTTTTGCACCGTCTCCCACTTCCCTTCGTGCTTCTTGAAATGCGGATGGCTCACGATGAGGTGCCAGACCACCGCCTGGAAGCTTTCCGTGTGCGGGGTCACAGTGTCCGGATTTACGACTGGCACCACGACACACGCATCCGCTACCGTCTTTGTATATCCCCCGTCGCGCCCTACGACACCCAACACTTTCGCGCCTACGTTCTTCGCGTGCTTCAGCGCTTCCACGATATTCACGCTCACTTTCTTTTCCGCGTTTCCGCCTCCCACGGAGAAGACGAGCACCGCGTCCCGCGAACCAAGCTGGCTCCCCTCAAGCCACTTCGCGAATACCGAATCCCAGCCGTCATCGTTCACGCGGGCGGAGAACTCCGCCACGTTGTCCACGGGAGTGTAGGACTCAATACCTGCGATTTTCCGGAAGTCATTTACCGCATGGCTCGCGTGCCCCGCGCCGCCGCCCACGCCCAAAATAAAAAGCCGCCCCTTCTTCTCGCGGACGCCTTTCAAAACCTCAATCATCCGCGCGATTGCGGCGTGGTCAATCCCATCAATAATTTGCTTCGCCTCGGCGAAGTAGGATTCGATGTAGGGTTTATACATTGAAAACAATGACGATAACGATGACTATGACATAAACTACAACTTCAGGAGAATACAAGAAAGGATACTTTTCGTCAACTAAACTTTCCGGCGCATGGTATACTGATCCGTCTTCATAATTTCGGCGATTTCTTTGGGACCCCATTTTGGATACTCGTCCCAGACCGCGCTCAAGAATTTGCCCGTGAGCCCATCCGAGGCGGATGAAGCGAGGAAGACGCAAAGCGCCGCCGCTTTTTCGGGAGACACGCCGCCTTCGGCTTTTTGTTTCAAAAGTTTTTCGTACCGCTCCTTTCCCACTTTTTCCTCGCCCGCCGCGAGCGCTTCGTCGAGGAACTTCGTGTTCACCGCGCCGGGAGCAAAGCAGTTCACCTCGATGCCATATTCTTTCACTTCCGCGGCGATTGTCTCGGTGAGCCGCACAATCGCGCCTTTCGAGGCGTGATACGCGCTGAACCGCGGGAGCGCCGTGTCTCCCCCGCCAGAGAAGTTGATAATTTTTCCGGACTTCTGCCGCTGCATGTGCGGAATCACTTCCTGCATCATGCGAAATGTCCCAAACACATTTATCTCAAAGGTATTCTTCCACTTCTCGAAGTCCACTTCCTCCGAAGGACCAATAGGGCCGTAAGCCCCCGCGCCGTTCACCAAAACATCAATTCTCCCGAATACACGGAACGTGGCTTCAACCGCCGCCTTCACGTCTCCCGCCCGCGAGACATCCGCCGGGCAGGATTCCACTTCGCCAAATTTCTTGAGTTCTCCCTTCGCGGCTTTCAGCTCCTCGCGGCTTCGTGCGACGAGCATTACTTTCGCCCCCTCTCTCAAGTAGGCCTCGGCGATTGCCTTGCCGATGCCGCGGCTGCCGCCGGTGATGAGCGCGACTTTGTTCTTGAGGATTTTTTCCATTGGGGTATTTTGTCATCCTCACGCACGCGGGGATCCAGGACTGGATTCCCGCTTCTGCGGGAATGACACACTACTTCTTATCATAAACCCGCTCGACGATTTTGAGCACTTCAACCACATCCTCTCCTTTGGACTTCAACTCCATCGTACCTCCGATGACCGCAGCAAACTCCTCAAGCTCCCGCGCAAAGGAATCTTCTTTCTTCTCCTCGGGGAATGGGGTCACCGTTTCCACCGGAAACTTTCCCGACTGCGGGTCTACCTTCCCCACGGTGAGCTTCTCGGGACCTCGGTAGCGCTTGTCAAGCCCATCTACCGAGAGATACCCCTTCGTGCCGAAAATCTCGAATGAATGCACCCACTCCCAATTCGTCCAGCTCACATGAATCTGCGCCACGCGCTTGTCGGCGGTGCGCAAGAGGAGAAAACCGTTATCTTCCACCTCGCCACCCCAGTAGAGGTTTTCCGCAAACCCTAAGACATCCGCAAAGTCGCCCATAAACCACCGCGCCATGTCAATCATGTGCATCCCCTGGTCAATGAGTTCCCCGCCGCCGCTTATTTTTTTGTTGAACCGCCACTCTTTCTCGTACCCGGGGCGCCCGCCGAAGCCGTAGCGCGCCCGCACGCAGATAATTTTCCCGATTTCGCCCTTGTCCGCAATTTCCTTCGCCTGCATATACGCGGGGTGGTAGCGGTGATTGAACCCAATCATATACACACGCTTTGCTTTTTCCGCAACGGCGATATTCTCCGCAACCTCCGCCGAGGAGATGCCCGCCGGCTTCTCGCAGAGCACGTGCTTCCCCGCCACGAGCGCGGCATACGAGACGGACGCCAAGAACGCATGCGGCGTCGCAATCACCACCGCCTCGAAGTCCCCTTTCGCAAGAGCTTCCTTAATTTCCCCATACACCGCCGCGCCCGGAAATGCGTCCGCGATTGCCTTGGCTTTCGCGGCATCCACATCCACCACCGCCGCGAGCGCAAACTTGTCGGTTTTTTTAAGCGCATCCGCCCAGATTTTTCCGATGCCGCCTGCGCCTACTAAAGCCAGCTTAATCATTGATGAATTGTAATTGTTGGCATCAACGTTAGGAAGTCGGACTTCCTTCAGGAAGTCCGACTTCCCAGAATTCATTGCCTCCCAATACTCAAATAGGTGATTCCCGCAGCTTTGATATCTTTCTCTTTGTCGCATAAGACATTCTGCGTGTCAAAAAGAACGGGTATGCGCATGACAGACTTCAGTTTTGCAAAATCAAGCATCTTGAACTCTCTCGAGGGGGTCATCACGAGCGCCGCGTCCGCGCCTTCTGCGGCAACGTACGGGTCCCTCCAAAACGGCGAGGGGGTTGCCGCCCTCACCTCCTCCTCGCTCGCAAGCGAGTCGTAAAGCCGGAGCGTGGCGCCCGCCTCGCGGAGCATCTTCTCCACCTCGAGCGCCTGCGAACGCCGGAGCGTGGGGGTCCCGCCCTTGTAGGTCAAACCAAAAAGGGCGAGCACCTTGCCCTGCACACTCCCCCATTGCTCCTCAAGCCGGGTTTTCACGAGCAGGTTTCTCGTGCGGTTCTTCTCAAGCACTCCTTGAATTACCGGAAGGGAAATGTGCTCCCGTTCTCCCGTGCGGATGAGCGCCGTGAGGTCGCGCGCAAGCGTGCCGCCGGAGAATCCCAGTCCCGCGAAGAGATACGCTTTGGGGCCCACGCGCGGGTCGGACTTCAAGACCCGCATCACATCCTCGACGTCGCCGCCTACTTTCTCCGAGACGTCCGCGATGTCATTCGCAAAGCTGATACAAGCGGCAAGAAACGCGTTCATGGCGTGCTTCCCGAGTTCCGCTGAAGGCACCGACACGGAAACAATGTTCGCGTTCAAAGGCGCGAACAATGCGCGCGCGCGGGCGAGCGCTTCCGGAGTATCCGCTCCGATGACGAGCCGCTCCGGCTCGAGGAAGCCCCGCACCGCGTCTCCCAGACGGAGGTTCTCCGGCACATAGACGTACTCGAATTTCAGCTCCGGCCTCGTGGTCCGTATCATGTCACAAATTCTTTTTGACGTCCCGACGGGAAGCTGGCTCGACGCTCCAAGCAATACGCCGTGCTGGAGGCGGGGAATCGCTTTTTTCACCGCGCCCATAATCACCGACACATCTGCATCGTCCCTTTCATCAACCGGCGTATCAAACGCAAGCCAGACCACGTCGCATCCGCTAAGAGAGTCCCAGCGTGTCGTGTAGGCAAGCCGGCCTGCGGCGCGGTGCTTTGCAATAAGCTCCGCAAGGCGCGGTTCCGCGAGCGGCGGGACATTTCTGTCAAAGTTCTCGATTACGCCCGCATCCTCGCTTATCCCCACCACCGTGTGGCCAAGTTCCGCAAACCCGGCGGAGTACACTTCGCCGAGATGCCAGAGGCCGATAACGCCAATCTTAGTCATGCAGTTCAAAGGTTAAACCTTTTCACATATCAAGGTTTAACCTTGCTTTGGCGACTCAATTTCATACAGTTTATACCCCACTTTTTGCCCGTCGTCATAAAACATCTGCACCGTTTCAAGCGAAAGCCGGCTCAAGTCATAGTGCAATTTCTCCAGTTTCTTCAAAATGTCGGGGGTGGCGGTGATAATGTGACACCCGAGTTTTTCCGCCTGCACAATATTCAAGAGCTCGCGCGTGCTTGCCCACAAGAGCTCCGCGGCGGGATTCGGCGCGAGAATTCGCTTCGCCTCTTCCATATAGGGAAGCGGGTCCCTTCCTGTGTCCGCGATGCGCCCCGCGAAAACCGAGACGATGGAAGGAATCTTCGGAGACAACACCTTCGCGACTTCTTCCACCTGGCTCCCCGTGAGGAGCGCCGTCACATTCACTTTCACGCCCCGCGCCACAAGGCGCTTCACGAGCGGCACCGAAGACGCTCCCTTCGTATTCGTGATGGGGATTTTTACATACACATTCGTTGCCCATCCCGCAATAATACCCGCCTGCCGCTCCATCTCCTTGAAGTCATCGGAAAACACCTCGAAGGAAATGGGTTTGTCTTTAATCGCGGCGAGGACGTCTTTCGCAAACGCGGCGTAGTCGAGCACGCCCGCCTTGCGCATGAGCGTAGGATTGGTGGTGAGCCCTTTGATATGAGGTTTGCTCGCAAGCTCCACCATGCTTGCTTTCTCCGCGCCGTCCGCAAAAATTTTAATGCGCAACTCGTGCGCTTTTTTGGGAGACTCTGGCATTTTAAAATTTTGATATGTCGATATATCGATATTTCACAAGTCCACAAGCACTTTTGAACCTTCGTAATCAAACCGATAATGCATCTCCCGCACGCCGAACTGCTTCATCGCTTCGCGGAATTCTTTGTGCTTCTCGGGAACATAGAACGTAAAGAATCCCCCGCCGCCCGCGCCGGAAATCTTGCCGCCCAAGGCGCCCGCCGCCTTCGCGGTTTCATAAATTGTATCGAATTCCGGGTTCGACATTTTCGCCGACGTGCGCTTCTTGTGCTGCCAGTGCGCGTCGAAAAGCCGCCCCACCGCATCCACGTCGTCGCCCTCCACCGCCTCGAGGATTTGGCGTCCGATTTCCTCAATGTAACGCATGCTTTCCATGACGTCTTTCTTCTCTTCCTTCATCCCCTTCGTTTGCTCGGCGAGAATGGTATCCGCACTCCTCCTGACGCCGGTGAAGAACATAAGCATGTTGCGATTCAGCGCGTCAGCCGTTTCCTGCGCCACATTCGCCTTACGGACCTTGACCGTGCCATCCTTCGCAATCTCCAAAACCGTGAGCCCCCCGAACGCGGCCATGTAGGGATCCTGCTTGCCAATCGGACGCTTGAGGATACCGTTCTCTATCGTGAAATCTTCCTCGGCAATCGTCTGGAGCGAGACATAGTCGCGCTTCAAAGTGTGGAGTGCATGAAGCACGGCAACGGTAAAACAACTCGACGAGCCGAGCCCCGTGCCAGCTGACACGTCGGCAACGGTGGAAATCTCAATCTGTTTCTCGATGCCCATAAAGCGGAGAATCTCGCGGAAAATCGTATGCTTCACTTCGCTCACGCTCGCAACGTACTCCGCTTCGCTGTACTTCAGCCGAATCAAATCATCTTCCATGGGGCGGCTCACGCTCGCGAACATATACTTGTCGAGGCCGGCGGAGAAAATGAAGCCGCCGTGCTTTTCGTAGTAGGAAGGCAAGTCGGTGCCTCCTCCTCCGAGCGTTACTCGAAACGGCGTACGGGTAATAATCATAGATAGGAATATACAATATCTAATTTCTAATTACTAATTTCTAAACAATTCCCAATTACCAATTACTCAATTTCCAATTACCGAATGTTTCCTTTTTTGAACTCCTCCCGCATCCACTCAATTTGCGCGCGGAGCCCGTCTTCGAGCGAGGTCTTCGGTTTCCAGCCGAGTTTCCCGGCTTCGCTCCAGTCCGCGAGTGTCGCCACCACGGGGTCTCCCGGCGGGCGCGGTTTCGCTATCGGGTTCGGCTGCACACCCATAAGTTTCACAATGGTGTCATACACCTCCTTTACGGAAGTAGACCTCCCGCTCCCCAGCCGGAAGAGTTTATTCTTCACTCTCCCGTCCGTGAGGCAGAGCATATGAAAATCATTCACGTCGTCCACATAAATAAAATCCCTTTTATTGTCTTCATCCCCCTCAAAGACTACCGGCCGTTCGGCCCCGAGCTCACGGTCGAGGGACTGCTCCCCTTTCAGAAAAGTGATGATGAGTTTGCTCATCACGGGAGGAGATTTTCTTCGATAATCCTGGCGCGGGCCATAGAGATTGAAATACCGGAGCCCTACGATATCGAGCCCGAACTCGGCGCGGTACCCCTCCGCGATTTTGCCGTCTGCCAATTTGGAGATGGCGTAAAAACCTTTCAACCGGTCATCCCCTTCCTCCACGGCAGAAGACTCCGCATAGAGCGTACGGGGCACTTTCGCGCGGCGCGCGGCCTCAAACACGTTCGCGGTGCCCGTCACATTGATGTCCATGGTAGCAACCGGGTCTGCCTGACAATCCGGAAGGCAATTTTTCGCGGCGAGATGGAACACCGCATCCACCCCTTCAAAGAGCGGGTATATCTCTTTCGAGCGAATATCCGCTTTATGGAACTCCACTCCTTCCGCAACCTGTTCTTTGCGGCCGTATTCCAAATTGTCTATTCCAACCACACGATGGCCTGCAGCAAGGAGGCGGTCCGCGAGGTTGCTGCCCATGAAACCCGCGACTCCCGTTACAAGAATCTTTTTCTTTTCCATACTATTCGGTTCTTCGCCGGAGCGTGTAGATGTCCGTCGAGGCGATGCGCACGATGTCCTTCCGGGTCCACTTCTCCCACGGGTCCCAGACCGCGCTGATGAGTTTTCCCGTGAGCAGCCGCGCTTTGGGAGAAGCAAGAAACGCGATAAGTCCCGCAACCCGCTCGGGCGGCGTGCCGCCTTCTTTCGCGCGCTTTTCCGCATCCGCAAGCTCCTTCGCGCCCGCCCGAGAACCCGCGCGGAGCACTTCCTTGAGCATGCCGGTATTCACCGCTCCGGGCGCCACCGCGTTCACCCGCACGCCCGTGCCCTTGAGCTCCTCGGCAAGGATTTCCGTGAATTTCACCACTCCGATTTTAGCCACCGCGTATGCAGAAAAGTTGGGGCGCGGCCCTGTAGCACCGCCTCCGGAGAAATTCACAATCACGCCTTCCTTCCGGCGCACCATCGAGGGAAGCACCGCGTGCGCCGCATGCACGGTCCCAAAAAGATTCACGCGGAGATTGTACTCCCAGTCCGAAAGCTTGGTCGCGGCGAAGGAACCGATGGGCGCCTGAATGCCCGCGCAGTTCACGAGCACGTCAATGCGGCCGAGTGACTGGAGTATTCCCGCGACCGCGCGCCGGACATCCTTAGGGCGCGAAACGTCGGCGGCGACGGCGCGCGCGTCGCCCCCTCCCTTCCGGATCAGTCGGAGCACGGACGCAAGCTCGCGCTTGCTCCGGTCTACCAGCGCCACTCTATACCCTTTATGCGCGAGTTCGCGTGCAACCGTCCGGCCGATGCCGCCGGAGCCACCGGTAATAAGGGCGACTTTGGAAGTTCTGACCATGGGAACAGCTTACCGCAAATAGAGCCACGCTTCAAGAAACCTTCGCATATGTTCTCTCGCGCCGCGCAAGGTAGAGCGGCAGGAGCAATGGAGACGTGAACCGATTGTTAAGCAAGATTCCTATAAAACGCTTTATCTTCCAACTTCGCCGCAGCCCCTTAAAATCTCTTCCATATTCTCGCTTCTGCTCCGGCGGGAGCGTTTTCTCCACACTATCAAGCATCTTCAAAAAAAGATTTGCGGTATCCAAAATGTGGTCCTTTCTCCGCGAGTCGCTTGCAATGTGAAGACGGGAAAGCCCCACCATCTTTTCGATGTGGCAGAAGCGCACCCCGCGGGATGCGAGATTAATCCACACGTAGTGCTCGTCGCATGCCGCCCACCCTTCCGGAAACGCCCCCCACCGGTCAAAGCACTCCTTTCGCACCAGCACGGCGAGAAGGTTGATGGAGTTCCTCCATAAGAGGCCGCGGAGCTGGTCCGTCCGCAGAGGCGCTTCGTTTTTGTTCTCCCAAAGGACATCGCGCGCGCCGCCGTAGAAATGGAGCACCTTCCCGTAGGAGACGCCGCAGGACCCGTCGGAGTCAAGGTGCGCCGCTTGCGCCTCGAGCTTCGTTTCAGAGAACACGTTGTCCGCATCAAGAAACGCGATATATTCCCCGCGCGCGAGGCGGATGCCCACGTTCCGCGCGGATGCCATCCGCTTGTGCTCTTTGTCGTAATGATAGATAACCCGCGGGTCGCGCGCCGCGTACCGCCGTACGACAGCCGCCGTCCCGTCCGTTGTTCCTCCGTCAACAACGACGATATGCTCCCAATCCTTGTAGGTCTGGGCGAGCACGCTCTCGATTGCCTCGCCGATATACTTCTCGGCGTTGTAGGCAGGGGTGATGATGGAAACCTTTGGATTAGTCATGGTTGTACGTTGGCGATGCCCGTAACGTCACTTGTCGTTCGGCTTTCGGCTAAACCCGTCCCAAGCCGCAGAGAGCTTGAAACGTAAACCGATACGGGCTTCGCCCCCGTTTCACCGTAACCCAATTCTAACAAATATATCTCCAAATCGCTTCTCCCACGTGTGGTCGCGCAAGGTGCGCTCGTACCCTGCGCGCGCAATCGCTTCCCGCTCTCCCTCGTGTGCAAGGAAGTAGCGGATTTTTTCGATGCACTCGGGCACGCTTCGGTAGAACACCATTTCCTTGTCGGGCTCGTAGTACGCTTCTATTCCTTCCACATAGCTTGAGAGCACGAAGGCACGGCAGCCGGCGAGCTCGAAGGGTCTCGCATGGATATGAGGAATCGAAAAGTGCCGCCACGCCCGGAGGTTGTCGAGAATATGGAAATCGGGAACGATTCGATTCACCGACTTCTTCAAAAAAATCCTCGCGACGACCGAAGGGTCCCACAACCGCTTCCGCTCGGCGAGATTGAGGGAAATGGCGCTCCGCCCGAACACGCGGAGCATCTCCTCGTGCGACACTCTCCCCTTCTCCCAGCCGGAACCGAAGCACGCCACGTGAATACCCGCGCCTCGGAGCGCGGTGACCATGCGGGCGCGTCCCGACCTCCTCTGCCCCACAAAGCTCACTTCAATGTCTTTCTCCGGCGGAGGCGCCACCGGTTTATACTCCGCCGTGTTGCACGCCCATTGGGAATGGATGACGTTCATATGTCCCACCTCCGCGTACCAGCGAGCGGCCTCCGCAGAAGTCGTCACCACCCAGTCAAAATGCGGCGCCCAGCGCCTCGAGTAATTCCAAAACCTCCAGTAGTCGTCGCCAAACCACGCCATAGTTGTGGTGTACTTTCTCATTTCTGCTAGAACCCCCTGCTCAAACTCTTCCGAATACATGAAACAGAAGAATAGATCCGGCTTCTCCCTGCGGACGGCTTCGAGGAGCTCCTCATTGAACTTCTTTGTGCCGACTTCGAGAATCCTGTCGAAGGGCACGTACACAACTTCCACCCCAGGCATCGCCGTGAGCGCGGAGCAAAAATTGCGATGCTCAAAGCTTAATCCCTTGTGCGGAGCGTAGTTCGCATACTGGACGCCGCTGTAGAGTATTTTCATAATATGATATCTTCCTTCGCGACACAGACATACATCGAACTCCGTTCATGCGCGCGGTAGAACGCCGCGAACGCGTCAAACGTGGTCTCCGACCATTTCTGCGGACGCTCATCGAGCCGGTAAATTTTCGAAAATCCATACTCCTTGAGCATCGCGAATGCCGCATCGGCACCAATGCCGGAGAGCCCCATCCCTCTCGGCCAAAATTCCATTACCACGATTGCCCGAGGGGCGCCCGAGAGCACCGTGCGCGCGCCTTTGAGTACCGCGCCCTCGGCGCCCTGCACGTCAATTTTGACGAAATAGGCGGCGGGGCGACTGCCAAAATACTCATCTAATGCGACTGCCGGCACCGGAACTGCCCGCCGCCTGTCCTCGAGCGTATGCTGGTCAAAACTCTCGTGCTCCTCTTCCCGATACGCAGGAGACGCCTCGGGGTCGTACATCCGGTGGTCTCCCCTGTTGTACTTCGAAAGGAAAAGCCGCACCGGCCCGGTGCGCTCGGAAACAACCCGCTGCTCGAGTGTTACGTTCGCAAAGCCGTTCGCGTGCACGTTTTTCTCCATGAGCAAAAAGTTTTCCCGGTCAGGCTCGAACGCATACACATGTCCGCTCCCTTTGAGCGCGCCCGCCGCAATCACGGTAAAGTAGCCGATATTCGCGCCCACATCCACAAACACGTCCCCTTCGCGAAGGTTGTTCCGAACCATGTCCACCACACCCTTCTCATAGAGGGCGAACGAAAGCCCCAGGATGTCTCCCCCGTCGAGGTAAAATTTGTTTCCGAAGAGAAGCACGAACTCCGGCACGCGGCTCCTGAAATACGCACCCAAAAACGTGTTGAGTTTTCGAAGAAGCATGAATCGTGACAATCCCCTCCCGCTCAAAAAACGCACGGCTCTGCTGTAGAACGTTCCCGCACCGCGAAACCACCATGGCCGTGCTCGTGCGGTCATCTCACCGAAAAGATAAAATCCTCGTCGCCGTCGGTGCTTATGGTATACCTATAGGAAGGGTCAATGGACGCCATGAGCGCCGGAAGCACTGTTTTGTCGTCAGGATTGTGGTACGCGGAAACCGCAACCACGGGCTTCCACTTCGTGAGCGTTGCACGCGCGCCCTCAAGCGCGAAGCGTTCATACCCTTCGATATCTATTTTTATGAAATCCACCCGTGAGAGTTTCCGCTCCGCGACGAACTCGTCTAGGGAGGTGAGCGCAACCTCCTCCACATTGGAATAATCATCATTTTTTGCGCCCACATGCGGGCTGTCGGCGAGCACCGAGCAATCCATCGAGATGTCGGAAGTAAATATTTTTTTCTTCTCGGTGGTTGCCCCCAGCCCTTTTATCACCGAGAGCGCCTGCGGCGCATTTTTCTGGAGCAGCGCGAACGTGCTCGGCACCGGCTCGAATGCGTATACCTGTCCCTTCGGCGCAAGCTCCGCGGCGAGGCGCGCGAAAAATCCGAGATTCGCGCCCACGTCCACGACGACGGCATCCGGCTTCATATGGTCCCGTGCGTGGTACTGGTCTTTCACGTAGACTTGCTCGTATAAATTATATGCCTCGGCAAAACTCGCCCTGCCGATATGCCACTCTTTGAGGAATGCCTCTGCGCGCTCCGCACCGCATTTTCTTTTGGCGAGCACATCGAGATAATCCATATACGCCTTCTTCGACTCCGGCGTCCACACTCGGGAAGAGTGGGTACAATACTGCGGAAGGTATCGCATCGGGATATGCCCCTCTGCGGCGCCACGCACCGCCCGCCACCGCGCGTTGAGTTGTACACCCACGCTCTTCAGATTCATGTTGATGAATTCTATTGCCAAAACACCTCCGGCGCAAATAAAAAGCCCCGCCGGACGTCCGAGACGCCGGCGGGATGTAAACCGCCGCGCTACTTTGCAAACAACAAAAAAGGAGTCGCGGGGTACGGAACGCCCGAGGTGATGTGCGCGAGAAGCGGTACCAGTTCTTTCTTCGCGTCCTCGACGGTCACGGCCGCTATGCAGGGCGCCAGCACGCCCGGGCCCGCCGCATTGCCGCACTGCCCGTTGTCGCCGAAACACGGCACGTCTTCCCGTATTACCCACCGGTTGATGTCGCGGTATCCGTAGGGACCCGCCCACCCGGGCCGCGTGGGATACATGATGGTGAGCGACGGGCGCTTCAAAGCCACCGCAAAGTGCGTGGGGGCGGTGTCGTTGCTCACCGTAATGAGCGAGTACCGGACCAAACTTACCACATCAAGAATGGAAGTCTTCCCCACAAGGTCAATGCAAGGACTGCCGAGAAACTCCGCAAAGGCGCGGGCTCCGGGCACATCTCGTTTACCACCCGTAAGCACGATGGGGATTGCTTTCCCGACAAGCACTTTCCCCAGCTCGGCAAACTTTCCCGGCGGCCATTCTTTGCGAAAGGAACTCGCACCCAACGCAATAAGCGCATAGGAATAGGGTTTCACCCCCTCCTTGCGTAGCATGCCCTGAATAGTCTCGTCGCTCGGAAGACGGGGGAGCTCCGGCGCAAGATTCTCCGGCGCTTCTCTCCCCGTTACGCCTTCAAAGATTGCGGCATGGTGCGCAATCATATGCGTGAGATACCGCGGAGAGATACGCTCGGTAATCCTCGGAATGACCTTCGTAAATTTCTTAGAAAGTACGCGGTCGAAATACCGTGTCCCTAATTCGGCATTCCTGCTCGGCGGTACATCTCGGTCAAAAGCAAGCCCTTCATACCCGAAAACCCTTTCCGCGCCAAGCTCCACCGCAATCGTTCTCCCGATAAACTCCATGGCGGGGTTGTGCTCAGCCACAGTCGCAAAGCCGATGCGGCGGAGCTTTGCGATGAATCGGTATCCGTACCACGCGTTTGTTCGGAACGCCTCAGCGTCAAGCGTGAGTACCTCGTCTGCGAAGCCCTCCAAAAGGAGCGGGCTCATGCCGCTCGCGCTGTTTATAAGCACAAAAATTGTTTTGCCGGGGCACGCCCTTCGGTAATGCTTCAAGACCGCAGTAAACATCACCAAGTCCCCGATGAAATCTAAATTGATGAGGAGCATGCGCCCCTCCCACCCCTCCCGGTTGGGGCGCACCGGCATAAACCGCAACAGCAGCGCGCGAGTCGTGATGACCGCGAGCTTCGCGTAAAATTTAGAAATGTCCATCGCAGGAACCGGCATCACGCGTCCATCTTCCGGCTTTCTTCGATGCGGAAGCTGTCTGCCTCATCATGATGCGTGCTCACTTCGATAATTGCCGAGTCCTCAATGCCGGCGAAGCGGTGGCGGGTGTTCGGCGGCACCCGCACGAACGTCCCGGGCCGCAGGTGGAGCACCTCATCCCCAAGCTCCAGGCGCACATGCCCGGCGGTCACCAAAAATGTTTCGTCCTTTTTTTTGTGATAATGCAGACTGCATTGGTACCCCTTGTTCAGCGCGAGGACTTTGCAGCAGTATTTCTCGTTATTCTCGAGCCACTGCTCATATCCCCATACCTTGGGAACTCTCGCGACGTTCTCCAGGTGATTATCTCCGCGCACGACCGACGCCAATTCTTCGGGGGAAATGGCGGCGGTTCCCGGCTTCTGCACCACAAGCGCGCTCGCCTCATTCGCAAGCGCCACGGCATCAGCAATGTCGAGCCCGCCCGCCGCCATTCCAAGCGCCAATACCGAAATGGAAGTGTCCCCCGCGCCGGAGACGTCGAACACGCTCACCTTTTTGCCCGGTGTGTGATGGTGCGACGCATCCTCGCGGCGGAAGAGCGACATCCCCTCGCCGCCGCGGGTGAGGACCACGTGCGCGCCAAAGTCGCTCACAAGCTGGGGGCCGATTTCCTCAACCGCATGGAGTCCGGTGAATTCCCTCGCCTCCTTCAGGTTGGGCGTGACCACGTCCACTCCGATAAAATATTTCTTGTGCTTCGCGGTGTTGAAATCCGCGAGCATCAGCTTCCGTTCGGACTTCGCACGCGCGACGATTTTCCTCGCAAACCGCTCGGAGAAAAACCCTTTTCCGTAATCCGAAAAAATAACGGCATCGCACCGCCGCACGGCCGGCTCGAGCAGACGATACCCACGGTCTTCTTCCTCGGGACTCATGGGGTCCTTGCTTTCCCGGTCAAGCCGCAGAAGCTGGTGGTTTCCGCTCGCCACAATGCGGTGTTTCTCAATTGTGGGGCGGTGCGGGAGCATCACCACCGCCGCGGCGCCGATGCCTTTCTCCTTAAGCAGTTTCATAACAAGCTCCCCCGCCTCATCTTTCCCTACCACTCCCGCAAGCTCGACATCCGCGCCGAGCGCCACCAAGTTGTCCGCGACATTTCCCGCGCCGCCGAGCGTGAATTTTTCCGACACCTTGAGCACCACGGGGACGGACGCCTCCGGCGACACGCGTTCAACGTCGCCATAAGTGTACCGGTCAAGCATGATGTCCCCGATGACCACCACCTTCGCATTCTTAAATTTTTGTATTGCCCCCCTAAAATCAACCATTGTTACTAAGTATCTTTTTGATTGTAGCACTCATAGCGGAAGCGGTAAGGCCGAACAGCTTGTCGATGTCATCCATTGTGCCGTAGTGATGCGGGAACTCCCGCGGGACGCCAATGTAGCTGACCGCGGCGGGACGCGAACCAAGCGCAACCGCGATATCCGCGGCGCATGCGCCGCTGTAGTAGGGCTCGCACACGATAAGGTTCTCTCCCGCGAGATTGCGCCGCAGGGTCTCATTATCGAACGGCGCAAGCGTAGTGTAATACAAAATTGTCACATCCAAATCCTTACACGCTTCTTCCACCCGCCCGAGCATGGGACCCGCGGCGAGGACCGTGGCGCGCTTTCCTACTCTTATTACGTTTGCTTTTCCGAATTCAACCTCATGGCTCGCGGGGTTGCTCTTGTTGCTCAAGCGAAAATACGTCGGGTGCCCGTTCCGGTATGACTGCTTAAACAAACTGTCGAATTCGGCTGCGCTCCCCGGCACGACTATTTCCACTTCCGGAACATTTTTCAAAATTCCCACGTCTCCGGGGCACTCATGCGTGCATCCCCACGACGCGAGGTCATATGAAGCCCCGATGCTCACAAAATTCCCGCCGAGGCGCTGATAACCGAAGTCATCCTTAATCTGCTCGAGCGCCCGCTCGACTAAAAATGTCGCAATTGTGTGCACCACAGGGGTGAACCCCTGCATGGAGAGTCCCGCCGCCATGCTCACCATGGACTGCTCGAGGATTCCCACGTTATGCACGCGCTCGGGAAACTGCGCCTGGGAACGGCGGAAGCCGTAGGTGCCCACGTCGCCGTAGAGCAGCACTAACGTGCTGTCCTTTTGTATGAGCTCCTCGATTGTCGCCGCAAGCTGTTTACGCATGGTCTTTTATCGCGCGCAGTTCTTGCGCCATCGTTTCCAACTGCTCCGGCGCGGGATATTTATGCGTCCACTCGGGGCTGTTTTCCATAATCTTGATTCCCTTGCCCTTCACCGTCTCCGCAATCACGGCGACGGGTTTCCCTAAAACCCTTTGCGTGAGCGCCGCGTGAATTGCCTTCTGGTCATGCCCGTCAATCGAGCTCGCGTGCCAGCCGAACGACTCGAATTTCTTTCTCATATTCCCCGGCCCCATCGCGCCGTCACCGGAATGATTATGGTCCAGAATGCAATAGAGATTGTCGAGCTTATGATGCGCCGCAAGCATTGCCGATTCCCATATCGTACCTTCATTCGCCTCGCCGTCGCCGACAATTACATACACCCTGCTCGGCTTCTTCTTGATTTTTGCCCCCAAGGCGAGCCCCACCGCCATCGGGAACCCATGGCCTAACGACCCCGTCGAAGCCTCGACGCCCGGCACCTTGAGCCGGTCGGGGTGCCCGCCCAAGGGACTCTCAAACTTGCCGAAGTCCTTGAGCAGGTCAGAGCTGATGAAGCCCTTTTCGGCGAGCACCACGTAGAGGCCCACTGCCGCATGCCCTTTGCTCAAGATAAAGCGGTTCCGGTCCGGGTCATTCGCATTTTCCGGCGTCACCCCGAGTATCCGGTCGTAGAGGACCCATACGATGTCCAAAATGGAGTACGCGGCCGGAATATGGCCCTCCTGCGCCGCAGTGGCTGCCCTCAATATTTTTTCTTTGAGATGATTCATGGGATGCGCGGCCGCTCACGCTGCCATATCTATCATGATGCGGTTTGCCTTTCCGCTCTTGAGTAATGCAATGGCGCCGTTTATGTCGTGAAGCGTGGTGCGGTGCGTCACGAGGTTCTCAATATCGAGCAGCCCCGACTGATACATCCTCACGTAACGGGGAATGTCCCTCGTCGGCATGAACCGCCCGCCCTGGGTCGCCTTCACGGTCTTCCCTTCCGCGCTCCCAAAAAGGTGATTCGCCATTTTGAGTTCCAAGCTTTCTCCGGGCTTCGGCTGTCCAACGAGAATGCACCTTCCCCCTTCTCCCAAGAGAGGGATGGCGTTCGCAATGCTCTGGGCAACGCCGGTTGTCTCGATAACCACGTCCACTCCCGGCATGCCAAGCGTGCGCTTAAGCGCCTCCGCAACATCTTCCTTCGCGCTGTTCACGAAGTGCCCCCCGCAAAGCGCCGCCACCATTTCCTTCTTGTGGTCATGGATATCCACCCCAATCACCGGATTCGCGCGCGCAAAGCGCGCGGCCTTGAGGCAGCAGGCGCCCAAACCCCCGAGGCCCACTACCATGACGCTCTCATGGGGCCGCACCTGCGCTTCGTGCTCGATGACTCCGAGCGCCGTCGAAAAGCCGCAGCCCAAGAGGGCGCACAAATCATTCGGTGCGTCTGCCGGCACGGGAGTAACCCTATTTTCGGAACAAATGGAATACTCACTGAACGTCGTTACTTTCCCACTCCGCATGGGCTTACCCCTAAATACATACGAGGGGAAGTCCGATTCGATGCCTTCTCCCTTCCGCCAGTGCATCACCACCTTGTCGCCTTTCTTCACCCTGGTGACGCCCACTCCCGCCTCCTCCACGATGCCGCATCCTTCGTGCCCCAGAAGATGAGGAACAAACTTCGCGTTATTTTTATTCCCCGCAATTTCCTGAAGCTGGGCGCCGCAAATGCCGCTCACGAGCACCCTCACGAGCACCTGTCCCACAGACAACGCTCCAAGCTCCACGTCCGCAACCGTGAGCGGAGCATTGATGGTTTCGAGCACGGCGGCTTTCATAGGAAATGGTGACATTAATTGTGGTATTATACGGCGGTTCTTCGCACATTCAACTCTTTCACAAAAAAGCTCTTCGTTGCGCAAAGCCCCACGAGGAATTCCGCAAGCTCCTGCGGAGCGATGAGCTGTTCTCTGTCCGCCCGATGTGCCGACATTCCGGTCCCGAGCGCGCCAGAGAATACGTCAATAATTTTTATCCCCTCCTTAAGCCAATCCTCCTTTACCGATTCGGAGAAACCGCGCAAGCCAAACTTTGAAACGGCGTACATTACCTCTCGTGAACTGCCCCGAAGTCCTGCCACCGTGTTCACATTGACGATGGTGCCTCCTCCCGCAGCTTTGAAGTGTGCGCGGGCGGCATAGGAAAGCGCAATCGGCGCCGCGGTGTTCACATCGAGCACCGCGCGCACGTCCTCTATTTCGGTTGCGGAAACGCCGCTCGCGAGTTCAGGATTCACCGCCGCGTTGTTCACGAGCACGCCCACGCCGTGCGCGCCGAGCGCCGCTTGCACGGCGCGTACTCCCGCCGGAGTGCCCAAGTCCCCCGCCACCATCGGGCAATCCGCTTTTTCCTTCTTCAGAATCTCGCCGTGGAGCGCGCGCAGGCGCGCTTCATCCCTCCCATGGAGCACCACCGCATATCCTGCATGCGCAAATGCACGAGCCAAAAAAGCGCCGAGTCCGGACGAGGCGCCTGTGACAAGCACCGAGCGAGATTCACGCTTCACCGGCACTATCGTACCGCGAAACGCCCCCCTCGTCTAGAACCAGTCTTCAAGATTTCTTCCGCCGCCGCGCGCATATCCGGCGCATGCGCGTCCGCCCCCGCGGATGCCGCCTCCGCCGCGGAACCGAGGAACAT
The DNA here is from genome assembly GCA_016186635.1 of Candidatus Liptonbacteria bacterium. Lineage (GTDB taxonomy): Bacteria > Patescibacteriota > Minisyncoccia > UBA6257 > 2-01-FULL-56-20 > VGJV01. The sequence continues at coordinate 21,966 of JACPLI010000003.1, read as the reverse complement.
GGCGGTGAGTCCCGCCGCGCGGCCCGTCTCCACGTCAGTCGCGTGGTTGCCGATGAAAAAAGAGCTGGTGATAGCTACGCCGAACTCCTTTGCGGCGCGGGCAACGAGCAACGGCTTTGGTTTCCTGCATGCGCAACCCGCATCGGGAGCATGGGGACAATAATAAAACTTCGCGATGCGGACGCCCTCCTTCTTCAAAAGCTCGGTGATTTTCTCGTTCACCGCAATGGTGTCGCATTCGGGAAAATACCCCCGCCCGACGCCCGATTGGTTCGACACCACGATAAGCAGAAATCCCGCGGACTGCAGGCGCCGGAGCCCCTCGATGACGCCGGGCAGGAACTCCACGCGTTCCGCGTCGTGGAAATACCCGCTGTCTTTGACGAGCGTCCCGTCGCGGTCAAGAAACACCGCGCGCTTTTTCATACTCATACCTTGATAACTAATAACGTATAACGTATCCTCACACTATAATCATGCCGAAAACCCGTTCCAAAATAAAGGGGCTTGCGGCGCTCCTCACGCTCGTCCGCGCCGCGAAGCGCGCGGGGAAAACCATCGTGACTACGAACGGTTGTTTCGATGTTCTCCACGTCGGCCACACCCGGAATCTTTCCTACGCAAAGTCCTTGGGCGACGTGCTGATTGTGGGCGTAAACTCCGATGCGTCCGTGCGCGCCCTCAAAGGGCGCCGGAGGCCGATTCTTCCCGCGCGAGAACGGGCGGAACTCCTCGCATCGCTCGCGGCAGTGGACTATGTGCTCATCTTCGGCGGAGGGACGCCGAATGCATGGCTCAACAAAATCAAGCCGCACGTGCACGTGAAAGGCGCGGAGCAGCGGGCGGGAAAAATGGCGGAGGCCGCAGTGATGAGGCGCCATGGAGGGAAAATCGTGCTCGCTCCCTATCACAAGGGGCGCTCCACGACCGCGGTGATAGAGAAAATAATCAGAACCCATCGAGGGCGTTAGAGTCCTCTCTTACAGTACTCCGCAATGCCGCGTTCCACATCAAACGAAGGGATGAATCCGATTTTCTCTTTTGCGAGCGCCATATCGCACTCGGTGTAAACTTGGTAGCGCTTCGCGTAGGGATTCTCAATGTACTCGGGGCGGCGATTCGTGCGGAGCGCGCCATTCAAAAGCTCCACCACTTCATTGAAGCTCGCCGCTTTCCCCGAGCCGCAATTCACCACCCCGCTCCAGCTTGATTCAAGCGAGAGGAGGTTCGCGCGGACGACATCATCCACATAGATGTAATCGCGCTTCTGCTCCCCTTGTTTAAAAATCCGGGGATTGCCGACCTTCATCTGCTGGGCCAACTGGAAAATCATGCTTGCGCGCCTGCCCTTGTGCGCTTCGCCGGGGCCATAGACATTGCAGTACCGCAAGCCGATGACCCCCACCTCGGGGTGCTGCGCGTGAAGCTCTGCCGCAACATCCTCAAGCGCTTTTTTTGACCGCGCGTAAGGGTTCAGGGGGCGTAGGGGCGTTACGCCTTCCCGGTACGGCGCGGGCGCATCGCCGTAGACCGCCGTGGAAGAGGCGTAGACAATCTTTGTGCAGCCGTTCTTCACCACATATTCAAAGAGCACTTTTGAGGCATCCACGTTCGCGCGAAACATCTCTCGCTCATCAAGTGATGTGGTGTCATTGATTGCGGCTTCATGCACAAGCGCGTCCACCGTGCCCACGCGCTCCCAGTCCATGCCGATAAGTCCCGGCTGGAGGTAGACCCCATGAAACTCCGGAATGCGGACTTCGGCATCGCTCCCCGTCATTACCACCTCGTCGCCCCGCGCGAGAAGCGCCTTCACTATATTCGAACCGATAAAGCCGGTCCCGCCGGTTACGAGTACCCTCATCGCGGTTTTGCTTGCGCTATTAACTCGCGCGCATAATAGTCCCAGTTCATTTTCTCTTTCACTACCCGTTGCGCGTACTCGCAGAGCGCATTGCGGAGCGCGGGGTTCGTCATGAACCGCTCCACCTGCTCTGCAATTTCTTTGGGTTCGCAGGGAGTAAAGAGGAGCGAGCCCTTTTCTCCCGGGAGCGCCTCCTGCGCGTCGTTGCGATTTGAGAGCACAATGGGGATGCCCGCCGCGGCGGCTTCAAAAAGCGCGAGTCCCCAGGAGTACCCGCTCCGCGGCGGCGGGATGTGGGTGGACGCCACAAACACGTCGCTCTCGCGGTAGATACGCGCGAGTTCCCGCTCGGAAGCGCCCTCGAAGAGAAATGTCACATATAGCTCCATCCCCAGCTCCTTTGTTTTCCGGAGTATTTCTTTTTTGTCCTCCGCTGCGTCCCAGATATCTTTGCACACCAAAAGCACTCGCGCGTCATATCCTTTCTTGCGAAGCATCGCGGCCGCCGCAATGATATCGTCATATCTCCGAAAACGGTTGAACGCGCCCACGCCGAGGAGCACGCACGACTTCTGGGGCGCGGTGAGCGCGCGCACGGGCGCGTAAAATGTTTCGCAGTTGATGCCCGGCCAGAGGAGTATCGGCGTGATGCCGTGCGCCCGGAGCCACTGCGCATTATGCTCGCGGAACACCACCCCGTATGAAATGTGCGGCAGGTATGCGGTGTCCGCCCTGCGGGCAGTCCACCAGTTGTAGAGACGCGTCAAAAGGTCATAGACGAGGTTCTTCTTCGGCATGTACATATAGGGAACGTCGTTCATGGTCCAGACTACCGTCGCTCGGGGATTCCGCTCCCGCACGCGCGGGGCGAGCGTGTAGGCATAGTCATGGACATTCACCATGTCGAAGTCGCCGTCCATCACGCGCGCGATTTTTCGCACGCTCGCCTGCAAGGTGCGCTCCCGCTTCACTTTCTCCATGATGCGGAAAAGCAAGTTGCTGCTGTGATACTTCCACGAAACGTCTTTCCCCACGCTCACTTTTTGCGCATCAAGCCCCGCCGAAAGCTCGGGGTAGGTGTTCGGGTCATAATCGGGAGCATAAATCTTCACCGTGTGGCCAAGCCGCTTCAGGGCCTGCGCGGAAGAGAAGATGAGGCGCGGGCCGCCTGTCTGCCAGCCAAGATTAAGGCACACTATCGCGATCTTCATTTGTATTTTGACATTAACCGTTCACGATATGCCTCACGAGGGACGTTATCTGCGGCGGGCTGCCGCAGCACTCTCTCTCGACCCGTCGGTCTGCGAGAAGCCCTCGTGAAGCATATGCGCTCGCGGTATCATAATCATATAACCTTCACCGCCGGCAGAGGCACTATGAACTTCGTGCCCTGTACCACCAAATCCGCTTCGCGTTTCATAAACGCGTCCACAAAACTGTACGGCAGGGCGAGGAGATAATCCGGCTTCGCCGCGCGCATCTCCGCCTCGCTTGTGATGGGCACATCCGAACCAATGATGTACTTCCCTACCTTAAAAGGATTGGAGTCCGCCGCCGCCGTAAAGTACTCCTTGCCCAACCCGCAGTATTGGAGAATGGTGTTCCCCTTCGTGGAAGCGCCGTAAATCCAAATCGCCTTCCCGGCATCCCGGAGCGACGCGCAGAGCGCGCGGAGGTCTTCCCTCGTTTTTTGAATCCGCGCGGCAAACTGGCGGTACGTCTCCTCGTCGAAGATGCCTTGCCGCAATTCATCCGCGAGCATTTTCTGATAGCGCGCGGTAAGGGGAAATTGCGCATTCCCTTTCTTCTTCACGAACACGCGGAAACTCCCGCCGTAGACCGCATTCTCCGACACGTCAAACACCTCGAGTCCCGCTTGCTCCATAATCCACTTCGTGTGCTGCGCCGCGTAATACCCGTTGTGCTCGTGCACAATGTTGTCGTACATATTGGTCCAAAGCATCGCGGGCAGGTACGCCATCTGAATAATCCATGCGCCCGCATTGTGGAGGCATGCGGCGACTTCCCGCGTGAAGCGGAGCGGGTCGCTCAAGTGGTAGAACATCGCCACGCTGAAAATGAGCTTCGCCTTTGTGCCGGACGCCTTTTTGAACGCCGCTTCGCTGAAGAAATCGGCGAGGTGCGTGTAGCGCTCGGACTGCAAGAGCGGCTTCACATTTTTTGCGGGGTCAATGTTTACAAGCGACACCGGCGCGTCCTTAAAAAACGAGAGGAGTGTCCCGTCGTTCCCGCCGATATCAAGCACCACATCACCGGATTCCAGGGTTTTGAGCGCCTTGCCGTCTTCGGCAACGCTTTGGAGTATCCCCGCCATAGAGGAATTGGTCGAGCTGGTGTAGGGATACGCGTCATACATGCTCGTCAAATCAATCGCGTGCGCGAGCTGCACGAGTCCGCAGGTGGCATCGCTCTTCTTGCACATCACGAGGTCCAGCGGCCACCGCGGCACTGAATTTGCGTAGTCAAGCGTCGCCGGAAACACCGAGGAGAGGTACTGCGAGCCGATGCTCACGCACGGCACGAGGTTCCCGTTCCCGCACGCACGGCACCCCGAGATTTTCTGGGGGGTGTCATTTTCTTGAGACATGCCCCCTATTGTACTCGATGCATCCGCTGTTTCGCAACTTCCATGAACGCGAGCACGTCCCGCGCCTCCGGAAAATCCGGCTCGGGATTCTGAATCTCCTGGTGGTCGAGCGCCCCTTCAAACTCCACCCGTGCCTTGATGCGGCGCGCCACCTCTTCGAGCGGGATTGCGTGCTTCGCGCCCACCTCCACAATGCCCGTGCGCTCGAAGTTCTTTGCGACCCATCCCGCGGCGAAGGCAAGGGGAGTAAAGCAGTATCTGCTTTTTCCGTCCACAAACACCTGCCTTCCATGGAGCATGTCCATAAGCACGCCTTTTTTGAGGCCGTCGCTGTAGAGCGCCCCGAATCGGACAATTAAGTTGCCGCCGAAGTGCACGAGCGCCTCCGCCGCGGCCTTATGCCGGCCGTAGACCGTGTCAAGCTGGCACCGCGCCGAAACCGAACTGATGTGCACGAATTTTTTGAACCGCCACCCGTACACGAGGTCAGCCGTCTTCTGGACTGTTTCCGCAAAGTCCTCGCGCGGATGGTTCTTCGCCCAAAATCTCGCGGAGGGCATGGCGGCATTCACGAGCACATCATACTCCCCCGCCTGCATGGCGGGGTAATTTTCTCTCGTGATGCTCACCGCCTCGCACGAAGGAACTCCTTCAAATGCCTTCACGAGTTCGCTCCCCACATACCCTCGCGCGCCCACCACGCCCACCACCATAGTTTTGAGATTTACGATTTAGGGGCCTTGTGCTGCCCAAGCACGTCCACCTTCACGAGCGGCGGATTGCAGTCGTCCCACTTTTTGGAAAGCATCGCGATGGCGGTGACCGGCGTAATCGCGTAAAACGCGTGGGAAACACCTTTCGGCGCCCGCGTGCACATGCCGCGGCTCATGTGAATCACCTCCTCGGGCGCCTTTTCGGAATCCTTGGTCACCATCACGCCCGACCCCTCCACCACCAGAAAATACTCCACAAACTCGGGGTGATAGTGGTCCCCCCGCGTTTTCCCCGGCTGAAAGTAGAGCAGGTTAAATTCCACAAGTGCATCCTCCGGAATCCACGTAAAAATGCCGCCTCGGCCGTCGCGCACCGTGTCGAGGTTGCAGGAGGGGACAAGTATCTTGAGCTTCATGTGTCCATTTAGTATATGGGAAAGCATGGGATAGTCAACAAAATGAGACGGACTCAGACGCTTTTTGCGCCGAGTCCGCTTGCTGATAGCTTTTAAGGTTGTTGGAGGAACAACCTAATTTTCTCCATAATCGAAGGGGGATCGCTTTCCCTTCTAATGTGACGCGTATCGAGGAGAAAATTCTCACGCACCCCCTCAAAACGGACGTGTACGGAAGTAGGGTGTGACGGCACGCGCGCCACGAACCCCAGCGTCCCTGCGGGAATCTCCTTGTTAATGAGTGAAAACCGGAGCTTCCTTATTGTTACCACGCGGTCGCCGACTTTCAGTTCTTCGTTCGTTCTCATTTCTTTTTTTATTGACAAAAATCAAGGGTTGAAAATCACCGCCAGTGTACCGTCTTTATATAACTTTGTCAATACTTCCACACCAGCTTGCGCACCGCCTGGTAGATTTTTTTCAAAGCACCGTAGAGCTTCACCGCGAAAGGCCGGGTTTTTTTCGGGAGGAGGATATACATACGCCACAAGGCGTGGACTCCGTGCATAACGGCGTGGTTCCACAGGCGTTTTGGGGTAAGCGCCCGGCCAAGCGTCCGGGGGAACGACTTCCCTGCAGGAACCGCGCGCATGAGCGCAACGTCCCGCGCATCCTGCGGGTCCCGCCGCCGCGCTTTGAACTCAATCTCGCGCTCGAGCGCAAGGAACTTATGGCCATCGTAGTAGAAATAGTTGCGCGGGTCAGAAACAAGTTCCACAAGCGGCCGGCTGTGGAGATAGAGAAAATCATTATGGCTCCGCACTTTCTCTACATCGGAACGCGTGTCCCTCAAACTGAGGTAGTCGAAATCCCCGCAGTCCCGCAAGCCGTATGCGGCGAGCACCGCCGAGCCGTCCACGCAAAACTCGTCCTTGTCGTAGTGGTTCGTCCGTATCCATTCCTTATAACGCTCGAAAAGCTTAGAAAAATTCTCAAATTTGGTCGGGTGGGCATTATTCCAAAAATGAATGCTGTGCTCGTTGAAAACCTGCTCCGCCACGCGCAGGGTCTCTTCGCGGTCATCAGACGTGTGAATGGGAAGATTCTCGTGGTCGAACATCTTCCGGATACCCGCTTTCGTCTTCACCAAGTCCTCCTGCGTCTTTGGGTTTAAGAGCAGGATGCGAACCGGCGCACCGCGCACAAATCTCCGTACCGCGTGCCTGTCCCGCGTTGCCGCGTTCAGCCAATCCTTCGGCTTGTACATCTGGGCTATTAAATTGCCAACGCCCTGAATGGTGGGCACGAAATGCTTCTCATAATACACCGTGTGTGCGGCAAGCATGTCCCTGATAGCTTCATACTTATCTTTCACTATCGGGAAGATAACTGCCAACCTCGCGTGGGGGTTCACCCTGCAGTACTCGAGCGATGCCTGGTCCAAAAATGTCTCTTCGAGTCCCCGCTTCCGAAATGAATCCGCTCCCCACGCGGGCCACGGCCGCGCGGTCTTCACCACCGTAATCTCCCCGCCGTAGAGGAGCGCGGCGGCAACGCGGTGGTACCCGTCTAGAATGTCCAAGGTCCGCGTGACGGAAACAATGGACCTTTTCTCATCAAATCCCTCCTTGGCAATCGAATCGAGAAGCGCGTGAAAGCTCTCCCGAAATGCGGCGGCGGATGCCCGCTCCACCCCATCGAACAGCCGGTTCCGGACCATGAGGTGCCGGAGGTAGAGCGCAACCGTCCAGTCCGTGAGCGTGCCGTCCCGATGCGCTTTCGCATACAGGTATTTCGCGAGGATGTCCACGTAATTCGCGGGCGTCAAAAGTTCCGCGGGGCGCATACGCACCACTTCGTAGTCGTCGCCCACCTCCACCCGCGAGAGTTTTTCAATCTCTTCCTTAGACATAGGTTATACTCCTCTGCGCTTCCCCGTAACCGCATCTACAAACACCTCGGCAAAGTGCTCTTTCGTAAACTGATGCATCTTGTCCGAGACAAGAAAGGCGCGTGCGTGTTCCCGATACGCCTCTATGTCTTTTTCCGTGCGGGACTTCAAAAACGCCCGCAGCTCCTCGTAGTTCGCGAAGTCCCTCATATCAATGAAGCAATTCTTCGGAATGTATGTTTCCACGTCCGAGGCGCCGAGGTAGACCGGCACGGTCCCCGCGTAGAAGCAGTCGAACAGGGCTTCTCCGAGAAAACCGCGCGCGATGTGGTTCTCCGGCGCAAGGCAAAACGCATACTCGCTCAAGGTCTGCAGTTTCGACGGAACGGTGCCTTTATATGCCTTCTCTATCCTCTTCTTATAGAACCAGTACGGGAAGGGAGGGCGCTTGTCCCAGTCGTACCCGTACAAATCGAGCTCCCCGTATGTGGCGAAAAACGCGGCCATCCTGATGCGCTCGCCGATGAGGTCCCGCGCGAAGTATTTTGCATTGAAATGCATGAGCGCCCGCCGGAAAAGCCGCCCTCTTTTGTTGCCATTCACCATCACCAGAAACTTCCTCTGGCGGTTCTCCCAATACTGCGGCAGGACGCGCGTATACGGCCGGGGGGTCCAATAATGGCGGAATCGGGAGTCATCCGTCTTGCCGGTAAGAAAAATGGCATCGAAGATGCGTGCCAAGCGGCCCATCTGTACATACACCTCCGGATGCATGTTCGGCGGCTCCCCCTGGAACATGATTCTCCTCTTGAACCGCCGGGGATTCACGACGATTGGATACGCCTTGTTTTTCCGCCAGTGCCAGTACACCCTCGTGAGGAGCAGCTTGTAATTGAACGTGGCGTACACGTCTTCCGCAGTGGCGCGCTGCGCGTTCCAAAAGTTAATCGTCTGGAGATTGATGTTCCTCTCTCTGCAGTATTCCCTCACGAATGCCCACGTCACGAGCCAGAAGTCCATATCCTCCGTGATATCCTCCTTCCGGATTGGCTGGCGGGTGAGGTCTTCATGCGAGAATGGGTCAATGTATACCTGTATCATACAAAGAAATCCTTAATGCCGCCGCAGACCCTCTTTACCTCTCCCTTCGTCAAGGTGTTTCCCGAGGGGAGCCGCAGGACGCGGGCGTACGCGTGGCGGGAGTTCGGGAAAGACCCCTTGTGCCGCCGCCCCTTGTAGCAGGGCTGGAGATGGAGCGGATAAAACGACCGCACGGCCTTAATCCCCCGCGCGTCCAAAAACTCCATGAGCCCCTGGGGGTCTTCGACCATAATGGTAATCCGGTAGGGAACGCGGACGCCTTCGGGGGCAGCGTACGGAAAAGTCACGCCGGGCGCCCCCTTAAGGAAACTCCGGTACCAGCGCTCGATGCGCCTGCGTTTCTCTAATAGCCGAGGCAATTTTCGAAGCTGGGCGAGGCCCACGCCCGCCTGGAGGTCCGTCATCCGGAAGTTGTAACCGATATAATCGTGGATGTACCACCCCCGGCCCGTGCGGCCTTGGTTCAAAAGTATCACACAACGCTTCGCGAGCTCGTCGTCGTTCGTCACAATCATCCCGCCTTCTCCCGTGGTCATTATTTTGTCGGCGTAAAACGAAATGCAGCCGACTTCCCCAAAGCCGCCGACGGGCTTCCCCTTGAAGGAGACGCCTATCCCCTGCGCGGCGTCCTCAACGACCTTGAGCTTCCGGCGCCTCGCAAGAGACATGATTGCCCGCATGTTCGCGGCCTGGCCGTAAATGTGCACGGGCATAATCGCCTTGGTGCGCTTCGTGATGGCGCGTTCCGCCTCGCGGGGGTCAATGTTGAAGGTCCTCCGGTCAACATCCACGAAGACCGGCGTCGCCCCCGTCCATGTGACCGCATTCGCAGAGGCAATGAACGTGAAATCGGGCACGATGACTTCGTCCCCTTTCCCCACGCCGAGCGCGAGGAGCCCCACGTAGAGCGCCTGCGTGCCGTTGCAGACGGCAATCGCGTGCTTCACGCCGCAGAGTTTCGCAATCTTTTCCTGAAATTCCTTGACTTTCGGACCTCCGGAAATCCACAGGGCGGCAATACTCTCCCGGAGCTCCTTGAGTTCCTCCTTCCCCAGCACGGGCTCGATGTTCCTGATTATTTTTGTGAGATGATTTCTTTTTTGCATACGAATACTATTTTCCACGTGGCATGCGCCGCGGCTTTTTCCGGCTCCGCCCACGAGGTAATGCGCACCGTTTCAAAACCGCTCTCCCGAAGGATCCCCGTAAGGTGCCACGGCGTCCACAGCCGCTGGGCATACTCAAATTGGAACAACGCCTTCTCGGCCCCCCCGCGGAGGACGCGCACGGCATCATGCATCACCACCCGCTGCTCCATAAGGTGGATGTCAGGAACCATTGAGGTCTCGATGCGCTCGCCCTCGCACTCGATACTCGTCGCTTTCTCCTTCGGGGTGTCGGCAATCGCGGCAACCCCGTTCCAGCAGTCGAACACAAAGATGCCGCCGCCGCGCAGCCGCTCGTGAATCGCGCGGAAAAAGGCGCGCAGCGCATCGGGTTCCTGGATGTAATTTACCACATGGAAGAGCGATACCGCGATGTCCGCCTCTCCCGTGCGCGCGTCGGAAATATCGCCGCACACAAACGTGAGCTTCTCCTGCTCCCCGCTCTGCTCCCGCTTCTCGTTCGCGGCGGCAATCATGCCGCAATCCGTATCGGTGCCCACCACCGAATACCCCCGGCGCGCAAATTCAAGCGCATGGCTTCCCGTTCCGCACCCTACGTCGAGAATTGCAGTTCCCTTTATCCCGTGCTCCTTCGCAAACCGGAGTACGACGTCCACCTCCCTGCCGTAGTCCTTCTTTGAGAAAAGGCGGTCGTAGTAGGTATAGTAATTTTTAGCGGTCATGGGTGAATATTGGTTTCGTACCACGCGACTGTTTTTTTGATTCCCTCCTCGAGCGAGGTGCGCGGCTCCCAGCGAAGCGCCTCTTTCATTTTATCTGCAATCATAATTTTGCTGAAGGCGCCATCCGGCTTTGACGTGTCGAAAACAATTTTCCCTTCAAAGCCCGCGGCTTTTTTCACAAGCTCAGCCAATTCCTTAATGGAAATTCCCTCGCTTTTTCCAATATTGATGGGTTCTATCGTAGGCGCCATGTCCAATGCCAGGACGAGCGCCTCCGCGCCGTCATCCACATAGAGCCACTCCCGGACCGGCCTCCCCGTCCCCCACACCACCACCTCCGGCGAGTTGTGCCGCTTCGCCTCGACGAACTTCATGATGAGCGCGGAGAGCGCGTGGGAACGAACCGCATCAAAGTGGTCGTTCGGCCCGTACATATTGGGGAGGATGAGGTGCACCGAGTCAAACCCGTACTGATGCCGGTAGGCCCACCCCTGCACCCAGCTCCCTTTCCTGCACATCGCATACGCGAGCACCGACTCGTGCATCGGGCCCGACCATAAGTCCTCCTCCCGAAATTGGCTGAGGTGCCCCGGATACACGCAGTTCGCAATCGGGTTCACAAACCGCTTCACTCCCGCGCGCCGCGCGGCCTCCATAATGTTCGCCGACATGACGCTGTTATTGTAAAAGATTTCCCCGGGATGCTCGTAGCCAAACTGAAGCCCGCCAATGAAAGACGCGCAGTTCACGACCGCGTCCGGCTTCTCTTCCTCAAACAACGCGCAGGTGGCGGTGAAATCACGGAAGTCGTGGCCGTTGGTGAGTGCGCCCCATTGCACCTCGTAGCGATATTCCGTGAGCTTTCTCACCACCGCGCTCCCCAAAAATCCCGAACCACCGGGGACAAAAATTTTTTTGAGCTTTTGCATCGTTCTTATTTTGTAAACCCCGCCTGCGTTAAAAATCTCGCCACATACGAGGGGGTAGCGGGGGTGATTTTTTTGAACCACCGGTACTCGGTGTGATGCACTCTATCGAGCGCGAGGCGCCGCACTGCCGCCTCGCTCACTCGAGCGAGAAAGGTGAGGTTCACCGAGTGGTAGGGAACGCCGAAGTATCCATTCTGAAAGCGGCTTTCGCCAATTCCCAAAAACTCAACCGCGGCGATGCTTTTGATGCCAAGCTCCTCCCGGAGTTTCCGCCGCACTGCAGCGGGAGGGCTCTCTCTCCACCAGAGGCGCCCGCCCGGCAGCCACCACCTATCCTTCGCGGGAGCATGTTTCCTCTTCACCAGCAGAAACTCATCGCCGCGCATCACCACGATGTCCACGCAGCAGAGAGGCAACTTCTGAAGAAATTGCGTATAGAGCTTTTCCGGAATAAAGCGGGCGTTCCCTCGCATCGCGGAAGTATTCTATGGCAATTCCACGCCCCCCGCAACCCATTGTACTCTACCTTTTGGCCATTTCTGCCTCATACCACGCGATTGTTCTCCTCAGCCCCTCCTCGAAACTCACGCTCGCTTTGAAAGCGAATTCGCGCTCGGCCCGAGTGGTATCGAGCATTCTCCGGGGCTGGCCGTCGGGCTTCGAGATATCCCAGCGAATCTCACCCTCATACTCCATAAGGCGGCAGATAAGAGAGACTAAATCCTTAATGGAAATTTCTGCGCCGGACCCCACATTCACCGGCATGGGGCTGTCGTAGCGCTCGGCGGCACGCACAATCCCCTCCGCCGCGTCTTCGACATACAAAAACTCCCGCGTCGCGCGCCCCGTCCCCCACACCTCCACCGGGCCTCCCCCATGCCGCGCCTCATACACTTTTCGTATGAGCGCGGGAATCACGTGGGACCGCGCGGGGTCAAAACTGTCCCCCGGCCCGTAGAGATTCACCGGCAGGAGATAAACTCCATTGAAGCCGTACTGAGTGCGGTACGCCTGGAGCTGGGTGAGGAGCGCCTTCTTGGCGAGCCCATAGGGGGCATTCGTTTCTTCGGGATATCCATCCCACAGGTAGTCCTCCTTAAAGGGCACCGGCGTGAACTTCGGGTAGGCGCAGACCGTTCCCAGCCCCACAAACTTTTTCACGCCGGCGCGAAAACTCGCCTCGACGAGCTGGGTTGCCATCACAATATTGTCGTAAAAAAGCTCCCCGGGCTTTTGCTGATTGAATCCAATGCCACCCACCTTTGCGGCGAGGTGGAACACGACATCCTTTCCCGCAACCGCTTGTGCGCAGTCTTCGAGCTCCCGCAGGTCGTATTCCTCGCGGCGCACCACCTGAATGCGCTCGCGGCGCGCGCCATGGGCGACCAGCCGCTCCACGAGGTGCGTTCCCAAAAATCCGGCTCCCCCCGTCACCACAATGGCGGCCTCCTTAAGTTCTCTCATGGAGATATGCGCATGCGCGCTGAAAAATCCTTGATTGTTTCCTCGATGCCGGTGCGGAAGTCGGTCTGCGCCTGAAATCCTAAGAGTACCCGAGCCCGAGTGGTATCGAGCACTCGGCGCGGCTGTCCGCCCGCACGGGGAGAAAAGGTGATGGTTCCTTCAAAACCCGCAATATCCTTCACAATACCCGCAAGCTCCCGGACTGAAATCTCCCATCCGGAAGCGATATTAATGGGGTCAGGGCGCTCGCCTTTCTCCGCCGCCAGGCAAATCGCCTCCGCCGCGTCTTTCACATAGATAAAGTCCCGCGTGGCGTCTCCATTCCCGTGCATCTCGACCGCAGAGAGCGAATTTGCTTTCGCCTCGAGCACTTTTTTGATGAGGGTGGGGATAAACACGCCGCTCTCCACGTTTTCTCCGGGACCGTACATGTTTGTCATGATAAGGTGCACCGCACGGAACCCATATTGTTCGGAATACGCCCGCGACTGAACCGAAAGCATTTTCTTCGCAACGGTATACGGAGCATGGTCTGCCTCGAGAGGCCCAATCCAAAGGTCATCCTCGCGGAACGGAAGGGGAGCTCTCTCTGGATACTCGGTGGCACTCCCAATCGTCACAAACTTTTGGACCCCTGCGGCCCGCGCCGTCTCCATCAGATACACCCCCATGATAAGGTTATCGTAATACGTGCGGGCGGGTTCACTCTTGTGGAACTCCGTGTTCCCGGTGACTCCCGCCAAATGGAGCACCACATCCACGCCTTTCACCGCCTCCGCGCACGCGCTCCGCTCCCGAAAGTCATATGTTTTCCTCGTCGGCGCAACAATGGAGTCATCCTCCACGCCGCGGGCTTTTAATGCCGCGCGCGCATGCGTACCCAAAAACCCGCTCGCGCCCGTCACGAGAATTTTTTTTGTTTTCAAATCGAGCATGCGGGCTTCCTTGCCTTTACCTCTGAACGAGTTTTAACTCTGCCTCCACCATAAGTTTTACCAGCTCTTTGAATTTCGTCTTCGCCTCCCACCCCAGCTTTTCTTTCGCCTTCCGCGGGTCGGCGACGAGGTTGTCCACCTCCGTCGGACGCAGGTACCGCGGGTCGAACTCCACATATTTTTTCCAATCCCCGAGCCCCGCCACCCGGAACGCCTCCGCGACAAACTCCTCCACCGAGTGCGATTCCCCCGTGCCAATCACATAGTCCTCAGGCGCGGGCTGCTGGAGCATCCGCCACGCCGCTTCCACGTATTCCGGCGCGTACCCCCAGTCACGCTTTGCCTTCAAATTCCCGAGGTACAGTTTCTTGTCGAGTCCCGCCTTGATGCGCGCCACTCCCCGTGAAACTTTGCGCGTCACGAACGTTTCTCCTCTTCGCGGCGACTCGTGGTTGAAAAGGACTCCGTTTACCGCAAAGAGCCCGTACGCCTCGCGATAGTTCCGCGTCATGTGAAACGCAAACACCTTCGCGGCGGCGTACGGACTCCGCGGACGGAAACACGTCTCCTCATTTTGCGGAGGCGGAGCGGCGCCGAACATCTCCGAACTCGACGCTTGATAGAACCGGACTTTCTTGCTTGTTTCTTTCTCATAGTCCTTTATGGCTTCGAGGATGCGAAGCGTGCCCAGCGCTACGATGTCCGCTGTGTACTCCGGAATGTCGAATGACACCCGCACATGCGACTGCGCGCCAAGATTATAGAGTTCCGACGGCTTCACCTCGTACAAAAGCCTCCGCACGGTATTCGCGTCCGCAAGGTCCCCGTAGTGGAGCATGAGCCGCCTTCCCTTCTCGTGCGGGTCCTGGTAGAGATGGCTAATGCGCAACGTGTTGAATGTGGATGCCCGGCGAATCACGCCGTGCACCTCATAGCCCTTCTCGAGCAAAAGCTCCGCGAGGTAGCTCCCGTCTTGCCCGGTAATTCCGGTAATCAAAGCTTTTTTCTGCTCCATGGAGGTATGCACACAGCTACTTCTTCGCTTTTGGAGCCAGGGCTGGAGCTGGAGCTGGAGACGAAGACGCCGCTTCGGCTTGCTGAACCACTTTGAGAATCTCTGAGACGCGCGCATCGGTGGGCCATTGCCTGTTGATTTGCCCGGCAATCTGCTTTACTCGCGCCACGTCCTGCTTCGCGAGGTAGATGTCGAGAAGAGTGTAGAGCGATTGGGGACGCTTCGGCCCGAGTTCAAGCGCCCTCAAAAAGTACCCCTCTGCGGCATCAAGGTACTCCGCCTTCTTGGTGTGCTGATACACTATCCGGTGGAGTGTGCCCAAGATGTATAAATCCTGCCCGAAGCTCATTCCTTTGCCGGACGCGACGAAGGGTTCAAAATGCTGTGCGACAAACTTCAAGAGTTCTTCCTCGATTTCCGGATTGGTGCTCCCTTTCCCCACGAGTCCCACGATCTCGGAAGCCATGTTCCGGACAAGTTCCTCCTGCCCAATGGGGGACGGGATTCGAAGCGGCGCGTCAAACATTTTTTTGAATTCTTCAATCGAGCGTGCGCCGCCCATCCCGCGGATGGTGTTAATAAATGTCCGCGATTTCTGGAACGGCAGATAGGTGCCGTAGTACGCCACAACGCCGAGCACAAGCACTCCGAGAATGGCGGCTATTTTGTTGAGTGTGGGATTCATGCGGGTAAAGCGCCATGATGCGCCTGCGCGCCGAGCGAAAGCCACCAGCTTGCGAAGGCAAGAAAAAGGAACAGGTTGATGTAGACAGGGAGCACGTCGAAGAGTGCGAATGCTTGGACAAGATACCCCACCGGGAGCGCAACCACCAGCGCCCGCGAGAGCACGCGCTCTGCGCTCGCGCGGACGCGGCGGGCAAACTCCCTGAAAAACGTGATGAAGATGGCGAGATACGCGAGGAGCCCCACGAGGCCGGTCTCCGCGAGGTAGTCGAAGAGCACGCTGTGGGCGCGGTCAAACCACGTTTCCGTTCCCTGCCCGGGAACAAAGTGGCGGGGGTCGAAATGCCTGTCGAAGACCGCAGGGAAATTCTCCGGCCCCCACCCAAGGAGCGGGCGCTCCTTAAACCCCTCGACCGCGGTGCCCCACGTCCACACGCGCGTCGCAAAACTGTCCGCCGCCGGGAACTGCTTCAGTGTGCGCACGTACCATCCGCCTCCCACCGCGAGCGCGAGAAAAAGCGCCGCCGCAACCACCCGCATCTTCTGCTGTGCCACGAAGAAAACGTTGAGGAGAAGGAGTGCTGCCGCCGCGGCAAGCCAGAGTTTCCCGGCCTGGCTCGGGGAAAGGCCAAGCCCGAAAATCCGCTCGAGCACCGGAAAGTTGCTCGTCACAAACTCTGACGTGCGGTAATACAGGAGCGCGCCGTAAAGAAGCGCAAGCGCCCATAAGAGAATGGTGTAGGTGCGCCGGGATTTCCCTTCAGTGTTGGCAATCGCGTAGAGGAAGAAGACCGCCGCCGCAGCCGCAGTCCCGATGAGCGCTCCACGCGTCTGCGTAAGAATGAGAAAGACGAAGAAGAATACTCCGCCGGCAACCCACCACCAGCGCTTCGTATGCCGTGAAAAGAGGTAGAAGCAGTAGAACATGGTAAACATCAGGTACGGCGCGACGTAGGCAGGATTTCCAAGGGACCCCTGAAACCGCACTTCCGGCGAGAAAAGGCGCCCAAGGAATGTGGGGGCAATCGGTTTTCCATCGGGACCCACGTAGACGCTCACAAACCCGAACGGATTCGAAGGGGCACCCGCGGGAGAGACATTGAGCACCGCGGAGCCAGCACCGTAGAGCACCATGAGGAGCGCTGCGAGCACCGCTACCTTAAAGAAGCGCTCCCAGTCGCGCGCCTCCTTGAAAAAAAGCGCAAGGAGCATGAAAAACGCATAGTAATGGAGCATCTGGAACCCGCCCTCGCCGCGCTCATAGTTGGACCAGAATGCCGCGTACGGGTTGTCCGCGAAGAGCGCGGCGAGGAGAAACGCGAGCGCGAAGACGGACACCGCGACGACGAGCGGCTTCCGAAACGCGCCCCGCAGGAGGTGTCCCGCCTCGCGCGGCGCGGACTCGAATGCCCACCAAAGGAGCGCGAAGGCAGCCGCCACCTCCACCGCAATCCTGAAAAAGTAAGCTTTCCCCCCGATGAATGGGAAGAAGGCGCCGGTCAACACCACCAGCACCGCGAAGAGCGATACGTAGGTGAAGAATTTGGTGAGTTTGAGCAACATTTTATGGATAAATCCGAAATTCAAATATCGAAACTCTAAACAATATCGAAATTCTCCGCCCGAGGCGGATCCGCCTTTGGCGGAAAATGTTCCAAACTCGAAACGGTTTGACTCATTGGAATTTGGACATTAGGGTTTGTTTCGGATTTAGAATTTCGTGCTTCGATATTGTACGTCCTAGCGGGCGTATTCGACCGCCCGCATCTCGCGGATGACATTCACCTTGATTTCACCCGGGTATTTTAACTCGGATTGCACTTTATTCGCAATCTCACGGGCAAGCTCGAGCGCCCGGAAATCGTCCACCTTCTCGGGAATCACGAATATGCGCAGCTCGCGCCCTGCAGAGATCGCATAGGCGCTCTTCACGCCAGGGAACTCGAGCGCAATCCGCTCGAGGTCGCCGAGGCGTTTGATGTACGCTTCAATCGTGCCGCGGCGGGCGCCGGGACGCGCGGCGGAGAGCACGTCTGCCGCCGTCACCACGTATGCCTCGGGAATCGCGTAGGGGTAATCTTCATGGTGCGACTGCATCGCCTGAATCACCCGCTCGTCGATGCTGTACTTCCGCAGAATCTTCATGCCCAAATCCACATGCGTCCCCTCAATCTCGTGGTCGAGCGCCTTCCCGATGTCGTGGAGGAGCGCGCCTTTCTTCGCAACCTCAACATTCAATCCCAGCTCCCCTGCCATCATCGTCGCAAGGTGCGCCATCTCGATTGAGTGGGTAAGCACGTTCTGCCCGTAGCTCGTGCGGAAGTGGAGCCGCCCCACAAGCTGTACGATTTCTTTTGGCAAATCAAAGACACCCACCTCGTCCGCCGCCGCCTGCCCGATTTCCTGCATGCGCTTCGCAAGCTCCTGCTTCGCTTCCTCCACTTTCTCCTCGATTTTCGCCGGCTGGATGCGCCCGTCTTTGATGAGCTTCGCCAGGGCGAGCCGCGCCACCTCCCTCCGGTACGGGTCGAAGGACGAAATAATGACGCTGTCCGGCGTCTCGTCAATCACGAACTCCACGCCCGTCGCGCGCTCAAGCGCCCGGATGTTCCGCCCCTCGCGCCCGATGATTTTCCCCTTAATATCCTCGTCACCCAAGGGAAACACGGTGGTCGTCACCTCGGAGACATGCGACCGGCTGAACCGCTGAAGCGCAATGGTGATAACTTCCATCGCTTTTTTCTCGACTTCGTCGCGGTTTTCCTTCTCCACTTTCTGTATGAGCTGCACCATGTCCGCCTTGCGGTCTTCGGCAACTTTCCGGAACAGCTCATCGCGCGCATCCGCCGCCGAGAGTCCCCCCACCCGCTCGAGGCGTGTTTCAGCTTCTTTAAGAAGCCCTTTGAGGTCGCCCTCGCGCTTCTCAAGCGCCTCGCCCTTCGCGCGGAGCGCGGCCTCATCGCTCCCGAGTGACGCGAGTTTTTTGTCAAGGAGCTCCTCGCGCCGGCGAAGCCGCTCCTCGAGTTCGTGCGATTCCGTCTTCCGCTCCCGCTCCTCCTTTCTCACCTCCGCAAGCAAACCCGCCGCCTTATGCTCGGCGTCCAAAACTATTTTCTTCGCCCGCTCCTCGGCGCCGCCGAGGATTGCTTTAGTTTTTCCCTCCGCCCGCGCCGCCTGCTGTGAGGCCCACGCGCGCCGCACGACATACCCAATGCACGCTCCAACCACGAGCGCCCCGAGAAGGGGCCCCCACAATCCGTACTCCATAAATTTGTAATCCTACGTTCGACATAAGTGACTCTTTTTGAGAAAACGAAGCTATGCATGTAGTATGGCGGAAACCGGGAAGCTCGTCAAATGAGAGTAATCACGAATAACGCAAATTTGGACTCAATAACGCGAATCCACGTGTGGTGAGTGTATCGAACCATTTGCGTTATTTGTCTGCGATTCGCGATATTAGCGATTACTCTTTTGGGTTACAATACAACCGTTATGCAAAGAAGTATCATACTCGCCATCCTCGACGGCTGGGGTATCGGAAGAGAAGACGAATCGAATCCCATCCATGTAGTCCAGCCCCCCACCCTCACCGCGCTTGCGCGGGAATTCCCCCTCACGAGCTTGCAGGCCTCGGGCATCGCGGTGGGGCTCCCGTGGGGCGAGGTCGGCAACAGCGAAGTGGGGCACCTCACCTTGGGCGCAGGGAAAACGCTCTTCCAGTACTACCCAAAAATCACGCTCGCCATACGCGACAAGACGTTCTTCTCAAACGAGACGCTGAAGAGTGCCTGCGCGCACGCGCGGGAGCATAACTCCACGCTCCACCTTGCGGGGCTTTTGACGAGCGCGAACGTGCACGCTTCGGTGAGCCATGTGAAAGCGCTCCTCGCGCTTGCGGAGCAGGAGAAGGTACCGCGGGTGCGCCTCCACGTGTGGGCAGACGGCAAGGACGGCCCGCCGAAGATGCTCGGCAAACTTCTCGCCGAGTTGCCGAAAGAGAATCTTGCGACGCTCGTAGGCCGCTACTACGCGATGGACCGAAACAAAAACTGGCAGCTCACGAAAGCGGTGTACGACCTCATGGCGGGCGTGGGAACCGCGGCGACTGACCCCGCTCCCACAATTGAGGCGACGTACGCGAAAGGACTCTCCGAGGAGTACCTCCCGCCGCTCCTGCTTGATAAGGAAGGAATAATCAAGGCGAACGACGCGCTCGTCTTTTGGAACTTCCGCGAGGACTCGGTGCGGCAGATTGCCGAGGCATTTGCAAAGCCGGATTTTGCCGCATTCCCCCGCCGCGAGCTTCCCAATCTTTTTGTCGCCACCATGACACCCTACGAACAATCACTCCCCGTGCCCGCGGCATTCGCGCCAGACCTCGTGCGCGAGCCGCTTGGGAAGGTACTCTCCGCACAAGGCATCAACCAGTTGCGCGTTGCCGAGACGTACAAATACGCGCACGTGACGTACTTCTTCAACGGCTACGAGGAACAGCCATCCAAAGGCGAGTATCGCGTGGTGGTGCCCTCGCTCTCCACCGCGAAGCCCGAGGAGCACCCCGAGATGCAGGCAACCGCGATTACCGACCGCATCATCGAGGCCTTGTCGAACAACTCCTTCCGCTTCATCCTCGCAAACTACGCGAACCCGGACACGATGGCGCACACCGCGAACTACGACGCCTCGCTCGAAGCCGTGCGCGTGATAGACAGAGAAATTGCGCGGCTCGTGCAGGCGCTCCCGGAGTCCGGCATCCTCCTCATCACCTCCGACCACGGCAACATCGAGCAAGTGCTGAACCCCACGACGGGGCTCATGGAATCCCAGCATGACCCGAGCCCTGTCCCTTTCTACCTTGTAGGGAACGAATTCCGCGGCAAGAAGTTCGCGAACGCCGCGACGCTCGCGACGGAGACGATGGGCACCTTGGCGGACGTGGCGCCCACCATCCTTGAACTCTTCGGTATTCCCCAACCCGAGGAGATGACGGGGAGAAGTTTGCTCGAAGGAATCATATGAGTACAATTTCTAATTTCTAATTGACCTAATTACTAAACAAATCCCAATATTCAAAATCCCAATAATCTAAACTGTTTTGAATTTGGAACATTCGGGTTTAGATATTGTTTAGAGTTTCGATATTCGAATTTAGAATTTGAGAACCCAAAAGATTCAGCCCTTATCGCACTGCCTCCTGCATCGCTTCGAGAATACCCTGCAGCGCGGAGGAAATGTCGCCGAGTTGCGCGCGGAGCGGGGCGGCGTCGCGTGCGCAGCGTATTGCGCTCTGTGGTGAGTTCCCGCACGCGGGCGCGGAGGCGCTCGATGACGGAAGCGGTGCTCGGAGCTTCCAAGAACTTCAGCGACGGCGGCATGGGTTCTCCGTCGTACCAGACGACGCCCGCCGCAGGAATATCGCCCGATGGCGTGTCGCGCTCGAAGATAACCCCGCCCTGCATATCGGTTTCAGCCGGCTCCGAGAACTGGCCAGCGGGCGCCGCGTTTGATATGGAAGCGAGTAAAGGATTGCGAGGTAACAATGCCGAAGCCCCCGTAGATTTTATTACATTAAGCCCCATGCATTCAGGAAAATATTCCGGTCCTTTTCCGCCTATGGTCGCCGCGATGGCAAACCCGCAATCTACTGCACTCAACCGATTGTCGCGGGGAAGTTTAGCGGTATCGTAATTCATGAGACCCGTCGGGCTTGGCCGATAAATATTGTGAAGCGGCGACCCGCCCACATGATTACACCCCCTCACGCTTGTTATAGCGCCCGCGCCGTATTGCCTACCCTCGTATGCAAAATCTGACACGGGGTCGAACGTGCAATTTTTTTCCGGCTGATGAAGGGTAATCCCGCCCTTTCCCCCACTTTCATCGAGGAGACCAGCGAAGAGGTGCCCGAACTCATGCATAATGGTATCGGCGGAAGCGTTCGGGTGCACCACAGTGTTTCTCCCCCCGAGCGTTGCGATTCCCTCAATTGCAGTGCCGTCTACTGTCGCCTCCACGTCTGCGTACAGTATGTGGTTGTAGGTGGTATACATATAATCTCCCCTCGACCTATGGCACGGAGAATCGGAATTAATCCCCCTCATGTATCTCGTAGGGGTCTTCGTCGAGGCAATTCCCCAGAGGTAGAGCGAATCGTCGCGGCGCGCAAGATTCACAATGTGGGAAAACTTCTCCTTATACTTTGCGTAAGGGTCAACTTGCTCGAAACCCCAAAATCTCGTGTCTTCCTCTTTATCTACAAGGTAGAACACCGTCATAAGAGTATTGATGCTGTGGGGGGCAAGTGCGCTCGTGCCTCGTTCATACACCACTTTATGATGCCCATTCCCCCACATCGGGGCGCAGAGGTTGAAGGCAATTCCCTTCTCCGCGCGGTCAACGTCCCCGTCCGCATTTCTCGCTTCAATCACAACTTTCAGCGAAGGGTCATTGTTTTGCACAGCTTTGATAAGTTTCTCAATCTTATCAATCGGCGTGATGCCGTACTTCCATCCTTT
>JACPLI010000031.1 GCA_016186635.1 Candidatus Liptonbacteria bacterium | reverse complement strand
CGCTATTATGGGGTCAGGAGAACCCACTTTTTCCTCTATTTGAAAGAGATGGAATTTCGCTTCAATCATAGATATGAAAATATGCACGCCATTATTATGAAAATCCTTCGTCGAGGTGGCGAACATCTGTACTAGTCCCTAAATTTTAGTAAAAATTTAAACAAAAATGGCACATACAAAAGCACTTGGCTCGACAAAACTCGGGCGCGATTCGCGTGCGAAACGGCTGGGCGTAAAAATTCAGGACGGGAGCAAGGTGTGCGCCGGGCAGATTATCATCCGCCAGCGCGGCTCGAAGTACGTAGAGGGAGCGAATGTCCGCCGAGGAGCGGACGACACGCTCTATTCCGCAAAAGACGGGCTGGTGAAGTTTTCCATGAAGTCAAAAATCCGCTTCGACGGCAACCGGCGCGCCGCAACCGTGGTTTCGGTCGCGTAACAGCGTCCGCGGCATCTTTTCTGTCATTCCCGTGCAAACGGGAATCCAGAATTCCCTAGAAAACTCTAGATTCCCGCTTCCGCGGGAATGACACGGCACATACAATCTACTGTTCCGGACGGACAACAACTTTCATCTCCACCGTTTCCCCGCCTCTCGGGAAGCGGAGCTTTACTGTGTGTTCTCCAAAACTCTTCAATGAGTGCTCGAGAACCACCTCGACGCGCTCTTTCCCTACAAGCTTCTGGTCGCGCAGCGCGCTCAAGATGTCGTCCTTTTTGACGGAGCCGAACACGGAGCCCGCCTCGTCTGACTTGAGCATGAACTCGAGCGTTCGCTCGGCAAGCACCCGCCGCATCTCGTTGATGTGCTTCGCAAGCTCTTGATTCTCTTTCTCCCGCGCCACGCGCAACTGCTCCAATTCCTTGAGCGCCGCGGATGTCGCAGGCTTCGCCGCGCCGTTCGCAAACAAAAAGTTCCGGGCGTAGCCGTCGCTCACCTCCTTTACGTCATATCGCCTCCCCTTGCCGGGGATATCCTTGAGGAAAATCACCTTCATACCAATAAATACGCGATGCTAATATGCGAATGCATGCTAATAATACTAATAGCATTTTTATTCGTATAATTCCTGCCTGCCGGCAGGCAGGAGTACCCATTCGTACATTGGTATCGATTATCGAAAGATTTTCCCATCATAAAACTTCTTCATCTCGCCCTTAAGCACTTCGATTGCTTTCTCAAGCTGAGGGTCGCGCTTCTTCTCGATATCTTCGTCGGTAAGCTTCACCTCAATGTCGGGGACAAGCCCCTTCCCCTCGAGAACCGTCCCGCTCGGGAGCACCCAGTGGGCAATCGTGAGCTTCAAGGATGACCCGTCCCGAAGGTCAGTAAGCTGCTGTACCGTGCCTTTCCCGAAACTCTGCGTGCCAATGAGCTTGATACGCCGATTGTCTCGGAGTGCGCCTGCAAGAATCTCGGCGGCGGAGGCGGAGCCCTCGTTGATAAGCACGACGACCGGGAATTCCGCGAGTGCCGCATTGCCGTTCGCGCGAAGCTGGTCCATAATCCCCGTTCTCCCCTCTTCGCTCACCACGAGCGTCCCGCGAGAAAGGAACCATCCCGCGAGATTCACCGCCGCCTCCAAATAGCCGCCCGGGTTGTTCCGAAGGTCAAGCACGAGTCCCCGCACGCCGCGCGTGGAAGCTTCCGCAACCGCCTGATAGAAAAGAGAGCCGGCGTTCCCGTTAAAACTATAGAGCTGAATGTAGGCGATATCCCCATCCTTCATTTCGGAGTCGAGCGTGGGCACGGTGATGCGTTCGCGCGTGAGTTTGATTTCGCGGGGTTTCTCCCATGTGTCCCGCGCAATCATGAGTTTCACCTCCGTACCCTCCTTGCCGCGAATCATCCGCACCGCCTCGTCAATGCTGATGCCCTCGGTCGAGGTGCTGTTCACGCGAAGAATCGCATCGCCCCCGCGCAATCCCGCCCGGCTCGCCGGCGTGTTTTTGAGAGGCGCAATAATCAGAAGCTGGTTCTTCCGAATTCCCAATTCCGCGCCAACGCCCCCAAAATTCCCGCGAATATCATCTTCGAACTGCGTGCTGTCGCCGGGCTTCAGGAACAGCGAGTAGGGGTCGTTCAGCGCTCCCACAAGCCCGCTCACGGCGCCATGCACTCTGTCGCTGCTCTTCACGTCCTTTGCCTTCAGGTACATTTCATCAATCGTCTCCCACGCTTCCCAGAACGTCCCGAAGTCCGCATCGGTGGTTTCCTTCCCATCCGTGCCCGTCACTTCTTTCACGATAATCGTCTTCGGCGTGCGCGTGCCCACCTGGTACCCCACTGCGCCTCCCCCGAGAAAAAGTATTGCGGCAAAGAGCGACGCGCCGATAAGAATGCTTTTTTTGGCGGGGTTCTGCATCCGGCTCATTGTACCAAGGCATGCGGCGCGCCGCAAACCCGTTGCGGCTATTTGCTATTCGCTATAAGCTATTCTCATGCCGCTTGAGAACGCGCACTATCTTGAGAAGCTCAAATCGCGGAGGAAAGAGTCGCACGTGTACCGCCGCTACCAGCTTCTTGGGCTCCAGATTGCCGACATACTCGCCGACCGCCCGCATAAGGCGCTCTACATCAAACTGGTCAAGGAACGCGGCTCCGAGGAGCTTTTAGGGCTTGCAAAGCGCATTGCGGAGCAGAAACACATCGAAAAGAAAGGGGCGTATTTCATGGCGTGCTTACCGAAAAAATCACAAATTCCAAGTACCAAATCACAAACAATATCGAAATCACAAATGAGAAAGAAAAAGGTTTCTGTTTAGAATTTTGAAATGAGAATCTGTTTGTAATTTATGATTTGGAATTTTGAGATAGAACAAATGTATTTAATCACCAACAAGCAGGAATATAAATTTCTCCGGCGCGCGCCGAGACCGTTCGATTTTTCCTCGCGCACGGCGAAGGAAACCCGCGAACTGCTCGCGCGGATGAAAAAGGCGATGCATGAGGCAAAAGGCATCGGTCTCTCCGCAAATCAAATCGGCATTGACGCGCAGGTCTTCATCGCGGAAGTTCCGAGCACGGACGGCGGGCAGAAATTCTACGCGGTATTCAACCCCTCGATTGAAAAGATGGGTGAGGCGGCAGAAACAAGCGAGGAAGGATGCTTGAGCATCCCGGGCAAATTCGGCGAAGTTCCCCGCGCGGCAAGTCTTATCCTCCGAGGCTTCGATACGCGCGGCAAGCCGCTCAAAATAAAAGCATGGGGACTCCTCGCGCGCGTCTTTCAGCACGAGACCGACCACCTGAATGGCAAGCTCTTTGTCGACCGAGCGACGAAGATATATGAGGTGTCGAAGAGTAATCGCGAATATCGCGAATCAAAGGGCAAATAACGCGAATAATTTGAAAACGTCGAAGTAGATTCGCATTATTAAATCTAATTCGCATTATTCGCGAATACTCCAATGCAGTTCGCTTTCTTCGGCACTCCGTGGTTCGCCGCCATCATCCTCGAGAAACTCATCGCGGGCGGTTTTGTGCCGTCCGTCGTAGTGTGCAATCCCGACCGGCCAGTGGGACGCAAGCAAGTTTTGACGGCGCCGCCGGTCAAAACCTTAATTATCAATTATCAAGTATCAATTTCCAAGAAAATCGAAATTCTTCAGCCCGAGAGTTTGAAAATTGAAAATTGGGAATTGTCCGCCGGAGGCGGATCCGCCTTTGGCGGAAAAATTGGCGAAGTGGACTTCGCCGTAGTGGCCACCTACGGGAAAATAATACCTCGCTCAATCTTCACGCTCCCCCGCCTCGGAACCATCGGCGTGCATCACTCGCTCCTCCCTCTCCATCGTGGCCCCACGCCCGTGCAAAGCGCCATTCTCGCGGGTGATGCGGAAACCGGCACCTCGCTTTTTCTTATGGATGAGAAAATCGACCATGGACTCATTTTGCGACAAGCGACATGGAACATGGGACAAAGAACAACCTACGAGACACTCGAGCAAAATCTCGCAGAACTTTCAGGGGAATTGCTCATAAAAACACTTCCGGATTTCATCGCAGGAAAGATAACGCCCATGCCACAGGATGAATCAAAAGCCACGTACACCAAAAAATTTATGACGCAGGACGCGTTTATTGATGAAAAAGACCTCATCCGCGCGGGCGCGAGGTTTAACCTCGGAGCAACGGAGGTTAAACCTCCGGAAATTGATTCGGGGCTTGCGCTTCTTATCTCCCGCAAAATCCGCGCACTGAATCCCGAGCCGGGAACGTGGACAATGCGCGGTGGAAAACGAGTGAAACTTCTGGAAGCGGAAATCAGGGACTCTAAATTTGTTTTGAAAAAGATTCAGGTGGAAGGCAAAAAACCGCAAAGCGTAGGTTCAGGTTAAAGGTTATAGAAATAGTTAGGGCCGGACACTTGGAAGGTGCTCGGCCCTTTTGTTGTGCCGGGTTGCAGGGGACCCGGCTAGTTCGGAGGTCTGCCCTTTCCCTCCGGGAATGTGATCTTGGGAATCACTCATTCCCAAGAAGTTGCATCGGCTTTTTATCGCCGACTCCCTGCCACATCCATGCAGGAAAGCTTGGCACATGCACCCCTCAAGAAGGTGCTATGTCCTATGAGTTTTCCTTAGTGGTATAGCTTTCAGATTTTCACTTTAGAAAACTCACAGCAAGACACGTTCCGCAACCGCTTTCTCCACATTGACGTGCCGAACATTGGAGAAGCGGGAAGATCACAACTTAAGTGAAACTCGTGCAAACAACACATCTTCGTAGCGTTTGCACACTGCGCGTTCACTTAGTCTGGGTCAGACTTA
This sequence comes from Candidatus Liptonbacteria bacterium, assembly GCA_016186635.1. Classification (GTDB taxonomy): domain Bacteria; phylum Patescibacteriota; class Minisyncoccia; order UBA6257; family 2-01-FULL-56-20; genus VGJV01. Next base: position 3,243 of record JACPLI010000031.1, on the reverse strand, counting down.
CCAAGGCTCACCAGACATTGCCGGGAGCGCGTGACTCCACGCGCAAAATTATTAAAGAGCATCAGCTGAGGCTGATACGCGACATCATAGCATGCCTTCCTGCTTCTGTCAAGCGCAAACAATGAAAACTGCGAAAAAACCTTACAAAATAAGGATGAATCGCCGCCTCCCTATCCCCTAAACCCTATCCCCTAAACCCCTTGCGACTTCGTCCCAATTCACCACGTTCCACCAATTTTCAATGTATTCCGCCCGTCGGTTCTGGTATTTGAGATAGTACGCATGCTCCCACACATCGAGCCCCAAGAGCGGAATCGCATGCTCGGACACCGGACAGTTTTGCAGTCCCGTCGTCATAATAAAAAACTTGCCGTTGCCGACAAGCCATGCCCACCCGCTCCCGAAGATTCCCGCGGCGGCTTTTGAAAACTCCCCCTTGAAAGCGTCGAAGCTCCCGAAGGACTTCGCAATCGCATCAGCGAATTTCCCCTCTGGCACGTTCGCTACCCCCGGTGACGCAGGGCGCATGATTTTCCAAAACAGCGAGTGATTGAAATGTCCCCCGCCGTGATTCCGCACCGCGATGCGAATATCTTCCGGCACCGCATTGAGGTTTGCAAGTAGCTCTGTCAATGCTTCGGATTCCGACTTGCCCCCCGACGTGTCCGCCAAAGCCTTGGCGTCGGCGGAAGCTTTCGCAAAGGAGGGATGTTTCTCAAGCGCTTCGTTCAGCTTGTTCACGTACCCTTGGTGATGCTTCGTGTGGTGCAGCTCCATCGTTTTTGCATCAATGTACGGCTCAAGCGCATCGTACGCGTACGGAAGCTTTGGAAGCTCAAATTTGGGCATAGTTATAAGTAATAAGTGTTAAGCGATACGATAAGTAACAGAATCCCCGACTTCGAGACATCGGGGTTGTGCGCATTACGCCATGAACTTGATTGCTGCCTAATTTCCAAAAAAGATAAACGCGGCGCTCGGACCAACAAGCCCGACTGCAATAACGGCTGCCAAGACCCATACCAAAACCTTTTTGGTGGCATCCGACATACCCTCATTATACCCGACCGATAAAAGGTGCAAGTGGGGATAAGTAGGCGCTTGTCGTGTTCCTGGCGGGGACGCTATCTCCGACGGGCTGTCGGAGCGCTCACGCTCGCACCGCTGTACTCCGCGAAACCCCGCCAAGAACACGACTGTGCGCATCTGAGGAATAAGGAAAAGAGAATCTTCATGAAAAAGCAAATCCGCGAGTTTTGAGGCTCGCGGACGCTTGATGGATAGCTAGAGAAACCAGAAAGGAAAAGTGAGGTGAGCTATCGCACCTCGATGAGGCGGTAGAACCGCGAGGTGACAGCGTTGGTGAGCACCGTCGTGAAATAGAAAGCGCCAGACGGCGTTCCTTGCGGCAGGGAAACCGTTCGCCATGCAAGGAGATCCTCGCTCTCCTGAAGTGAGTACGGCACCGTCGGTACTCCCTCCGCCGCAATCATCGCCGAACCCAATCTTCCGGGCGTCGGCGGTGTAAGGGAAAACTGCTTGATTTTTCCCTGTTGGGGTATCTCTGTTGAACCTACCCAAATGGTTCCTTGTGAGGCACCGTCAGCAATACTCTGAAGATTGACCAAGATTCTGTGCCGTCCAAGTGGAATATCCGCAGGGACAACATACCTCAAAACGTTGGTACGACTGGGAAGATCCAACATATGAAGCGCATTTTGCCACATGATGAGACCCGCATAATTCTCCCCACCTCTTTTAGGAGAGAATCCCGCTTCCTCCCATACGAGCAACATAATGAACCGGTCGTTGTCTACGGCACCACTCCAGGAAAACTTGATCTCTTTCACCTCGCCCGGCCGCCAGACCTCGTCGGAAAGCTGGGTCAAGATGGTGGCTGTCGGTTTCACCTCTCCCCAAATTTTGCCGATGGACTTTCCGTAGATCGCCCCGGATTTCATCATCACGGAATAGCGGCCTCGTGGTGCAATCCTTGCATCCACAACATAGTACGCGATATTCGTGCCGTGAGGCGCGCGAAACGCATCGAACAGCACAGGGTATTCAAGCAATGCCCCCTTCGGCGGCGGGGATTCCCCCATCCACACCAGGGAGATGGTAAACGTGGTCCCTACCGTGGCATTTGTCCAGCGGTACGTCACCGCTCTCGCTTCTCCGGAGTTCCAAACCTCATCCATGGTTTGGGAAAGAATCTCCATTGTCTGCGCGTTAAGGTTGTTGAGAGTTGTGAATAACCCCTGGAGAACCAGGGCCATAAGAATACCGAGTAATTGCCTCATAAGCCTTCCTTTCCTTGGTTAATTGTTAAAAATCGCACGGGTTAGCGTACAATTCCGAGCCGTGTGGCTCGAGTAAAGGCTGACGATAGAATGACACGAAATGCGTGTTGCGTCAAATAAAATGGATGCATCTGCTATGCTTAACAAAACTTAGATTATGCTAATCTTAATAGTATAAGCTATGTTCGATAATCCGCATAAAAACAGCGCGATACGACTTCGAAAATCGGGATTGACCTACTCGGAAATCCTTGCAAAAATCCCGGTCGCAAAATCCACGCTTTCTTTATGGCTGCGGGAAGTGAAACTTGCCCGGCAGCAAGTCCAGCGAATCACTGAAAAGAAGCTGCTTGCAATGCAGCGAGGCTGGGAAAAAGTGCATCAAAACAGAGTCGAGAAAACCTTAAAAATCAAAGAGGCGGCGCGGGGAAAAGTTTCAAAGCTCATCAAGAACCCCCTTTGGCTTATAGGCACCATGTTGTATTGGGCAGAAGGCGCGAAACAAAAGGAATGGCGACCCAGTGAGAAAGTCGCGTTTTCAAACATGGACGTAGAAATGCACCGCATATTTCTGCGCTGGATAAGAAAATATCTTACTACAGAACAAGAACCGGTATATGAAATGTACATTCATGAAAATGCGGACAGTGAGAAAGCACGAAGCTTCTGGGCAGAAAATCTTGGTATACCGAGAGAAAAGATAAGAATCTACTTTAAAAGACACAAAATGGGGCATGTGCGGAAGCGAATAAACGAAGGCTACAACGGCCTTCTGCGAGTTCAAATTAGAAAAAGCGCGAATTTTAGGGTTAAGGGAACTTTCGTGTTGGTTTTTTGAGTGTCGGCAGACGAAAAAGCTCGATATAGTCAAACTTTTTCGTCTGCCTTGACCGGAAGATAGACATCCGATTGTCTATCTTCATGCAAAAACACAAAATGTGCG
>JACPLI010000030.1 GCA_016186635.1 Candidatus Liptonbacteria bacterium | reverse complement strand
GGTGAATACCGCCCTTGCGGAGGGGCTGCGGCGGCACCGAGGGTTGCGGCTCCGGCAGAAGAAAACACTCGTGTCCGTCATCCTCTCCCATTTGCAACGACCGATGAGAGAAAAACCAACACGAAAGTTCCCTTAACCCCGAAACTTCGGCGTAATACACGACTGGTCCCGCAGACAAATTCGGCGGGATGGAGATGCGGGACACGTCAACTCCGTTTTTCATTGCCATAAGCTTGCGGATTTCGAGCCCCAAGTTGCCCTCTCGATTCGCCGCGCTGTATTTTTCTTGCAATTTCGTAACCCACGCCGCAGTTGCATCGTCGTAGGTTCCGTTCGCCACAATCCCATTGGCGCCGAGCGAGATAAGCCACATCTGCAACCATCTGACCGGTCCCATCGGTATAAGGTCCTGCGAACCTTTGGCAAGGTACGAAGGTGGAAACAATGTTCTCTCTTGCATAGATACTCCTACTTCAAGCTAATTTTCAGTTGTGATACTCCAACCGCAGTTCCATCGCTTCCACAGCGATTGCGGTCTGGTAAAGGTGTAGCACACTCCACGAAAAAATGAAACAGGCGCAGAGCAACACAATCGTGTCACATCCACGCCTGTTGGAATCGCGAAACGCATCCATCATCCGTTCCCGAATCCGAAGTCCGTCTCCCCGGTCCTCACCGGAACACGAAGAACTTCTGGCTCCTTCTCTTTCCTGTTTTCTTCTCTATCCGCCAGCACTTCCTGCGGATGTGGAATCTCCCGTTTGGAATCGAGAACCGACGACTCTATCGTTTGTGCCGTTTGTGTTTTTTTTGCTTCCATAACCAATCTGGCTGTGTTGCACCGTTATTTTTCAAACCGCCGCCGCGGTCCTTACCCTATTCATCAGAATAGAAGACGAGATAACGTCGTCAATCTAAAACTGTGGATAATGCACTTGATATGGAGCCGGTGGTCGGACTTGAACCGACGACATCCACTTTACGAAAGTGGCGCTCTGCCAACTGAGCTACACCGGCACTCGCGTCCCGCCGAAAGCGTGGACACGCACCTCATTGTACGTAATTTCGCCGCGCATGCAACTCCTTCACCGCAATTCGAAAATCCCCTAGAATAAGGGCGACAACCCATGCCCAAATTCGTCCATCTTCATACGCATTCCCACTACTCCCTCCTTGATGGACTCGCAAAAATTGACGACCTCATCTCCCGCGTGAAAGAACTGGGAATGGACACGCTCGCCTTGACCGACCACGGCGTGCTCTACGGCGCAGTGGAGTTTTACAAAAAGGCGAAAGCGGCAGGTGTGAAGCCCGTCCTGGGCGTCGAGGCGTACCTCGCGCCGAAGGAGCGCACTAACCGCGACACGCAGGAAAAGTACTATCATCTCATTCTCCTCGCGGAAAACCAAACGGGGTGGAAAAACCTCATAAAACTCGTCACAAAGGCGCACCTCGAGGGGTTCTACTACAAACCGCGCATGGATAAGCAGCTCCTCCGCGAGCATCACGAGGGACTGATTGCGCTCTCGGGCTGTTACACGGGCGAGATTGCGCGCGCGATTCTCGCGCGGCAGGACGCGAAGCCGCTCGTGCGGGACTACCAAGATATCTTCGGCAAAGACAACTTCTTCATCGAAATCGGCTACCACCCGCATGTGAACCCCGCCCAGCACGAGCTCTACTGGAACGGGCTTATCGCGCTCTCCCGCGCCACGCAGACGCCGCTCGCCGCAACTCAAGACCTCCACTACGCGCGCCCCGAAGACCGCGACTACCATGACATTCTCCTTGCGGTACAGACCGGGAGCAACCTCTCAGACAACGACCGGCTCACGCTTAAAGCGGATGACTTCTCCATGACGTCGCCCGAAGACATGGCGGCGAAATTTAAGGACATCCCCGAGGCAGTCGAGAACACCGTCCGCATCGCCGCGCGGTGCAATGTGGAACTCGAACTTGGCGTCGCCCAACTTCCGGAATTCCCCAAACCAGAGGGAGTGAACGCAAACGAGTACTTGAGGAAACTTGCCCTTGAACGGCTTCCCCGACGTTTCCCGGGCGAAACATGCACGAAAGAAGTGAAGGAACGGCTTGAATATGAGTTGGGCGTCATCGAGAAAACCGGATTCGCGGACTATTTCCTCATTGTCCAGGACCTCACCGGCTGGGCGCGGGCGCACGGCATCGCCGTGGGACCCGGGCGCGGCTCCGCCGCAGGGAGCTTAGTTTCCTATGTCCTTGGCATCACGGATATCGACCCCCTCAAATACGGGCTGCTCTTCGAGCGGTTCCTGAATCCCGAGAGGATTCAGATGCCCGACATTGACATTGATTTTGCCGACACCCGGCGCGACGAAGTGCTCGCGTACGCCCGCGGCAAGTACGGCGAAGACCATGTGGCGCAGATTATCACGTTCGGAACGATGGCAGCGCGGGCGGCGGTGCGGGATGCGGGACGCGCGATGGGGCTCCCCTACGGCTTCTGCGACCAGATTGCAAAGCTCATCCCCTTCAACGCCACAATCGAGGAATCGCTCACGCAGGCGCCCGAGCTCGCCGAGCTTGCGGCGCAGAACGAAGAAGCAAAACGCGTGCTCGACGCGGCACAGCACCTTGAAGGGGTCGCGCGCCATGCCTCAGTCCACGCCTGCGGCACCGTGTTCACGAAAAAACCGCTTATTGAATACCTCCCGCTCCAATACGCGCCGCAGGACAAAGCAATCATCATCACGCAGTTCGAGATGCACTCCGTGGAGGACCTCGGGCTTTTAAAGATGGACTTGCTCGGACTCCGGAACCTCACCATCATCGAGGAAACCGTAAAGCTCGTCCGGGACCTCCGCGGAGAGGAGCTGCGGATATCCGAAATCCCTCTCGATGATGCCCCGACGTATGAGCTCCTCCAGACCGGCAACACCACCGGAGTATTCCAATTCGAGTCGGCGGGAATGCGGCGCTACATGAAAGACATCCACCCCACCGAGCTCGAGGACCTCATCGCCTTGGTCGCCCTTTTCCGCCCGGGACCCATGGAACTCATACCCGCCTTCATCAAGCGAAAACGGGGTGAAGAAAAAATCACCTATCTCCACCCGCGGCTCGAACCGATTTTGAAGACCACCTACGGCATCGGCGTCTACCAGGAACAAATGATGCAAATCGCGCGTGACCTTGCGGGGTACACGCTCCCCGAAGCGGATACCCTCCGCAAAGCCATCGGCAAAAAGATCAAATCGCTCCTGGACGAGCAGAAAGCGAAGCTCACGAGCGGCATGGTCAAGACCGGCATCCCGCAGAAAACTGCGGAGCATATTTGGGAACTCTTCCCGCCGTTCGCGCGGTACGGATTCAACAAGTCGCACGCCGCCTGCTATGCCCTCATCGGGTACGAGACCGCGTACCTCAAAACGCATTACCCCATCGAATTCATGGCGGCGCTTTTGAACGCCGAAATCAGCGATATTGAGCGGATTGCATTCCTCGTAAGCGAAGCAAAGCAAAACAACATCGCCATTCTCCCGCCCGACGTGAACAGCAGTCTTGTGCAGTTTTCTCCCGACCAGGACCGGGTGCGCTACGGGCTCCTCGGCATCAAAAACGTGGGCGAGCAAATCGCGCAGGCGATCATCGAAGAACGGGTGAAGGGCGGCCCCTTTTCAAACTTCACCGACTTCCTTGCCCGCATCCAGCACAAAGATTTGAACAAGAAGTCGCTCGAGTCCCTTGCGAAGTGCGGCGCGCTCGAATCCTTGGGCATTGAGCGCAACCAGGCCGTGCAGAACATTGACGACATTGTGCGATTCGCCGGCGCCGCGCGCAAAGCGTCGCTGCAGCCCAATTCGCTCTTCGGAAGTTCCACCGCGTCGCTCTCCATTAAATTGAAGCCCGCCGCACCCGCGACCCGCGAGGAAAAACTCCGCTGGGAAAAAGAACTCCTCGGCTTCTACCTCTCCGACCATCCGCTAAACTCCTTTAAGGAAAAACTCGCCGCGGCCCGGGCGCGCACGCTCCAAGAGCTCCGCGCCATCAAGAACGAAAATCTCGTTATCCGCGCCGGAGGGCTTGTTTCGAACATCAAGAAAATCCTCACCAAGACGGGGGATGCGATGCTCTTCGCAACCATCGAGGATTTCTCCCCCCAGCCGCTTGAAGTGGTGGTATTCCCCAAAACGCTCGCGAAAACCGAGTCCGCATGGCAGCAAAATAACGTGGTGCTCCTTCAGGGCAAAATGTCCTGGCGCGGCGGCGAACCGAAGATTATCTGCGACGATGCGAAGAAACTGTCCGCCGAAAGCGGATCCCCGCCTGACGGACAGGCAAGCGCCTCTGGCGGAGAGGCATAACTTCAAAAAGAAAGTCTGACTATCTTTATATTATAGACTTTCCACGCACGTGCGTGGAAAGTCTATAATATAAAACCTCTAGGGAAACACGGAGGTTTAACCTCCGCAGGGAGGTTAAACCTCCAAACATTAAAGAATGCTTGAGTGGTACTTCTCCGGCTCATGCGGCTCGAGCACCTTGATTTCAAAGTCCCAGTTAAACTCTTTTTTGCGCGTTTCGAGGTCAGCTTTGAGCGCCTCTTGGTCGTACCCAAGCGCGACCACATCGGGGCGTTGCTTTTTGAGCACTTCATAGCTTCCGATTTTTGCATCGCCGAGCACCACTTCATCCACACACCCGCCCGCCCGCAGATGTTCCACGCGCACCGCAAGAGGCAGGCGCGGATAGGTCCCCTTCACTTCTTCCGCAACGGTGTCGCGTGCGACAACCGCCACGAGATAATCACCGCAGGCCTTCGCCTGCTTCAAAAACTGCGTGTGCCCTTCGTGGAGCCCGTCGAAGACGCCAAAGACAAGAACTTTTTTCATAGGAGTAATCGCGAATAATGCAAATCTAAATTTCAATAATGCGAATCACTTCGCGGAGATTTCTATTCGCATTATTTGCCTCCATTTGCATTATTAGTGATTACTCCTTTCTCGGGCGCATCAGCGGATACAACACCGTCTCCCGGATCGGCTTGTCCATAAGAAATGAGAATAATCGTTCGGAAAGCCCGAAACCCGCAATCGGAGGAAAGCCGTACTCCATCGCCCGCAAAAATTCCTCGTCGAGCATTTGCGCCTCCGTGTCTCCTGCCTCCCGAAACTTCATTTGCTCCTCGAACCGCGCCCGCTGGTCAAGCGGGTCGTTCAACTCAGAAAATCCTTTCGCAAGCTCGGTGCCGCCCGCAACAACTTGGAAACGCTCCACGCGCCGGGGGTCGTCGGCGCACCGCTTTGCAAGCGGCTCGATTTCCACCGGCGGATTCACGAGGAATGCGGGTCCTGTGAGATGCGGCCGCACGGTCTTTTTGTAAATGAGGTCAATGAGCCGTCCCTTGCCCAACCCTTTCTCCGGCGCGAGCGCAAGCTCCTCGGCTTTTTGGGAAAGCTCCGCAGCCGTCGCGGTTCGAGGGTCAATGCCGTTCGCGTCTTTAAATACCTCGCAGTACTCGATCGTGCCCCACTTTTTCCCCCAATTGACTTTTTCGCCCTGGTACGAAGTGGCAAGCCCGCCTGCAACTTTTTTAACCGCATCCTTAAAGAGCAATTCGGTGAGTTTCATCAGCTCGCGGTAGTCGGCATACGCCCAGTAAAACTCGAGCTGGGTGTAGTCTTGAAGATGCTCACGGTCAATTCCTTCGTTCCTAAAAATGCGTCCGATTTCAAAGACCTTCTCATACCCGCTCGCCATGAGCTTCTTCAAAGGAAGTTCGAGCGAAATGCGGAGGTAAAAGTCGGCGTCGAGCGCCTTATGGTGCGTCACGAACGGCTCCGCCTCCGCACCCCCGGGCACCTGCTCAAGTACCGGCGTCTCCACCTCAAGGAATCCCTCCTTCACGAGGAAAGTCCGAATGGCCTCCCAAAACACCGCTTTCTTCTGGAAAAGTTCCCGCACCTCCTCCGAGAAAAGAACATCCAAATACCGCTCGCGGAGCTTGGTTTCGGTGTCCTCAAGCCCGTGCCACGCGGAAGGCAAGGGACGAAGTGACTTCGACGCCAGCACGAGCTCCTTCACTTCCACGCTTTGCTCGCCGCGCTTCGTGGTGAACAGCACGCCCGTCACCGCAACAAAATCGCCGCGGTCAAGGTTCGCTTTCCAGAGCGGAAAGTCTTTGAGATTTTCTTCTTTGAGCACCGCCTGAAAAGAACCGCTCCCGTCGTGAATATCAAGAAAAATAATACTCCCCTGATCCCGGATGCTCATCACTCGCCCCGCGAGCGAAACCTTTTTGCGGGCTTTAGAAATCGCCGTAAATTTCTCCTTCGCTTCCGCGATGGTATGCGTGCGCGGCACCCGCGCGGGATAGGGCTTCACTCCCGCCTGCTTCAGCGCTTCCAATTTTTTCCGCCGCTCCTTAATCAAATCGTCGAGCATCCGAGATTAGAAAAATAATTATTCTTGAGATGGACTGATTTCAAAAGTATCATGGTCCTTCTCAAATCTTATTCTGAAAGTGTTGAAGAAAAACCTCTTGCCCAAGCAAAATTCCCACATTCCTTCGCTCTGAGTTCAAGCGTCAAAACGGGGCGTTTGACCATCCTCTCCCTCGAATCCTTTAGTCCGGTGACGCCAAGATATATAAACTTCATTGATTATGCGGGACCCGAAAAGGGTACGTAACCGAGATTCGGCAAAACTCTAAAAACCGCCTTCCTTTTAATATGAGAGGTTTTCCGAAGCACTTCCGACAAAGTCTCCCCGCTCGCGATTACTTCCTTGTAATCTTCGGACAATGCCACCCACTTATTCATATACTTCGAAGTGATCCGGGAAGTATCCGAGACTTTTATTACATCTTGAGCCATGAGAATATAATATCCCGCTAAGTGTTAAATGTAAATTAATATAATAATTCTAGGGACTAGTACAGATGTTCGCCACCTCGACGAAGGATTTTCATAATAATGGCGTGCATATTTTCATATCTATGATTGAAGCGAAATTCCATCTCTTTCAAATAGAGGAAAAAGTGGGTTCTCCTGACCCCATAATAGCG
>JACPLI010000029.1 GCA_016186635.1 Candidatus Liptonbacteria bacterium | reverse complement strand
TCGAGGACGAAGAAGCGGACGAGGCGCAGCACATCCCGATTCCCGAGACGGCTTCCTTTGATGAGTTTGCGGGGCACGAGTTAAGCATAGAAAAGGTCAAACATCTGTACTAGTCCCTTCTTTTTATAGTCGTCATTGAAATTTTCTATATCACTTTTCTCCGTACGTACGGAGAAAAGTGATAATCGTTAAAACAGAGGAGGAAAAAGAAGAGGAGCTACCGGATCTCTGCCTGGAATTCCTTTTTGAGCACCACGTAAATCTTCTCCATCACTGCGTTTGCTTCCGCGTCGGTCAAGGTTTTCTCGAACGACTGGAATACGATGCGGAACGCGAAGGATTGCTTCCCGCCTTTTTCAAATTCGTCGAACTTCCACGAGCGCACCGCGAGCGTCCCCGCCTCTTTTTGAATACATTTCAGGATTGCCTCTGGTTTTGTCCCTGCGGGCACAAAGAGCGCCACGTCGCGCACGATGAAGGGATATTGGGAAAACGGGCGGAAATGTTCAATTTTCGAATTTTCAATTTTCAGGTTCCACTCCCTTGGCTCGGGAAGTTTTTCTATAACCGCATCGAGATCGCACTCGAATACGCCTTCTTTTGTCTCGCCTTTGAGCTCCGCGCCAAGATGGGAGGAAAGTTTTTTTACCGTTTCCGCGACCATATCCTTCCCCTTCTTTTTAGGTCCCGCATATCCGATTGCAAGCGCGGTGTGCTCTCCCGCGGCCGGCTTGCCCGCCGTAGCTTTAGCGAAGGCGGGGAAGACTTTCCCGATTTCAAACATTCTCACTTCATCCGCGCCGAAAAGCGGCGCATTCCGCGCGTTCATACCAAGCGCCGCGGCAAAAGAGCCGCGCAACTGGGACCTGGCATATTTTTTGTCTTCCGCAAGCGGTTTCTCGATTGCCACTTCCCCTTTTTCGGAAAACGAGGATGTCATCACTTCCGAGAATCCTTCGCCCACCAAAAATGCGCGGATGTGCCACTCCCAATAGAACTGCTTTGGCGGACATTGCCCGCCGTAGCCCTCCGGGGGCGAAGGCGGGAGTGTCGCGGGGATTTTGTCGTACCCGACGAGCCGCCCAACCTCCTCCACAATGTCTTCGGGGATCCGTAAATCCTGCCGCTCCGGCGGAATTTGAAGCGTAAATGTTCCGCTTCCCTTCTGCAACACCACAATACCCAACCGCTCGAGCGTTCCTCGAATAGCTTCGGCGCCAAGTTTTAGTCCAAGCTTCGCCTCAATCATTGCCACTTGAACCTCAACGGCGTGCGGCGCCTCCGGCGCAGGATACTCATCTACTACTTCCCCGAACTTTGCATCGGGACATGTCATTGCCAGCAGTGCGGAAAATTCCTGCATTGCAATTGCCGCAAGCGCCGCCGAAGGATTGTTTTCGAATCGCTTTGAGGCATCGGTGCGTAAATCAAACCGCTCCGAGGTTTTGCGAAGCAGTGTCGGATTAAAGTGCGCCGCCTCGAGAATCAACCGCGTCGTCGTGGGACCCACTCCCGCGCGTTTCCCGCCCTTCACGCCCGCAATACCCAATAGCCCTTCATCATCAGCAATTACCAAAGTATTTTCATCCAAAAAACCGGTGCGTCTCCAGTCAGCGGGAATCCCCCCTGAAGCCATTTTCTCACTCTTTAAGAGCTCAATTTTTTCGCCCTTCTTCGCCCGCCTCACCACCACCGCGCCGCGCACAACCCCCGCGTCAAACGCGTGGAGCGGCTGGCCCATATCGAACATCACATAATTTGCCGCGTCTACCACGTTGTTGATGGAACGCTGGCCGATCGCCGCGAGCCAGTCTTTGAGCTCCTGGCGCGACTCGCCCACTTTCAGATTCTCCACACGGCGCCCGATATAGCGGGCGCAATCATTCTTGTCTTCAATCACAATTGAAAGGTTGTCTGTGCTCGCCACCGCCGGTGACGCATACTTCGGGAGCATAATTTCTCTCCCCAACACCGCAGCAATTTCCCGCGCCACACCGCGATGCGAGAGGGCGTAGCAGGCGCGGTCGGGAAGAATCTTCAAATCGAACATCCAATCCCCTGTCCCGAGCTTGCCTGCAGTGAGTCCATCGAACCTGTCGAGGGATTCCACTTCCGAGAAGTGAAACGTAAAAAACTCCGCAAGCTTCTCCGGAGACGGAAGTTTTTCTTCAAAATAACTTTGCAACCACTGGTACGATATCAACATAGGACGCTTGACAGATTAGACAATTCACATAAGATAATCATGTATTTCTAGGGAAAGGCATTTCTTAAGGTTCCGTCCTTAAGCGGTGCCTTTCTTTTTATACTCCAACTTTCCCCGCAGCTTGTTCATTAAGAAGTGCCATTCGCATTATTTGCCTTGATTCGCATTATTCGCGATTACTCCGTTAAAACTGGTCTACGAGCCGCAAATCCCCGTTGTAGAAATAGCGGATATCGGTAACGCCGTATTTGAGCATCACGGGGCGGTCAATGCTGCAACCAAAGGCAAACCCCGTGTACCCTTCAGGCACTCCGGCGGCGCGCAACACATTGGGATGCACAAGCCCCGACCCCGCCATCTCGAGCCACTTGCCTTTCCACTTCATGTCAACCTCCGCAGACGGCTCGGTGAACGGAAAAAAGCTCGGGCGAAAACGAACCTCAACATCGTCGCCAAAAAACTTTTTGAAAAAATAGAGTAGCGTGCCCTTGAGATGCGCGAGCGATACGTTTTTATCCACGTATAATCCCTCCACCTGAAAAAATTGCGCCTCGTGCGTCGCATCAGTCGCTTCGTTCCGAAACACTTTCCCCGGCACAATTACCCGATACGGCGGCATAATTCCCGCCGCAAGTTTTTTCTCCATGTAGCGAATCTGCACCGGCGAGGTATGTGTGCGCAAAAGTTTCCGCGCGGAAAGCGGTTTTACCCAGAACGTGTCCTGCATGTCCCGCGCCGGATGTTCTTTTGGGATATTCAATGCGTCGAAATTATAGTGCTCGGTCTCGAGCTCCGGTCCTATCGCCACCTCAAACCCGATTTCCGCAAAAATAGCGCGAATATCCAAAATCGCGCGGGATATGGGGTGAAGATGGCCTTCCTGCATTCTTCCTATCCTAGCGCTGTATACAAAAGGATGCAATAAATCGTAAAAATACTTCTCAAAAAAATACGGGGGCAAGTCGCAAGGACTGCCCCCAAGTTCACACTTTCGGCTTATGATTAGGTGCCGTCAGTGCGAGCCGTGCCGGATTGTGCGTTAGTCGCCACCATCGGCGTGCCAGTTGAAACTTGATGAGTTGGAGTTTCCGCTGCCACCTTGGTGGTGCCAATGACTGCCGCATGAGTCGCTGCGACCTTCGTCACAGCTCGATGAGTTTGACGTTTCATAGGCTTCTTAACCCTTTTGTTTGTTGTTTCTGCGGCTCCATCGCCCCTATTGCCTTTGCAATCAGCCGCATTTGCAAAAACACCTACTCTCATGCCCTTGCATATGCAGCCGATATTTTTCAAATTACAACCTTTTAACTTTCTACCCGTTCCGCCATCAAGTCAAGAGTTTGGTTATCCACACCCGTCGCCCCGCTACTTTCGGGGCTCCTTAGAAACCCACGGTTTCTAACTTCCGCCTGCTGACGGTTTTCCTACACGGGAGGAACCTCATACTTTCCTCCCGACCCCTCCTTCGGGGCACACCCCGTAAAGTTCCGCCGGAGCGGAACCACGGGGTACAACCCTCGAAATCCCGCCACGGCGGGACACGAGACAAGCCCTCACAAAAGGAAAGCGGCAGTTCACTCAAAAACTGCCGCAAGAAATAACTGCTGTGGATAAAGTCGAATTATGTAGGTTCTATAGGGCTTATTTATCCACTTGTTGCATTTTCCAAGTCAAGGTGTAGTATGCAAGTATTCACCACGAAAGAGACCCTTATGCGGTTCCGTCCGCATCGGGGGCTTTTTCATTTTAGGGGAGTAGAGTTGTGGGCTCTTTCAGTTCCAAAATGGAGCGCTGATCGTTTATGTACGCAATGGGTGCTCCCGTCCTTTTTAAGAGAAGCGAACATTTCTCCACCGTGGTCGGCGAAAGTATTATTGCAAGCCGCCCCCTGCTATGCAGTAACTTCACCAGCGGCGCGTAATCTCCGTCACTCGCCACAAGAACGGCATTTGCAAGATCGCCTTCGTAAAAATCAACACTTGCCTGCATAAGCAAGTCAGAATCGCAGTTGCCCTTAGGCATGCCACCTTTCTGATAAATTACGTCCTTGAAGGCAAGTTTAAATCCGCAATCCTGAAAATATTTATAAAGGTTTTTATACTTGGGAATCAAACCAATGAAAATGTACGCGCGTTCAACCTTATATTTTTCGGTAAGCCACACGCGGAACTTTTTATAATCAAGCTTCCAATTCAACTGATTGCGTAGTGCTTTATCGAGGTTTGCCTCATCAATGTAGGCGAGGTTAACTCGCTTCTTTTCCTCAAACGGCTTCTGCTCGCTGACCATTCGAATATTGTATCGCAAAAATCACTGAAAACAACCGCCCCACGGGGCGCTGCCCCCAAATGAAAACGGCGACTCTTTTCAAGCCGCCGCTTCATTGAACTATCTCACACGATTCAAACTCCCCGCGCAACCGCTCTATCACCGCTTCCCGCTGGTGCGTGTAGAGGAAAAACCCTTGGGACTCGGTTGTGTCGTAGACTTTAATCCGAAGCCCCACATTCACATACCAAACCCTAATTCCCCTTTCCGCACGACCCGCCCCAGTGATAGTCGAAGATGTCCATCTCTTTACTTCTGACCAACCATCCACCTTGTAGAGAAACGGCCGTGCATATCTGATAATCGTGTGTTGCCGAGCATTTCCTATTGCCTTCGGCCCCAAATGATTTACGTGCGCCACAACAACTCCTTTCGTTGATGTTTGTTGTGCAGCCCCTTCCTCGTTTTAAGGAACCCTCGGGAGGGAGTATAGGGAAAGATGCAGGTACTTTTCAAGTGGGCGAGGTGGGAGGCGAACGTCGCTTCGCTCCCTCACAACCCTCGGTTTTGAGTAATTTCCTACACGGGAGGAACCTCATACTTTCCTCCCGACCCCTCTTTCGGTTCAACTCCCACCTCGGAACACTCAACATTGTGGGCGAGGTGGGGGTCGAACCCACACGGCCTTTCGGCCACACGATCTTAAGTCGTGTGCGGCTGCCAGTTACGCCACTCGCCCGATGCTACCAATGTATGATTTTTATTGCCTCCTCGCAAGATATGCCTCAAATGCAACCTTGAGATTCTCGATAAGCGGGTACTTCGCGTATTCCTCCGGCAGAATCCACTCAAACGCATCGTGGTCTCCACTTAAAATCACTTTCGCATCCGTCAATTTCGGGAAGTCGGACTTCTCCGAGAAGTCCGACTTCAGGGTACATTCAAAGAAAATGCCGACAACTTGCCACTGCTCGCCCTTCACCACGGGGCGCCACTCGTTCACGAAAAACGGTTTCCCGATTTTCACCTCAAGCCCGGTTTCCTCTTTTACCTCCCGCCGCAAACTTCCATCAAACCGCTCGCCGGGCGTGAGTCGCCCGCCCGGAACGTCAAACTTCGCCGCATTCGTCCCCTCTTCGTACTTATTTGATTCACGGACAATCAAAACCTTCCCGCTTGCCCCGTGTCCCGCCTCGGCGGGATTTACGGGGTTGCGCACGATGAATGCTTTGGTTGCGATAAAAAGTTTCTGGACTTTCATGTTCGAGGCTAGAGGGGGATTCGAACCCCCGCATAGTCGTTTTGTGTCCCTTCGGGACATCTCCCACAGGGAGACAGACCCTTGAGGCCGCGGTGGGAATTGAACCCACGTATAAGGGTTTTGCAGACCCTTGCCTTACCACTTGGCTACGCGGCCAATCCAAATCTCTTTTTCAGTATCTCCTTTTGCTGGTGATTTTTCAAGAACATCTCCCGTCGCACTGCCTCACTCCTTGTTATGTATGTTTCATAACCGAGCACCTTCCATGGCCGATATGCCTTCGTTGACCTCACTCTCCCTGCGTTGTGAAGTCGCACCCTTCTTTCTAAACTTTCCGACGAGCCAATGTAAAGGTCTCGATTCCGCTCGCTCGCGAGGAAATAAACATAGTACATAAGGAAGTTTTGTCCCGCTCCGCGGGATCTCGCGTAGCGAGACAGACCGCCGCGTTAGCCACTTCGCCACTAGGCCAAACTAAAACGCCTTTTCAGTATCTCCTTTTGCCGATGTTTTTTCAAGCGGCTCCGTCTTATTCCAATGTTCTTGAGAACATTGGAATAAAGAGATACCTCTTTCTTTTCATTATCATTCTTACTTACCCTCATCCTCAAGCAGCCTCTTCTCCACCGCCGCCGCGTTTTCCACACCGTGGTCTATCTCGAACTTCAGCGTGGGCATCGGCTTGATGTTGAGCTTCCTCCCAAGCTTAAACTGCAACTCCCCCTGCGCCGCCGCAAGCGTCTTCATCACCTCCGCTTCGCGCTCGTGCGGCAGTACGCTCACCTCCACACGGGCGAGGTCAAGCTTCTTCGTCACCTCCACGCCGCTCACGGTGACAAGCGCGCCGGGGAATTCCAACTCCCGCACGAGGAGCGCGCCAAGCTCCTCCTGAATTAAACTTGCAACGCGGTCGGGACGATGGTTCATGGAGTAATCGCTAATATCGCGAATGGAGGCAAATAATGCAAATCCATTCGCATTATTGAAATCCAGATTAGCATTATTCGCGAATACTCCTATCGCTTCTCCCGCAACACCAGCCTGTCGCCTTTCATAATTTCCACAGGCGCATCCACGAGCACCCCCGCTTCTTTCCCTTTCTCCGCCTGCGCCGCATCCGCCTTTTTGTCGCGCAGGTTCATCACCTTCCCGCTCGCCACAATTTTATCCATACCGTTCTCCACGCGCACTACTTCACAAATACCTTTGTTGCGGAAAATTCCTTCCGTAACTTTCCCGCCCACCAGCTGCTCATTCAGCTTTTCTTTGTTGAAACTGGCGAGTACTTCAAGCACGCCCACAATCAAGGGTTTCCCCGCGCTCCGGACAAACTCTTCCACGGCTTCAAGGAGGTCGTAGACGATGTTCGACGTCACCACCCGGATGTGCTGCGCGTCGGCGAGGTTCGCCGCGCCCCGCTCAAGTTTTACCTTGAACCCCACAATCGCCGCGTTCGTGGCAATCGCTTCTTTCACATCGCCGTCGGTAATGTCCCCCACTGATTCATTCACCACTTCCACCGTCATCTCCTTCGCGTCAATGCCGCGGATGACCACCGCGAGCGCCTCAAGCGAACCCGCGTCTCCCGCTTTGAGCATCACGCGGAGCACGTGCTCGTCCTTGTTTGAATCCATCTCCCTCCCCGCGCGCGCAAGGCGCGGAACCGCCGCTTTATCGCTTTGCGCAAACTGCTCAGCCCCCGTCCGGAACTCCTCGCCCACGAGAGGAACCCCTTCTCCGCCCGAGGCGGATCCGCCTTTGGCGGAAAACCCGATGATGCGCGCGGGTGCGGATGCCTCAAGCGCCACGGCGGATTTCCCCAAAAAGTCCTCGAGGATTTTCACTTTGCCCGCCGCCGAGGATGTCGCGATCATATCCCCCCGCCGGAGTGTGCCGTCTTTTACAATCACCGTCGCTTCAAGCCCCCGCCGTTTGTCTTTCCGCACCTCAAGCACGAAGCCGGACGCGGAAAGCGCTGGGTCATACGAAAGCTCCTCCACTTCCGCCGTGAGGAGAATCAAATCAAGAAGGTCATTCACCCCCTCGCCTGTTTTTGCGGAAACCCCGTGCCAGCTTACCTGCCCGCCATACCCCTCAAGCAACACCCCCGCCTCGGCAAGCTCGCTTTTTATCTTCTCGACATTCGCGCCCGGCTTGTCCACCTTCGTGATTGCCACGACGAACGGCGTCTCCGACTTCTGCAAAATCCCGATAACCTCTTTTGTCTGCGGCTTCACCCCTTCGTCGCCTGCGACGACGAGTATTGCGAGGTCTGCAATTGCCGCGCCGCGCGAGCGCATGGCGACAAACGCCTCGTGCCCGGGCGTGTCAATGAAAGTAATCTTCTGCGACTGTTCGGAGTTCGACGTTCGATGTTCTATCTCGTAGGCCCCCACTGCCTGCGTGATGCCTCCCGCCTCCCGCTCGGCGACGTTCGCCTTGCGGATGTAGTCGAGGAGCGTCGTCTTCCCGTGATCCACATGTCCCATCACCACCACGACCGGCGGCCGCGGCTTTTCCGCCCGAGGCGGATCCGCCTTTGGCGGAAAGTTTTTGTTTTCGCTATTTGCCATATGCCATTTGCTATTCGCTATGTGCTATACACCTTACGCTAAAACATTGATAAACTCAATCTATTTATATATTCTTCTCATGTGAGAAGGAGGGGTCGGATAACGGTCATTCCAGCAGTTTGCTAAACTGCGGCCTCGTAAGGGGCCTTGTGGGTTCGATTCCCACCCCCTCCGCAGTTCAGGATTTCGCAAGTGGAAAGATGATGCCTCGTGGCGCGGAACGCGCCGCTCGGCTAGGATTTGAAAGGGCTTTTTGGGCAAAAAAGAAAAGGATTTATCAATCAAAATATGGTTCGAGCCGATTTGTTTTAGAAATGTTGTCATTTCTGATTTGTCCTCAGACGAAAGCAATTTATCCGCTTGATTCAAGGATTTTACCCACGCACGAGCCGGTTCGAGCCAAAACATTCCTTTGTCTTCAATTTCGTGGATTTTCTCTTTTAGCCCTACTCTCTGGTCGAGCATTTTTTGTTTTTGCGCGGCATATTCTTCCGATGTGATCACTTCATCGAGGTAAGCAGAAAGCAATTTGTCTAACCTTGCCTCAATATTGGCTAACTCACTTTTGAGATTTTCCACGAACATTTTGCTATCCTCTCTTGCTTTCTGCTCATCTTTGTCTAATTCGCGTAAAACTTTTTCCGTGTCTTGACTCGGCAAAGAAACTTTTTGAAGAAAATTTTTCACTTGCTCTGTCAGTATTTCTTCGCGGACATATTTTTGTGAACACACTTCTCGTTTCTTGGTACAGCGATAATAGTTGTGTCCTTTTTGTGTCTCGGCCGTTATCGCGCAGCCACATTCTCCACAGATAAATAATCCACGAAACGGAAAAGTTTTATCGGCTTTCCTCGTTTTGATATGTCCGCGATCTTTCATTACTTCTTGGCACTTATCAAAAAGTTTCTTTGAAATTAACGGCTCGTGCGATCCTTGATACGTCTCGCCATTGAACTCAAAAATTCCATAGTAGAATGTGCTTTTCAAAATTCGCTGGACACAGGAAACCGCTAGAACATTGCCTTTGTAGCTCCGCAGTCCGAGATCTTTCCAGATTTTAGCAATCTGTTTCAGTGTATATTTACCATTTGCGTAAAGTTCAAAACCTTTACGGACTAGCGGAGCTTTTTCATTATCAATATCAACGTCTCTCGTTTTGTGATTATTCACATATCCGAGTGGGGCAAAGCTCGGCCAGATACCTTTTCTCAACTTTGCTCTATGTCCACGCTTAATGTTTTCAGAAAGATTATCTATATAGTATTTGCTTTGCCCAAAGGCAATGTTCAGCATGAATTTTCCTTGCGGTGTATTTTCAAACCAATGGGTTGGAAACTTCAGGTCTTTGATCTTTCCTGTGTCCAGCAGGTAAATAATCTGTCCTCCGTCTATGGAATTTCGGGCGAGACGATCCGGATTCCAACTCAAAATCCCATCTGCTTTCCCTGATTCCAAAAATGACAACATTTCGGCAAATTTCATTCGCCCAGGTTCTTTGGCAGTTTGGGCTTCGCAAAGCGAAGCAACAATTTCAAGATTTTCTTTGGCGGCAAATTCTTTTAATTCAGAAATTTGGGATTCAATGCTCAAAATCTGTCGCTCTTCACTTTCAGTTGATTTCCTTGCGTAGATTATGTATTTCATATTATTAAAAAATTTCTTTTGCCTTTATTGATAAAAGCTTTTCGTTTTCGCCCAAAAATGAATACAAATTGGCCGCCGAGCGAAGCGA
Source organism: Candidatus Liptonbacteria bacterium (assembly GCA_016186635.1). Classification (GTDB taxonomy): domain Bacteria; phylum Patescibacteriota; class Minisyncoccia; order UBA6257; family 2-01-FULL-56-20; genus VGJV01. The sequence goes on along the minus strand of JACPLI010000029.1, from coordinate 41,014 downwards.
GGCGGCTTCCTCTGGCTTGAAAAATTCCAACTGGCGGTGTATTCTTAAAATAGCTCGAACCGAATTTCCTCGCCGCGCTTTGCGCGGCTCGGATGTGACGGGGCAAAAATGAGCGGCTCCGCCGAAAAAATTCCAAACTGCCAAATAACCCGAAAACAAATCGGCTCGAACCATATTTTGGAAGGGCAAAAGAAATTTTTTCATCAAATGACGAATACAAATTCTTCTGATATTAAGGCAATTGTTTTTGATTTGGGCGGAGTACTTTTTCGAGAAGGAAAATCTGTCGCCATCGAAAAATTGTTTAAAGAAAAAAAATACGATAAGGAGGTAGTCCATAATGTCCTTACTTCTCCAAAAAGTCGTAATTTGAGAGCGGGTCTTATTACCGATGAAGATTTTTGGGGATTTGTACAACAGCAACTTCCAGAAGGATACGATGCCCACACGATTAAGGATTATTGGTATGATGGCTATATTCTTGACGAGGATATTTTCAATTTGGTTAATAAACTTCATGGAAAATATAAACTTTTTATTTTCTCCGGGAACATAAAAAGTAGAGTTGAATATCTTGAAAATAAATATGGCTTTAGAAAATATTTTGACCTTGAAATTTATTCTTACGACTATCATTTCAATAAACCACAAAAAGAATTTGTTGATGTTTTGGTAGAAAAATCTGAACTCAATCCGATGGAAATGGTTTTCATAGATGACAGCGAAGAAGTTTTGAAACCCGCTAAAGATTTGGGGATAAAAACTGCTGTTTACGTAACTGGCAATATTCATGATTTAGAAAATAAGTTAAAATTTTTTGGTATAAGTATTTAAATTTTTAAGAATTTACCGCCAAAGAAAATCTTGAAATTGTTAATTTTTTCGGCGGAGCCGCTCATTTTTGCCCCGTCACATCCGAGCCGCGCAAAGCGCGGCGAGGAAATTCGGTTCGAGCTATTTTAAGAATACACCGCAGACAACATTTTTTATCGAGGAGCGACTCGGTCGTGGCGATTACGGGCTGCATAGCCCCGATGATCCGGAAAGAACAATATTAGCAGAAGAACCTTAACCACTCCGACCGACCCACCTCAATCTGCCGACTAGAACGAACTCCAAAGAGCCCTTGTGGAGCTTATGCCTAGAAAGTTCTAGACCGAGTCACACCACAAATGCAAAGGGATGCCACACATCGGCATCCCTTTGCATTCATATCCCACAGGGGAAAAGCTATGAGGAAAATCCCTACAGCGGCTTCATCGTCCCAGGCGTCGTATTCAAGCGCATGCCGCCGAGGAAATCGCCGGAATTTCATTCGTGCACCCGCTCCTCTCCCTCGGCGTACACCACCGCGACCTGTGCTGGATGACAAGAGGTATCCGCAGAAAACTATTTCCACACTTCGTCGTGAGAAAGGTAGCGCGCGCCTTCTGCGTCCCGGCGCTCGGCAAGCATCTCCCACATTTGGTCTTCTTCAAGTTCAGATACCGCGCTTGTCTTTATTTTATCAGTAGTTGGCATGTCCCAAGTGTATCATGCACAGCAAAGCATCGGTTATATGTATAATTACCCCATACACATCACAAAATTCGGGCACTGTTGCCTCCTCATAGAAGAAAAAGGGCTGCGGCTCCTCACCGACCCCGGGGGTTGGTCTGCGGGGTTTGAAACCCTTACCGACATCCACGTCGTGCTTATCACCCACGAGCACCCGGACCATCTCCACACCAAATCCATAAAAACCATACTTCAGAAAAATCCGGAAGCAAAAATAATCACGAACACGACCGTCCGAAACATTCTCGAAAAAGAGGGCATCGCCACAACGCTCCTTGAGCATGGAGCGCATGCGACCGAGAGAGAAGTATTCCTCGAGGCAATCGGCGAGAGGCATGCGGTGATTCATTCGTCCGTCCCGCAATCACAAAATACCGGGTACTTCATCAACAACCGCCTCTTCTACCCGGGCGATGCACTCACCAATCCCCAGCGCCCGGTGGAAATCCTCGCGCTCCCCGTGGCGGGTCCGTGGCTCACCATCGGCGAAGCAACTGATTACGCGCTCGCGCTCTCGCCCCGCGCGTGCTTCCCCGTCCACGACGGCAACCTCAAATTCCCCGGCATCGCGCACAATCTCCCCGCGAAAGCGCTCGGCGCCAAAGGCATCCGCTTCACTGTCCTTGAAGGAGGTGTACCGATAGAGTTCTGACGCGGTGCCCGTCTTTTTTTCTAGAGGAGCGCCCGGACCGCTTCAAGCTGGTTCGCGGAGCCGAAAATCTCGTTTTTGTGTGCGATAAACTTCGCGTACTCCTGCATGAAAACTTTTCCCGGGTCGCGGAGGTCAATGCCCTTCGGCGTGTCTCTGAAGTACTCTCGGTGCACGCGCGTCCAAATGAGCCGCCCGTCGGTGTCGATGTTGATTTTCACCACGCCATATTCGTAGACCTTCTCCAAGTCACCCTCCGACACTCCCTTTGCCCCCGAGAGTTTCCCGCCCGCCGCCTCAATTTTCGCCACTTCATCCTGCGGCACCGAAGAGGAACCGTGCATCACGAGCGGCACGCCCGGCAGCGCGGCCGCAATTTCCTGGAGCCGATTGAAATGAATCTTCTGGCTTCCTGAAAACTTATATGCTCCGTGCGAAGTGCCCACTGCGACCGCCAAACTGTCGCACCCCGTCTTTTCCACAAACTCCTTCGCCTGCGCCGGGTCGGTAAGATGCGCATTCGCCTCATCCACATTGATGTGCTCTTCCACCCCGCCAAGCTGGCCGATTTCCGCCTCCACGCGGATTCCTTTCGCGTGCGCGTGCTCCACCACGCGCTTCGTGATTTCCACATTTTTCTCAAACGGTTCCATTGAGGCGTCAATCATCACCGACGAGTAAAATCCTGAGTCGATTGAATCATGGCAATTTTGCTCATCGCCGTGGTCAAGATGCACCGCAAAGAGCAAATCCGGGAATAATGTGCCGCACTGCCGGATGAGCGCTTCGAGCAAGGTCTTGTCCGTATAGCTCCGCGCGCCTTTCGAAATTTGAATAATAAACGGCGCTTTCGAATCGCGGTTCCCGCGGAAAAGCCCCACGATTTGCTCGAGGTTGTTGATGTTGTACGCGCCGAGCGAGAATTTCCGATAGGCGGCGGCAAACAGCTCCTTTGTGGTGATAATCATAGGGTAATTATGCCATATGGCCTGCCTGCCGCCTGCCTGTCCGGTAGGCAGGGTAGGCATGGCGCGTCTCGATGCGGCGCACGAGCTTCTCGCGCGAAGACATCACGACCGAATGCGTCGTGACGTGGTCGGCGGCGAAGACCACCCCCTCCGCGAGCGGTCCCGCAAGCACGCCGGTTGCGGTGAACGTGACCTCATCCCCTTTCGCAAGCGTCTCCGCGGAAAAAAGCGTGTCGAATTTGGTGACGCCCGCGGCGCGGAGGCGCGCGATATGTTTCTCATCTTTCGGACGCCACCGGCAAAAAAATCCGCCACCCAAGGTTTTCATTGCGGACGCCGAAAGCACCGCCTCGGCGCTTCCTCCCGTTCCCATCAGGATATCGACGGGAGATTCGGCAAGGCATGTCGCAATCGCCATTGCCACGTCGCCGTCCGTAAAAAGCTGGACGCGCGCGTCCGCGGCGCGGACATCTTTGATAAGCTGCTTGTGCCGGTCACGGTCAAGTATCGCAACGGTAATCTCGGGAACGTCCTTCCCAAGCGCGTGCGCCACCGCGCGGATGGTGTCCTTCGCGGGCGCATCGAGGTCTACTTTGTTCTTCGCGGCAGGCGGCACTGCGAGCTTTTGCATGTAGGAGTCCGCCGCATGGTAGAGCATCCCCTTCGGCGCCGCGGCAATCACGGTGAGCGCATTCGTGCGTCCAAAGGCGACGCTCGACGTACACTCAAGCGGGTCCACCGCGATATCAAGCGCCACGCCCTTCCCGTTCCCCACTTTCTCTCCCACAAAGAGTTCCGGCGCCTCGTCCTTCGCGCCCTCGCCAATCACGATTTTCCCCGCACATTGGATTCGGCTCATCGCCGCACGCATGGCATCCACCGCCGCACCGTCCGCCGCGTGCGCGTCGCCTTTCCCTATCCATCGCGCCGCCGCGATCGCCGCGAGCTCGGTGACCCGCACGAAGTCGAGTGCCAAGTGCTCAAACAATGACTGCTCCCGCTGCATAGTCCCCCTATTCTATCTCATCCCCAGAAAAATACACCTCGAATGCGCTATACTTACCGCTAATGCCCCGCGCCGTAAGGAACATCGACGTTCGCATCATCAAAGCGCTCCGCCGGGCTGCTCTGCCGCTTGCGCGCGGAGCACTCTTCATCGTCTACTTCTGGTTCGGGACACTCAAACTCTTCGGCGCGAGCCCCGCAAATCCCCTTATCGGCGAACTCCTTGACCGCGCGATGCCGTTCCTCTCGTTCGACACGTTCATCATCGGCTTCGCAATATATGAGATGCTCATAGGCGTGTTTTTTCTCGCGCCGGGATTTGAACGGGTCGCGACCGCGCTCCTCGTGCCGCACCTCTGCGTAACCGCACTCCCGCTCGTCTTTCTCCCCTCGCTTACCTGGGCAGGACTTTTCGTCCCCACGCTTGAGGGGCAGTATATTGTGAAAAATCTTGTGATTATCGCGCTTGCATTCGGGCTTGCGGCGCAGCTCCGCCCCGTGAGTTCCAAAAAATCGCCGCGTGCCGCGGCAAAACTCAGGAAAAACGAAGTCTCTGTGTCTTTGCGCGGAATCCGTCCTCTCGCGCAAAACAAATAACACATGGGCATTCTTTTCGCGTTCGGGGCGCTCTTCGCATGGATCGGCGGTGATTTTTTTATCCAACGCTCGACGCGGAAAGTCGGCGACTGGGAAACGCTTTTCTTTATCGGCGCAGTGGGACTCGTCGGCATTTTTCCCTTCGTGCGCACCGAACTCCCCGCGCTCTTTGCGAATCAGGAACAGCTCGTCTTTCTCCTCACGCTCTCGGTAATTACGCTTGTCGCGGCGCTCTTCCTCTTTGAAGGCGTGAAGCGCGGCAAACTTGCCGTGATAGAGCCGGTCTATGGACTCGAACTCCCTTTCACCGTTGCCTTCAGCTACATTTTCGCGCGCGAGTATCTCCCCGCATATGTGTATCTCCTCATCTTTATGGTTTTCGCGGGAATTCTCCTCACCGTTGCAAAACACCTCACTCACCTTCACTTCCATAAAACAATCCTCGAGAAAGGAGTTGTATGGGCGGGCATCGGCTCAATCGGCATGGGACTTATGAACTACCTCTGGGGCGTGGGAAGCCAGACCATCTCCCCGCTCGCCACCATCTGGTTCGTCCACTCATTCCTTGCGATTGCCTGTTTCTTGTATCTCTTTTTACACGGCAAACTCACCATACTCGCCTCGCACTTTCGGCACGGCATCACGAACGTCATACCCGCGAGCATATTCGATAACCTCGCCTGGACCTTTTACGGTTACGCGATGACCCTCATACCCATCTCCATCGCCACCACCATCAGCGAGAGCTATATCGCAGGGCTTGTCCTCATCGGAATCGTCATTAATCGGGAAAAAGTGGCGTGGCACCAGCGGCTGGGCATCGTACTCGTCATCACCGGCACCGCACTCATTTCGTGGTGGTTTGGACAGTAAAAACCTGCTTGTGAGAGAAGCAAAACCGTAGTACAATTACCCCGTCGCCCCGTGCGACGGTTTTTAATAAAAATGGCAAAAAAAGGAGCGAAAACGAGCGTAAAAAGAGACGGGGAGAAAGGCAGAATACCCAAGCCCGCCTCCTACGAAGCGAAGGATATCTACGTCCTTGAGGGGCTTGAACCGGTGCGGAAACGCCCGGGGATGTATATCGGTTCCACCGGCCCCGACGGGCTCCATCACCTCATCTGGGAGGTCGTGGACAACTCGATTGATGAAGCGATGGCGGGCTTCGCGAAGAATATCACCGTGGAGCTCTTGAATGACGGCTCCGTCGCCGTAACCGACGACGGGCGCGGCATCCCCGTCGAGACCCACCACCAGACGAAGAAGTCCGCGCTCGAGACCGTCATGACCACCCTCCACGCCGGCGGCAAGTTCGGCGGCGAGTCGTACAAGGTCTCGGGCGGGCTTCACGGCGTGGGCGTCTCCGTCGTAAACGCGCTCTCGGAGTGGCTCCGCGCGGAAGTCTGCCGCGGCGGCATCCGCTACGCGCAGGAGTACAAACGCGGCGCGCCAGCCGGCAAAGTAAAAAAAGCGGGCTCGTGTGAACACACTGGCACGAAAGTAAGTTTTCTTCCCGATAAACAGATTTTCGCGGAAACGCAGTGGAATGAAAAACGGGTGCTCGACCACCTGCGCCAGCAGGCGTATCTCACCAAAGGCGTGCGCATCAACCTCTTTGACCGGCGCGGAGACGTCCCTGCCTGCCATGGGTTTTACTTCGAAGGCGGGCTTCTCTCCTTCGTGAAGCACCTCACCTACGAGAAGAAACCCCTCCAGGAAGACGTATTCCATGTCCAGAAAGTGCACAGCGAGCTCGACATCGAAGCCGCATTCCTCTACCTTAATGATTCCAAAACCGAGGAACTTTCGTTCGCGAACAACATCTATACTCCCGACGGCGGTATGCACCTCACCGGCTTCCGCTCCGCCCTCACGCGAACCTTGAATAACTACGCGCGCGCCGAAGGGTACCTCAAAGAGAAAGATGAGAACTTCACCGCGGACGACGTGCGCGAAGGCATGGTAGCGGTGATTTCGGTGAAGCTCCGCGAGCCGCAATTCGAGGGCCAGACGAAAGCGCGGCTCGGAAACCCGGAAGCGCGCACCTCGACGGAAGCGGTGGTAAACGAATCACTGAAGGAATTCCTTGAGCGGCATCCGCAGGAGGCGCGGCGCATCATCGAGAAAGTGCTCCTCACCGCAAAAGCCCGCATTGCCGCAAAAGCCGCGAAAGAGACCGTGCTCCGGAAGGGCGCCTTGGAGGGGCTCACGCTCCCGGGCAAGCTCGCGGACTGCACTTCGAAGAACGCCGCGGAGTCGGAACTTTTCATCGTCGAGGGTGACTCGGCGGGCGGCAGCGCGAAGCAGGGCCGCGACCGGAGGACACAGGCGATTTTCCCCCTGCGCGGCAAACCCTTGAATGTGGAAAAGGCGCGCCTCGACAAAATGCTTGCGAACGCCGAAGTCCGCTCGCTCGTCGTGGCGCTCGGCACCGCCATTGCCGACGAGTTCGATTTGGGAAGCATCCGCTACCACAAGATTGTCCTCATGAGCGACGCCGACGTTGACGGCGCGCATATCCGGACACTCCTCCTCACGCTCTTCTTCCGGCACTTCAAGCCCGTCGTCGAAAACGGGTATCTCTACGTGGCACAGCCGCCGCTCTACCGCATCCAGGCAGGGAAGACAGTCCGTTACGCATGGAGCGACGCGCAGAAAGAGAAAATTCTCGCAGAGCTCGGTGCATCGCGAAGCGCGAAGCGCGACACGCACACGAATACCGCTCAGACAGAAAAAGAAACGCCGCCCAACATCGAAGCGGCAACCGACTCGCGCTCCGGGACCAACGTCCAGCGGTACAAGGGTCTGGGAGAAATGAATCCGGAACAGCTCTGGGAAACCACGATGAATCCGGAGCGCCGGATACTGAAACAGGTCACGATTGAAGACGCCGCGGAAGCGGACCGGCTCTTCGATATTCTCATGGGCGACGAAGTGGAACCCCGAAAGAAGTTCATCCAGACGCACGCGGCATCGGTGCAGAACTTGGATATATAAGATACCAATATACGAATTGGTACGAATGGTACTAATAATACGAATACCAAGAAACGCATTTTCCCAACTCACTATTAGTACTATTCGTATCATTCGCATGCATTAGTATATTGGTATCGCGTACTTGCGCTTTCAGCGCAACTTTGGTATAAAGAACCAGTTTAAGTTCTCCCCCTGCATGTTTCGCAAATTAAGAAATTTCCTTAAGGAATCCCGCGAAGAGCTCCGGCATGTAAACTGGCCCGCACGGAACGAGGCGATTCGCCTCACCACCGTCGTCGTGGGCATTTCCATGGGACTTGCAGTTTTTTTGGGCGCCTTTGACTACGGCTTCACAACGGTTATCAAAACCCTCATCGCCCGCTAACCCATGACCAAAAAACTCCAAGAAGAAACGAGTGCTGCCACGCGGGAATGGTACGCCGTGCAAACGTACTCCGGATACGAAGAAGCGGTGGCGCGGTACCTGAAACAGCGCATTGAATCCCTCGCCATGGGCGATAAGATTTTTAGCGTCATTGTCCCCAAGGAAAAGAGAATCCGCGTGAAAAGCGGCAGGCGCCAGACGATTGAGGAAAAAATCTACCCCGGCTATGTACTTGTCGAAATGATTCTCACCGAAGACTCATGGTACGTGGTGCGCAACACGCCGCGCGTCACTGGCTTCGTCGGTCCCGACAACACCAAGCCCACTCCCCTTTCAAAAGCCGAGGTAGAATCGCTCCTCGCGCGCATCGGGCAGGACGAGAGCAAATTCACCGTGGACATTAAGGCGGGCGACCTCGTCAAGATCATCGACGGTCCTTTCAAAGAATATGACGGGAAAGTATCTGAGGTGGATGAGACGCGCAACCGCATCAAAGTGCTCGTGCCCATCTTCGGGCGCGATACCGCAGTGGAACTCGACTCCCTTCAAGTCAAGAAAATATAACTCGATATATCGACATTTCGAAATTTCGATATATACTATCGCCCATGCCCCAACAGTGCTTCTTCTGCTCCCAAAACTTAAAAACGATTGACTATAAGGAAGTTGACCTTCTGAAACGCTTCGTTTCAAGCCAGGCGAAAATCATCGACCCGAAGCACACGGGCGTCTGCGCATCGCACCAGCGGAAACTCGCCCAAGCGATTAAGTACGCGCGGTTCATGGCGCTCCTTCCATTTGTCCGTCGGTAACGGACAAATGGAGCCATTAGTTGTGAGCCATTAGCCATTAGAATTTAATGGCTTTTTTTGTTATTCTTTCTCTTGAGCCGCGTTCGCCTAAGTACTCATGGCTAATTTCTAATGGCTATAAACGCTTCCCTCGCCCAATGGCTCTTCGGTGTTGCGCATGCGCATCCGCTCCTCGATGCCGCAATCGTCTTCTTTGCAAAGTATTTCTCCTACCTTCTCGTACTCATTGCCATCGGTTTCCTTCTCGCGGAGCGCAACCGTCGGCAGCGATTGTTCTTTCTGCTGGAGACGCTGCTCGCCCTCCTTCTCTCACGCGGACTCCTCACCGAAGGCATCCGATTCTTCTACCACGCACCGCGCCCGTTCGAGGTTCTCTCCCTCTCGCCGCTGGTGCAGGACCCGCTTCCCGGAACTTCGTTCCCTTCCGGGCACGCGGCGTTCTATTTTGCGCTCGCCACTGTATTCTTACTCCATAACAGAAAATGGGGGTTGTGGTTTTTCTCGTTTGCGCTCGTAAACGGCATCGCGCGCATCGCCTCGGGCATCCACTGGCCTGTTGATATTCTCGGCGGCGCCGCAGTGGGCATCGGAAGCGCGCTTGTCGTGCGCTTTATGCTCCGGCGCACCTCGCGGGCGCTCCGCATTCAGACTGCTCCTACCCCTCCCCCCCGCGAAACGCCGCCCGCGGAAACAGGCGCTGGCGCGGCATAAAACCCGCGGCACACCGGAATGCGCGCGGGTTTCGTCCGTGCATTTGTTTTGTGAGACGCTAGCGCGCGCCGAATTGAAACCCCTTTCCCATCATCATGCCCATACCGCCGCGCGCATGGCTCTCCATAAACTTCAGCCGAGCATCCGCCTGTACCTGCGTAATCACACCTTTGCTCACAAGCGCCTGAAACTGGGATTTCATGTGCGCCGTGCGGGCATCCGTCATTCTCTGCTGAAGCTGCTCCTTCGTGATGCCCTGCTCCGCGGCAATCTGGAAAATGCCCTTCCCCTCTGCCCAGCCCTTTTTCACCTCATCAACGCTCACACCAAGAAGCGCCGCCTGTTGCGCAAACATCTCCTGGTGGTGCGAGGCAATCTCGTCGGGCGTGAGGTTCTTCGTGCCGAAACCGAACCCGAACCCGTGCGCGGAAACAACGCCTGCGCCCGCGAGCCCCGCCGCGGCAACCGCCACAAACACATATGCAAGAAATCGCTTCATTCTGATGAATTGATGAATGTTTTGTAATACTCGACTCTTTGCGTGCGGCATCTCTCGTGCCGCACATCTACTGATACCGAATCGCGCCCGCATATCTTTCACGTTCGCTCGCAACAACGGAAAACCGGGCATCGCTGCGTCAAAAGCCGAAATCCGCAGCGCGCCCGGTCTCCTCACATTCCTTACTACAATCTCCGCATGCGCTCCCTTTCACGTAGAAGCGTACGGGGAAAACATCACTCCTCAACCTGCTCAACGCCGTATGCTTCAATCCCGCTCGACGCCGCATCTCCAAAAATGAATACTCTGTCCCCCTCGCGGAACGGAGGATAAAAGGGGCGCCCCCGCCACTGGCGCAGCATCACGCTTGAAGTCGCGCCCCTTGCATCTTCAACCACAAATCCCTCGGGCATTATCCGCCGCACCATGCCGCGGTGGATATCGCGCATGTGGGGCATCCCGAACTGCCGGTACCATTTCCCCACAAACCCCGGCAGCGCATCGCGCCACGCGGCGGCGAAAGGTCCCCGGTGGAGCGGCGCCGCGATGAGCCCGCCCAGCGCCACAAGGAGCACAACCCCCACGAGCGAGTAGAGAAGGGGCGTGCGATATGCGAACTGATATTTCCGGACAAGCGCCTCAAGCGCCACGATGAAACCCACCGAGAGTAGAATGAGTACCCACGGAAGCGAGCGGAGAAAGGTGAGCCACCCGCGCGAGCCGAACTGCGGCGCAAACCACGCGCCGCTCTCACGGAGCGCAAACACCATGAAGCTTGCGAGATATAAAAGCGCAAGGAGAAGAAGCACCGCCCCCGCCCCGATGAACGCGCGTTCGGCTACAAAGTGCCACCGCGGGCGCATCTTTGTATGCCCCTCTTTAATGGCGCCGAGTATTGTGTCTTTAAGATTGTCCGCCATGGGATAATTGCAGTTTCACTGCGGCGTTCTTCAGTGCGTCCTTCCCCCGCCGCAAACGGACGCCCACCGTCGAGACCGGAATCCGCAAAATATCGGCAATTTCTTTGTAATCCATGTCTTCGTAGTAATACAGCACAAGGGGCTCCCGATATTTCGCCCCGATAGAGGCGAGATGCCGGTCAAGCGCGCGCTTCAGCTCGTTCCGCTGGGCTTCGCCGTCGGCAGTTTCCTCCGCAACCGGATGCGGCAAAATCGTGTCAAAATCAAAAAGACTGAACATTTCCCGCCCGGACCTTTTCTTCAGGGCATTCACAAACTCATTGTGCGCGATGCGATAGAGCCACGGCGAAAACTTCCGCGACGAGTCGAATCCCTTGATATTCACGTACGCCTTGAGGAACGCGTCCTGCACGATGTCTTTCACGTCGTCGCGGTCCGCGAGGAACCGCCGCCCGTACCGTAAAAGCTTTTCCTCATACCGCCGGATAAGCTCGCCGAACGCCTCCGCATTCCCCCGCTGGACCTCCGCAGTAATTGTTTCATCCGCTCTGTCGGAGGGAATAGCCATAAGGTTACTACACCATACCCTCTCCACATATTTCAAGCGGTTTGTCTTTAGTCATTCTCATTCTTATCATCATTCTTTTTCTTTCCAGTTTCTCGCCGCTCCTCCGCGCGCGTGACCTCATGCTCGTCCATGCCGAGGTAATGCGCGACTTCGTGCCAGAGCGTGTCACGCACCACCTCGCGGACGGAAGCCCCGGTCTCTTCCGCCTCCTCCTCCGTGGGGTTTTTGAACACCACAATCCGGCCGGGCATCTCCCAGGGCCCCGCCCCCTGCTCGCCCAAATTCGCGCCCTCAAACACGCCGAGAAGCGTCTCGCCCTCCGGAATTTCCATCTCTTCAAGCAGCTCCCCGCCCGGCTCCTCTTCCACCACGAACGCCACGTTCTTGAGCCGCTTCAAAAACTTCTCCGGAATCTTTGCCGCTTCCTCGGCGACAATTGTCTCAAATGCATCAAGAATCATCGCGCGCGCTCCGCAAAAGCCCGCACCTTCTCGCTCGTAATCTCCCCCGCATAATCGCTCAAAATCGCCTTCCGCACGGCGGCGGTATCGCGAATCCCCTGCGCCATAATCCACATGAGCTTCACCTCGGTCATAACGTCCGTCATGTCTCCCGAGGGAATCGCGCCCGCTTCAAGCGCGAGCACCGCACATTCGTCGTTCACTTCTTTGAAAGGATTGCCGCCCAGGAATTTCGTGGAAATAATCACGGGGAGGTGATACTTCTGCACGGTTTCCTTGATGAACGGAATAAAATTGTATGGTCCCTCCGTGGGAACGCTCCCTGCGCCGTGGGACTTCAGGATAATGCCGCCGCACTTCCTCGAAGAGATAATCGCCTCGAAAAGGTCGGGGAGTTGCCCGGGTGTAAGGTCCACGCTCATGATGCGCCCGGAAAAGTTGGGTTTCAGTTCAAACGGAGCTTTCTCATCGCGATGGTATGCGTGATAGTTAAAACTCACGCCGCTTGAGGTAATGTCGCCGACGGGAGAAAACGCGGGAGAGAAAAACGCGCGGAACGATGACTCGCTTACCTTCACGGTGCGCCCCCCGCGGAGCACGAAGTCATCGAAGACCACCATCACTTCCGCGATGTGCTCCTCGCACGCGCGCACCAAAACTTTCACCGCGTTTTCGAAGTTGAACCGCGCATCGTTGCCGTAGACCGTGAGCGGCAATTGCGACCCCGTGAGCACGACCGGCTTCTTGAGTCCCCGCCCCAGCGCCAAGGAAAGGGCGGACGCCGTGTACGCCATGGCGTTCGTGCCGTGCGTGATGAGGAACCCGTCGTAGCGCTCCATGGCGCCCGTGATGTGCTGGGCAATGCGCGTCCAGTCGAGGTGGTTCACGTTCGTGCTGTCTTTGTTCGAGAGCGCGTCCATATCAATCTCCGCGAGCTCGGAAATCCTCGGCAAAAGCGCCATAATTTCGCGGATATTTTCCGCGGGAACCACCTTATTGTCCCGCACCACCATCGAGATAGTGCCCCCGTACCCGATTAAAAGAATCTTTGGCTTTTTCATGCGCGTAGACCAGTAAGAAACATTATAGACATCTGCCCCGAAAATGCACGCGCTGCACGAATGCAATCCTTCCAAATCCAAGGTATCACAAAACACGGGCTACTCAAGTTTACCCCACACCAGAAAGCCCCGCCGGTAAAGACGGGGTATGCCCTCGCGAAGCGTAGTGCCCCCACGCCATGGGTGTACACCCGTGGTGTGGGGTTTACTTTAGTTAGGTAAAGTAAACTGAAATGACACGAACGATTATAACTTTACCTCTTCTCCTTCGCCCACAAACCGGTACGCATCGCCCTCCACCAAAATTCCCTGCCCGTCGCGGAGAATGCGCACGGGGGCTGACGCATACCGCACCTTCTCGCGAAACAAGTCCGCGAACTCGTCTTTGTAGTGCGACTTGATAAGAAACGGCAGGAGATTTAATGCTCGATGCAAGAAGTAGTTTTCTCATATTGAGTCGCGTATCTTCATCCAAATCTTCCCCACCACATTCTCTCCTTTCCCATTCGGTCCCGCGCCCCAAAAGTTATCCACGGGAGAATTTTCTATAATCATCCGCTTCCCCGTTCTCTTGAGCGCTTCCCGCACGTCTTTATTCTGCGCCGCCTTCGCGCGGAACACTTCTTCCATCACCGCCGCGCGTCCCGGAAACCACGACTGCGGCACTTTACCCTTGTTCTTGTCCGCAATTGCTTTCGCCGCATGCGGGCTCGGCGCGGCAAGAATTGCTTTCGCAACTTCCGGATCCGCCGCGGAAAATTTCTTCCACTGGTATGCATGCTCCGCCGTGGGAAACGTGATACCCCACACGTGAGTCGCATGCGCCGAGAAACTATCGAATGGCGCAAACGCGGGCGTGAAAAAATACACCGCCTCGCCGGTTTCTTTGTTTAGTCCTTCACTCGATGCTGGATACATACTCACATTCTACGACTCATATCCCCTAAATCCAAGCTTGCTATACACCGAAATTGGCACGCTTGATACGTTAATCCAGTTTACTTTAGTTGACTAAAGTAAACTGGGTTTGGTCCACAATCAGCACGCTCACACAGTCATCCATAATTCCTCAATCATATATTCGCGACCGACGGGAGAAATCCTCCAGCCTGCAAGCGCCAGAGCTTCGCGTATTTTCCTTCGCGCGCGAGGAGCTCCGCGTGAGTCCCGTCCTCCACGATTTTTCCGCCTTCGAGGAAAACAATCCGGTCCATGTGTGAGAGCGTGGAAAGCCGGTGCGCAATCGCAATCACGGTTTTCTGTTCCATAAGCGCAGCGAGCCCCTTCTGGATTTTCCCTTCGCTCTCGGAATCCAAAGCGCTCGTCGCTTCGTCGAGGAGGAAAAGCGGCCGATCCGCGAGAAGCGCCCGCGCAATCGCAATGCGCTGGCGCTGCCCGCCGGAAAGCTTCACCCCACGCTCCCCCACCACGCTCTCGTACCCCTGCGGCAAGTCCGCAATAAAGTCATCGGCATACGCGAGCTTTGCCGCCCGCTCGACGTCCGCAGGCGAAGCCGCGGGGCTCCCGTAGGCAATGTTCTCCGCAATCGTTGCGTGAAAGAGCGGGGTGTCTTGCGAGATAAAGGAGATGTGCGAACGCAAAAATTCCTGCGTGAAGTTTTGGATATTCATGCCGTTCAAAAGAATTTCCCCGCGCTGCACATCGAAAAAGCGAAGCAAGAGATTCGCGAAGGTGGTCTTCCCTGCGCCGGAGAGCCCCACAATACCTATTTTTTCGCCTGCGCGCACGGCGATCGAAAAATTCTCAAGTATTGGCTGCTCGTGCAGATACCCAAAAGTCGCGTCGCGATACTCAACCCGCACCTTACTCTGCCGCGCCGCTCCGGCGTGCGCGCCGTCAACAATCGCCGGCGCCACCACCAAGTCCGAAAGATTCTGCATCGCTTCGCCACGAAAACGGATGAAGTCCGCAAGGTTCTTCCCTACACTCCAAATCATCTCGACGAAACGGAGCGCCACGCCTGCAATGAATACCACTTGCCCCAGCGTGATGAGCGCACGCCCGTAGAGCCACGCGCTCACTCCAACAAACCCCACCCACAAGAGAATGAGAAAAATGCCCTGGTAATGGAAGGTAAGCACATCCCACTTCCCCAATGAAAGAAACGCCGTCGTCTCGGCGTCCACCCGCTCATGCGCAGTTTTTAGATTCCGCGCACCCCCATACACCTTCACCGCGCTGATATTCCCGTACACATCCACGAGCGCACCCGTCGTCTTTGCCTCAGCGGCAGCGTAGACGCCTGCCTGCCGTTCCATGCGTTTCGCAATTGCCCACGCGCCAACTATAAACCCCGCTACCCATACCGCCATAAACGCACCATACGCCGAATGGACCACCCCAAGGGTTATCGCAGAAAACACAAAGAAAACACTGTTCTCCATAATGTAGTTCGTGGTAATCACAACGAGTCGCTCGAATGCATCCGCGGTCCCCGCAATCTTGTGCGCGATTTCACCCGCGAAACGGTCGGCAAAGTAGCCAAATGAGAGCGACGCTGTGTGGTCGAACAATGCTTTTTTGGTGCGATTACGAACCCGCGCAAGCACAAACACCTCGCAGATGTGCCCTAAGCGATAAAAGAGTTCGTGGCACGCCACAAATACGAGAAGCAGTACGAGAAGCGTAGTGATGTTCTCCCCCGTGTTAAGCGTGAGCGCGTCAATCGTCCGCCCTAGAAAATACGACGTGATGAGAATCGCCACCGACCCAATCCCGTAGAACAAAACGATGAGCGCAATCCACTTCAGCTCGGGCTTATTGACCACCACAAAGAACCGGAACGGCGTCGTGTGGCGCGCGGGATTAAGCACAGTTTCCATACAAACGTAATGCTAGCATTAATGGAAACCGCATGAAACCATCGCTCCTACTTTTGACCAACCCGCAGAATATCGAGCCGAAAGAAGACAGTTTCTTGGCGGATTTTTTGCTGCACACATATCACGTCACTGTGGCACACCCTTTGGAAGCGGAGAAATGCGAGGACAGCGCCGACATAATTCTTGTCCGCAATATCTGGCCTACAAAACCGCACCGTAAGGAATATGCGGCAATGCATCGGCGGTTCGTCGAGAAAAAACTCAAAGTCTACAACCCGCCCGCGGGGTCCGGAGACATGCAAGGGAAAAAATATCTTGTGGAGCTCTGGAAAAGGGGGTTGCCCGTCATCCCCTCCGTGAGCAGCGTTAATAAACTGGACACGCTGCCGCCCGCAACGGAATACCTCATCAAACCCTTTTATGGGGGAGTGGGCGTGGGTATACGGCGGCTCACGCGGGAAAAACTTCTTCGGGAAACCCCAAAAGAATACATCATCCAACCTTTGCTGAAGTTGCAGCAGGAGATTTCCTTCTACTATATTGATGGCGAACTGCAGCATGTGCTTGGCACCCGCGACATCCGGCACCGCTGGGAACTCGCGCCGTTCACACCGACCGCGGCACAAATGCAAATCGCGCAAGAGTTCGTCGCGTGGAACACGCTCCCCTATGGGATACAGCGGATTGACTTCGCGCTTACGAAACACGGCGAGTTTCTCCTCATGGAAATCGAGGACTGGTGCCCGTATCTTTCCCTTCTCGAGATACAAAAAGAAACACGCACAAAGTTTCTTGCGCGTTTCCTCACGGCGCTTCACACACTCCACACTACTACTTCTTGATTTGTTTCCAGAGCCAGATGCCGAGAAGGACGAGGTCAATGAGGACCACGAGCCCCGTGAGTCCCCCGAACCACCCCCAGTCCCCCATCATGCCCCAGCCGCCGTATCCCATCATGCGTACCAGTATACCATACACGCTCTACTGATTGATCATCCAGTCTACTACGATTTTTTCGAATTCCCGCTGGAGGTCCGGCCGCTCGCGAAGGCTGTGCGGGGCGTCTTTCATCAGCACATACGTTAATTGCCCCTCTTCTTCCACGGCATTTTTGTAATTTTCCACAGTTTGATGAGGAATGACGTCATCCTTCTCGGATTCGATAAGAAGAATCGGTCCGCGGAATTCATGCAAGGCCCGTAAGGCAACGGTCTCTTTCCATTCTTTGGCTTTTATCCACCATTCCGGTCCCTCCGATTTTTCGAAAATTTCTACGTTGGGAGTTTCGAATCCCTCATCCGGATAATCCGCGGGGACCCGAAGGACAAGGCGAGAAACTTCCCTTTCTTTGGTAAGGAGAGCCGCGAGATAACTCCCGAAACTAGGACCCACTACACTTATATTTTCTTTATCCACTCCTTCCTGCTTCGCGAGGAAATCATAGGCGGCAATGCAATCTTCCAAAAAATCTTTGCGGGAAAGTTCGGCAAAGTTCCCGGGACTTTTCCCATGCCCACGGCGATCGAACGCGAGACAAATAAAACCCATTGCCGAGAGGAGTTTTGCCATTTCGAATATTCTCTCTTGCGCACTTTTTCCTCCACCATGGATATGAAGAATCGCCGGAGCTTTGCCTTCGAGCTTCGGCGGAAGAAAAATATTACCTTCGAGTTGTATGTCCCCTGCTAGTATTTTTACGGGTTGCATGTCACTTGATGATAGTCGCAATCATCCCCTTTTCATAGAGGGACCCGCTATGGAAGGACTAACGGCAAAACGATTCCCCGTGAGGCGGATTGCCGCCCAATGCCGTGGAGTTGAATTTTGCAACATACACCGCTTTCAAATCTGCCGCAAAATAATCGAAGGGGCACACGGCGGTGGTGTAGGTCGCGCTATTGTTCCACGCGGGGTCATCGGCATAGCGATTGTGCGTTACGGAGTTATAGACCCCGAAATCCCAGTTCCCGGCAAGGTCAGTACCGGTCGTATATCCCAAGAGTTCTCCCGCCGCGAACGAGACGGGGGCAAGTTCCTCTGTCCTGCTGTCTTGTTTCGGTTCACTCGGGAGCAATTTCTTGATAGCATCCACCGGCTCGGTAATGTGCCCGAAGCGCACTGTTACCTCGCAGCTTGCCGAAAGTTCAAGCATATACGGCCCACCAACGTAGTACGAACCACTTTTGAGCGTCGAGGCAATCGGCGCGTAGACCGGCACACGCGCATGGTCGGTGCCGATATAGCTATGCGGCTTTAAGCTCGGCCCGGCGCCCATCGTGGGCGGCGGAACTATGTAATTCACTTTACTCATATCAGTAATGTGGTTTGTGAACACCGGAGCCAGATTGTTCTCACAACTTTTCTGCGCAACCGGCGGGTCTTGCTCGGTGGAAGGAGAAGAAGATGGGGGCGAGGATAA
This sequence comes from Candidatus Liptonbacteria bacterium, assembly GCA_016186635.1. Lineage (GTDB taxonomy): Bacteria > Patescibacteriota > Minisyncoccia > UBA6257 > 2-01-FULL-56-20 > VGJV01. Next base: position 22,580 of record JACPLI010000029.1, on the reverse strand, counting down.
AAGAAGTGGAATTGCATCCGGATTTACGGTCTGCAGCATGGTCCGGAGCTTTGCGACTGTATTCGCATCGGCTCCCCCCGCGGCTTCCGCATCAAGTCCGGCTTTGAGACGCGCATAATGCTCAGGACCGATGGGACGTGCATCACCGGCAACGATAACAATTTCCCGCTCAAGCTCCCCGAGTTTCACATTTGCAGAAGTAGTGGCGAGAGTGGCAGAAGGCAACGGCGGGGGCACCGCAATTCTCTGCACGTGAGGAGAAACTTTCTGCGGTACGGGAGCTGGGGGCAACGGCGACAATGCGAGTGGCTTCGGGGTCTCCGCCGGAGCGGCGGGCACCGTTGCTTCTCGCATCGGAGGTGCGTTCTCCGCCTGCTCCTTCACCTCGAGAGACATCCCTTTCTCCCTGCGTTCCACGGGCGCAGGGGATTCCGGCTCTCGCATGGGCTCCTTCGGCGAAACCGCGAGGTACGCCGCTCCACCTCCCGCAAGGAGCACAGCAACGATAATAAGCGCAACAATCGGCGCAAGTCCATCCTTTCCCGTTGTAAATGTCATGCCTGTCATATCACGACATCCTTACATTCTTAAGTTTGTAAGGATATTGTCATTGGCGCTGGAACGACTTCAGGAAGCGCACGAAGGTCTTCCCATATGGAGACAGGCTATGTTCTACAAACTTACCACGATACTTTTTGTTGATAAGTCCCGCTTGATAAAGACGCCGCGTATGCTCGCCGATGGTCTTCTCGTTCGCCTCAAGTGCTGTGACAATATCGTCGAGTGTAATCCCCTCCCGCTCCGCGATAAGAAACAGGATATCAATGCGGTAATGGTTCGCCATACCCTTAAGGTGGCGCTCCATCTGTTTAGAAGTTTTTGCTTTTTCCATATCCGCATTATACCTTACAGTCCCCACTCACAACATACCAACAAACTTAAGAATGTTGGGGTATTGCAATTAGCGTGATCACGCCTTTTCCGCGATAAGGTAGTACACTTTCCCTCCCTCGTCCACAATTCGTGTGGAGAAACCGTACTCTCCGAAAAGCGCTGCGAGTGCCGCAGGTGTGTGAAACGTGCTCCCTGCGCGGAGGAAGCGCTCGAGGAACACCACCATCTTCCCGCCGCGCGTCTCGGGGTTGAACTCTCCGACTATCACTCTCCCGCCGGGCTTGAGCACTCTTTTTATTTCCCGCACCGCGGCGCGCTGGTCGGGAATGTGGTGGAAGGCGTCCACGAGGAACACTTTGTCCGCCGCGCCGTCCTCAAGCATCAATTCCTCTCCCTTCCCCACCACACACTCAAGCCCGTGGCGCTTCCGGCACTGCCGAATCATCCCCTCCGAGGGGTCGAGCACGATAACGCGCGCCACTTTCTCCACGAGGAACCGCGCAATGCGGCCCGTGCCGCCGCCGAGGTCGAGCACCGTGTCCGACGGGCAAAAGTCCGCAATCTTCGCTATTGCTTCGAATGTGCGCCTGCTCCCGATGTGGAGCGCATTATAGAACGGCGCGAGAACATCAAAAAGATTTTTCATGGTATCGCCGTATCCACCACCTCTTGATTGCGGGAAGCGTTTGCACCGAGAGGAAAAACCCGGCGGTGGGGACCAGCGCACTCAAGAAAAAGTTTCCCACGCCAATCACATAGAGCGCATATGCCGCGACCACATAGGTAGTCGCACAGAGCGTGAAAACGCGAAAGCTGCTAGTCTCCCACGCCTTGTCCGCCTCCACGCGAAGGTTGCGCTCCTTGATGGCGCGGATTTCGTTTTCAAGATTTTGGATGCGGTCGTCCATCTTGTTATGCGCGCGTTACAAAAATAACAAGTGCATGCCCCAAACTTTCTCCTTCGAAATATATTTCTTCCGCCACATGGCTTACATACAAACCGAGCCCTATAGAAAGAACCGTTTGATGCTCCAGAAACAATCCGATTAAAAACAAGGATACGCCAACCACGCTGTGGTGGATCTGCCAGCCGGAAATGATGAGTGGCTTTCCGGAAAAGCCGTTGTACCAAAGGAAAAGCAGGAATGTGGCGATTGCCGTAATTAATGTTATAGAGAAAATCTGCATTGCGGCGTATATTCGTTCATAGTTTTCTAAGCGCTTCAACATCGCGCAGGTCTGATTCGCGTTGCCACACGAGCATTTCTTTATTCTTAATCATAAGGCATAAGGCCCTCGATGTCTTCTCTATCTATGACACTCTCGTGAGAATCCATGTACGTAAGCATAATTCCGCATGCAACGAGAATCAAATCTCACTCCCCACTTCAAGACCGAATTCCTCCGCCGCGCTTCTCCCCTGCACCACAACCTCCAAAAAACGCGCGCGTCCCAGACCGGAGCTCCCCACAATAAGCGCCGCTTCTCCCTCCGGAACGTCTTTCAGCCGGTCGTAGAGGCGGAGCGCGCCGAGCGTTGTCGCAACGCGCCTCTCCGCATCCGGGCACACGTCCTCCGTAAGAAGCGTTGTTTTGCAGTTGCCGAAATTATCCACGTACCAAAGCGCGCGGGGCGCCTCGGGAATCGAAGCAAAGGGAACCGGCTCGCCAATCTTGAGCGCGGGATGCGTTGCGAGGCAGAACCCAATCCGCGGCAGGAAATCAAAGCTTCGGAACTGGCTCTTCACGACGTGCCCCGCAACGGCGGGCGCAATAATCCCCTTCTCCGCGAGGAGCGCGGCGGCGGATTCGGTGTCGAGCACGCGCACGTCCCGGCTCAAGGCGAATTTTCTCGCGAGGCACAAAATATGCCCGTCCACGGCGGAGACCACAAGCGTTCTCCGGTAGCGGAAGTAGCCGAACGGCGTCCCGTTCTTCCATTTCTTCGCCGCGCCGTTCCGAGGGGCGATGTTCACGAGAATCACTCCCGGCGCGCCGTCCAGAGCATCAAGCGCATCAATGATGTTCCCCGCCGCTTCAAGCTCGTGGGTGACGCCGATGAAGTGAGGCGCCACGCCGAAAAGGTTATGCGCGCGTACCTTCTGCCGTCCCGCCGCATTGTCGTCGCGCGAATCGTTGATTATGGTGATATTCATTGTTGTGGTTGTTGATTGCGCTAATCAAAAAGAAAAAACCTTCGGTTCGACGAAGGCTGGTGCAATTTACGTTTGTTATTTGGGCGAGTGCGTAAATCAGCCTCCGTGGGCGGGGGTCATCATTACCATCATCATTGAATTCCGCAGAGTCATGTTATGGGTTTGAGTGTAGCGCAACCGAAACAAAATGCAAATAGCCATCGGGAACACCCTTCACAACATTCCAACATTCTATAGAATGTTGGAATGTTGTGACTCAAGGTTCAGATTGGCATCTTCGGGTTTTCTTTTTCGAGCACCGCGTATATACATACTCCACCGCAATACCGTTTCACCAGTTCTTTGAGCTCCTTCACCGCCGCTGCAATTTCCTCTTCGCGAAGTTTTGTTTCAACCTCCGCAAGCGCGCCGCCGGCATTATTCACTCCCTTCGCTACGACCACGCCGATGTGCAATCCCGGGAATTTCTCGAAAATAAGGCTGTTTACTGTGAATTTCATGTTGTTTCTTTACCCTTATTTTTGAGATTTAATTTTAGTACTCTGTCAAGAATGGCTTTTGAAACTATGGCGAATATAAGACCAATGCCGACCACCACATACAGCGCGAGGCGGGAATCTGTGATAAGACTTCTCACTCCAAGATTAATACCCCATGCTATTACCCAGTAGACTGCATCCCCGATAAAAATGAGGATGCACACTTTCTTGAATGGAAATTTAAGCCAGGAAGCGAGAAATGAATTGAGGTAGGGAAAGTTTATGATGCCCAAGAGAACTAATGCAAATTTTTCCCCTCTCTCTCCGATGAAATTTTCAACTCTTTCAGCCCATGTATGAGAAAACTTTTCGAATTTTCCGTCCGCAAACCTCTTTTGAATCCATTTTCCCAAAAAATAACCAACCCATATGTCGGCAACTGTGGCAGCGGCCCAAATGGAATTAAATAACCAAAGATTCAAACCGAGGTGCCTTGCTTGGAAAATTGCGGCATCAGTTGAAGCCGGCTCTTGAATAAAGAGTGCTAATACAATAAGGAGCCAAGTCATAAGGGCAGGAGAATGTCCTGCTTATTGCCCGCGGAGAAACCGTGCGAGCGAGTACTTCCCCGCGCCCTGCGTCACGAGCGCAAGTGCGGAGAAGAAGAGCACGAATACATATTCATACCCCCCGTTCGCGAGACTGAAGCCGTTCGCCGCGTGCACTTTCCAAAACGCCACGAGCATGATAACCGCGAGGATTATTCCCGCGTACCGCACAAAAATCCCGAGGAGCACCGCGATGCCGCCAAGGAATTCGCAGTAAGCCACGAGGTGCGCCACCCACGCCGGAAATCCCATCCCGACGAAGCCCGTCACGACCGGAGCCATATCCGATAACTTCCCCCACCCCGCGTGCAGGAACACGACCCCCACCGCAATCCGCACAAAGAGAATCCCCAAATCGCGATTCTCCAAACGATGCAACAATGCATGCATAGTATGAATGATGAATTATTGGTTATTGTTACGACCATTCCCATTCTACCATTTTTTCAAGACACTCCTCCACCCGATTGCCGTACTCCCGCCTCCCGCTTGACACCGCCCGCGCCGAAGGTACCATTTCAGTAAACGCAAGTAATTTGCATTTACGAAACGTCATGCTCGAACTCATATTCTATGGACTTGTTGCGGGGCTTTTCTCTCTCGTGGGAGGGCTTTTGATTATCTGGAAGCCCCGGTTCATCACTCCGCACGTCACCTCGCTCGTCAGCTTCGCGGCGGGCGCCTTCCTGGGAGTGAGCTTCCTCGACATCCTTCCGGAGGCGCTCGAGGCGGTTGAGGAATCCCATCCGGTGCTTCAGGCATTTCTTGTGGGGTTCGTCATATTCTTCGCGCTGGAACGGGTGCTCATGCGTGTTACGCACGGGCACCGGCACGAGGAGGAAGGCAAGCACGAAGCGCACACCGAAACCCTGCCCCCGCTCCTCATATTGGGAGACAGTTTGCACAACTTTCTGGACGGCGTGGTAATCGCGCTCGCATGGATGGCGAATCCCGCGCTGGGACTCATAACCGCATTGGGAATCGCCGCGCACGAAATCCCGCAGGAAATCGGAGACTTCGCGATTCTTCTCGACCGCGGATGGTCGAAAGTAAAAATCATCGCCGCGAACGTGCTCTCCTCGCTCTGCTCCGTGGCGGGCGCGATTGTGGGCTACTTTGCCTCGGGATTCTTCGCGGGGCAGTTGAGCTTCCTCCTCGCCGCGGTCGCCGGCATTTTCACCTACATCGCCGCCTCGGACTTGATTCCCGAAATTCACCACCGTGCGGGGCACGAACGCACGTACGGCGTGCTGCTCCCCTTCCTCGCGGGACTCCTTCTTATCGGCTACCTCGTTTCGCTCTCGCACGCGGGGTAACGGGAAGACGGGGGATAAATGTCCCTTCAAAGGCCCAGTTCGTGCACTGCTCGATTTCCTGTCGCGTCATAATGCCCTCCGCAAGAAGGAATTCTTCTTCTTTCACCACGCTCGTCCGGTACATTTCGGGTCCATCGGTATTGATGGTTATGCGCACGCTGTTATCAAGGAACGTGCGGATAATCGTGCGCAATTCGTCCACGCTTTTCAAAATGTTGTTGCGAAGGTTTGACGTGGGGCAAAGCTCGAGGGTGATTCCCTGTTTCGCTATCTCTTTGAGGAGTTTTTTGTCGCGCGCCGCCGCGAGCCCGTGCCCGATGCGCTGGGGACGAACCGTGCGCACCACGTACTGGAGTTCCTCAAGATTGCCAGTCTCTCCCGCGTGCACGGTGAGTCCCAACCCCGCCTCGCGTGCGCGTGCAAAAAGCGGCGCATGCGCCGCCATGGAAAACGCGTGGTGGTCGGGACCCGCCACGTCAATGCCCACAATGCCGTCCGCGTGGTAGCGGATCGCCTTCTCGAGCGTGATCGCGTTTTGCGCAGGCGTAAACGTCCGGTCGAGGCAAATGAGAAGCCCCGCGGTCACTTGCGGGTACTCCACCATCGCGCGCCGCATTCCCCACAGCGCCGCAAGGATGATAAAGTCGAGGTCGCGCTCTCCCGTGCGGTTCCGCTTCATCGGACTGAACCGGAGCTCCTGCAAAACAAGGTTGCACTTGCGGTAGCCGCCGCCTATGACCGAATGCACCGCTTCTTCAATTGCCTCCGGGGATGATTGGATAAGTTCAGTGAGGTGGTAGTAGTCCCTGTCCATCTCATACACGCCCTTGTTTTTCTCGTTCGAGGACATCGTAATCATGTCCTCGAACGCCCAATAGTCCTTCACGGGGAGCCGTATCCCCTGCCGGTGCGCAATCGTCCACATGATGACAGGGTCAACGGCGGCGCCCAGATGGGTGTGGAGCTCCGCGCGCGGCGTTATGGTTCGTTGCGTCATGGTGACTGCGATTGAGAAATCTCTGTTGCGAGGAATTATAGAGTATGCGCGCGGAACCGCAAGAATTACGCCTGTTTTGCTGTGCTCGACGCCTCCGCATCAACCATCAAAACATAGGAAGGGATGTTCGCGCTTGGCTTGTGTTTCACTCCTTTCGGAACCGTGTATCCCTCGCCCTCTTTGAGTTCGATACTCCCCTTCTCCGTCCATATGGTAATCGCGCCGCGATATACCAAAAAGAATTCGTCGTACTCGTGCGAGTGCTCGTGGTACTCGCCGTGGAACATTGCGATCCACAACGCCTTGTCGTCAAAAGTGTCCAGCCGCACCGGAGTCCACGGCTTCGTGATGGTTTTGATTATGGACTCGAGGTTGAATTTCATGAATGATGCCCTGCCCAACAATATCCGATTGTATCAGAGAAAAGAAAGCTAAGCTCGAACGGCTTCCGCAAAATCCCGCACCGCCCGGAGCGGGTCTTCGAAATACCTGTCAATAACCTTTGTCACAAGCCGCGGACTCTTCTTTATCTTCTCCGTGAGCGCATAGGCAACCCCAAGCCAGTCTCCGCCCACCACGTTCGCAATCATTTCTTTGATTGCCTGCCGGCGCAACTCCTTCCCGAGAATGTCGAGTGTGCTCTTCCCCGGAAGATAGGTCGCAATCAGTCCGTCGAGCACCACATTCGTTCTGCCAAACGTGGTAAGAAACAGCGGGAATTTTATTCTGTGCTTCACCATGATTCTCACGAATTCCAAAAACCAAAATCCAAGACCCTCATGCCGCGTTTGCTCGAGATACCTCACAAAATCGGGGCGCAGCACCGGCGCATACGCAGGGTAGTCCGTGCCCGTTATCTCTGCGGCGATTCGCAGAATGTCTTCAAGATTTCTCGCGTACACCGCCATAATCAACCTTTTGCATTGCACCGCTTCCCTGCGCGAGAGCTCGGACACAAGCCCACAGTCAACGTTCGCGGCGTCCCCATGCGGCAGCGCGAGGATGTTCGAGAGATGCGGGTCCGCCTGAAAAAGATACACGTCGTTGTCTTCCCTGAACCAGTTGCGCATGGCGGCGTTGACGTACGTCCGCACGCTTTTTTCCACGTCATAGTCCGCGCGCGTTCGCAGTTCTTCCTTCCGGTTCATGGGAATGCCGTCCACGAAATCCATGACGATGACGTTCGCGGCGCAAAGATTTTCGAACGGCGCGATGAATACGCCTTTTCCCAAATCGGCGCGGAAATTGCGCTCGCCGAATCGGTATTGTTCTTTGATGCGTTTTATGTTTCGCACTTCCTGTACGAAGTCGAGGTCCTGCCGTATCCAGCGCTCGAAATAGCGCACCAACTCCACCGCCCGCACGTGCCGGAGCGTGGGCGAAAAAAACATGCCGATGCGCGCAAGCGACTTCAGAATCACAATGTCGCTCGCAAACTTGGCATCAGCGCCGGGACGCTTCACTTTCACGGCAACGGCAACGCCGTCCCGCGTCCGGGCTTTGTGCACTTGGCTTACGGATGCCGACCCGAGCGGCGTTTCGTCAAACTCCGAAAACACCGCGTCCAAGGGCACACCGTACTCCACTTCAATAATCCGGACGATGGTCGCAGCCGGAATGGGATTCACGTCGTCAAGAAGCCCCTGCAGCGCCTCGCAATCCTCTCGCGGGAGAAGGTCGTACCGCATGGAAAGAATCTGCCCGATTTTCACGAATGCGAGCCCCAACTCCTCGCACGCGCGCTTGAGGCGCTTCCCCAGTCCCTCCTTCCGGCGGGAAGTAAACTTGTGGAAAAGAAAATACTTTGCGCATACGCGCACGATTTCGAACGCCCGCCGCGGAACCTTTGTGCTCGGCCACGCCATTACTTGCAATTCTCGCAGAAAAAGAACTTTTTGGCACCTTCGGTTTCGCCGACGGTAACCACGCCGCCCGCCGCAATCGCGGTGCCACACCGGGCGCACTCCAAGTCCCGCGCGGCTTTCGCTTTGTGGTATCCCACGACATCTTTGAACTTATCCCGCTTGCCGAGGATCTCACTCGAAAGGTCGCCGATGATCTCCGCGCTGTCATCAATGGCTTTGCGGATGAGATTCGATATGCTTTCTTTGTTCTCCACGGCCTTTCGCTTTATTTTATCGTACGTCGCCCTTGAAACCCGCAAGTTAATCACGTAATCCTTGCTGTCATCTGGCATTGCGTTGGTAGGTGTTTAATTATCGGCAATTACATTGTATTACAACTGTATTACAAATGTCAAATTAAAAACACCCCGCTTGTTCGACTAATCCAGGAACAAGGACGAGGGTGTTCGTGGTACCACCTTGTTTTCACCCGGGCGTCGCCGCTCCGGACCTCATGCTGACGGTTACCCTTCGGTAACGTGTATCAGCTTCCTCTTCGTAACGGCGAGGTTCCGGCACTGCTCATCGCAGGCAGCTCCCGAGTGGCTCGGGAACTTGCGCTCCCTTTGTCGGTTATTCTTAGCAGGCGGAAAAAACTTTGACTTGCGGAGGGTGTGGGACTCGAACCCACGAGGGATTGCTCCCGCACGCTTTCTCCCGTATAAAGCGGAAGGGGCGAGATTCGAACTCGCGGTACTATTTCTAGTACACAGTCTTTCCAGGACTGCCAGTTAAACCACTCCTGCACCCTTCCGCTTTATACGGGATTGCGATTTGTTCCCAAAGATTCTACGCCTGCTTGAATCTTTGGACAAATCGGGAACAAGCCGTGTGCCATAGCCGCTAGGCGAACCCTCCAATAGCACTATTTCTACTCCACTCGCCGCGCAGATGCAAGAATAACATCAACGTCTCTCTCAGAAAATCCTGGGGAGAGTGCGAGTTCGTATGTATATGGACCAAAGAAAAGCGCAATCATCCTACTACCCTTTGCTGCTTCCGATAAAAACCCCTTCCCGTTCGAAGTCTCAAATGAATAGACCTTGCTATTTGGCGCTACGAATACATCAGAGCGCTTCCACTTGATAGCCACTTCTCTCGCTTCTATTTCTGGAATCGTCATAGAAGTGCTTAAATTATCCGGACTGCTTTCTAAAACAAAATTTCGAAATGCGTACCAAGAATATATCGTATCTCCGCCTACGGGCATAAACTTTTCAGCATCCTCTTTATTAAATAGTGTCGACAGTTCAGCTCTAGGCGTACTTGTACCAGCAGCATACGACACTATCAGCGACTTCCCATTTGGGAAAAGAAGTTTTTTCATCGATCGAAACTTCTCCGATTGTTTATCTAACTGATTCGTTTCGGGAACTCTGAATTCAAGCCCCAGATAATTATTCAAAGGATATGCCGCAAAACTTTCCGGCATCGCGATTTCTTTCGGTTGAGAAAGAATGTAAACCTCTGGATTTCTCTCTCTCGAATACTTTTCTTTAATCTGAGCAATTGCCTTTTCCTTTCCTGCAAGATCGGGATCTGCGGGTCGAGAAAATTTTGTTACTGCAAATCCGCCAAGTCCTAAAAGGACAACTACGCCAACGATTGTAATTATTTTTTTCATTATTGAATAATCGTACCCTCAAACTCCTCCCCTTTCAACAACGACGCGAGATTCTTGAGGTTCGCGCCCACAACGAACATTTTCATATTGTGCTTCTCGCAAAACTTCGCGGCGACGGGGTCAACCGGCGCGTGGAAACCCGGGGTCCATTTTTTGGGCATCTGCGCGCGGTACTCCTTCCAGCGCAGTTCGCGGAAGGGCTTCGCCCCCTGGTGCGCATCGGGATTCTTGTCGTAAACGAACCTCGGCTTCCCGATATTGATGACCTCTTTCGCTCCAAAGTCCGCCGCAAGCATGGTTGCCATAAAGTCCGTAGACCAGCCCGGTTTCCAGCCGCCCGCGAAGGTAACTGGGTGAGAAAGTTTTTTCATTTTCCGGGGTTCTTGAATCAATAGAGGGTGTGCCCGCGCTCCGAATATGCTTCGGACGAGCGAAGCATTGAAGCGTGTCGCATAAATTCCGATCCAGTCTTTATCGTCGTCAGTAATAGGAGCAATTTCCGCGGCGGCGCGCTGGTAAACCCGGCAAATTCCTCCTCCACCCACCACGATCACAAATTTCTTCCCCTGTTTCACAAATCCCTCTATTACATTGCGAAACTCCAGGAGAAATCGGGAGTTGATGCCGTCGGGAAAGGCAACGGAGCCCCCAAGAGAGATGACGATCGTTTTTCCGAACGAGTGGCGCATTGAAAGGAATTGTACCGATTATTTCTTCGCTTGCAACTGAAAATCCCCCTAGTGTGGGGGATTTTCAGTCGGGACTGCGGGCAACACTTGAACTTCTTTCTTCTCTCTTCCGCGCCACCACAGGAACGCTCCAATTCCCAAAAGCACAAGCACTACCGCAAGCGGAGTGGACCATCCCCCTTTCTCCGAAAGCGAGGCGGTCTGCGCTTCCTTGGAAGCTTCCTTCGGAATCACCGCGGCTTCAGCGGATTTACTCGGTTCGCTTACTGCAACTGCCGCCAGTTCTTCGGATTGCTTCATTACTTCCGGCTGCTCCGCTACCACTGGCTCCATCTTCACCTGGGGCAACGGACGCGCACGAGCAATCGGTTTTGGAGAGGCGGGAGCACTCAGCGTGTCTCGGAGCGAAAGGAGTTGTCTCGAAACTCCGGCGAGTCCACCGCCTATCATTGTCTTTTCCCGGGCCGCAAGGTTCGGATTTTCCAGTTTATCCTTCACCTCACGCACGAGCACATTCAGGACATCGAGCGTTTGCTGCAAGACGCGCCGTAGCACTACTTGTGCTTCCAGATCCGCAACCGCAGCTTTCAACATGGTGAGCTGCTCCTGCATTGCGGCAGCTTCTGCCACGTCTAAAGCTCTCACGTTCGTACCCACCGTTTCGGCGCGCACCATCCCCCCCTGCAAACCCAGCCCCAACACCAGAATAACGAGACACAACGTAATTTTTTTCATGATTTAGGTATATATTTCGGCCTTTATAATGCTCTTTACTACGCTATGTCAAAGAACTCTATCGAGAGTATACTCACATAGAGAAAATTGTTACAAGTCTTGACTTACTTGTAGAAATTCTCCTATGACTTATGACCTATAACCGATGACTTATGACGAGGACAACGGGGATGAGGATGAAACAATCCCCTCTTTCCTGCAGTTCACCGCGACCACGGCGAGCATGAGAATGGTGAAGAGAAATGGGACGCCAAGAGGAATTTGAAACGCCATTGCCGCGATATTCACGAAAATACCGAGCGTGATGGCGTGGATGCCAGTGCGGTATGCCGCCCCGTATCCCGTTTTGATGCCTTTGAGCCGCAAAAGCCCCCACACGAGAAGCGCGCTCACAAAAAGATACACAAGTTCAAAAGTAAAAAGCGCAAGAATAAGGATGAAAAAGAGAAGTACGAGAATGGGCCCCACAAACTTGAGATATGGCGTAAACTGCCCCACCGTTTTCTCGACCCACGCTTTGTCCACGGTAACGTCGGGAACCAGCTCGAGGGAGTACACCCGCACTTCACCCCGCCGTCCCGCAACCGCAAGGTCCCGTTTCGCGAGGAGCGCCGCAGCGCCGTAACTCCTGAACTTTTCGATGGAGAGCGGGGAAGCAGTGTCAATCACGAGGAGATATTCCGGCGGCTTTCCATCAGCCGCCCCGCTCCCACCCGTTTCGCTCGCTCCGCCGAGCGCCCGCGGATACTTGATAAAGTAGGGTTCCTTCACGTTCGCCGAGGCCGCTCCATCCTTGAACGTCACCGCAAGCTCTGCCGGGAATGCGTTCACTGCGTTCTCAAAAAAAGCCCTCAACTGGGGCTGTGCCTGCGGAAGATAGAGTGAAACGAACGCAGTACCCACCACCGCGACGATTGCGGCGAGCGAGTAATAATATTTCAGCGAGAACGAAAGTGGTCTCGCGCGGAGCGCGCGGTAGAAATCCGGCGAGTAGACGCTCTCCCCGATGGTCCTCAAAAATTGCATTACGCATATAGTATCTTACGAGCGGGATTGCCGCAAGAAAGGCGCGGTGCTATAATAAGGATATGAATCTCGTTAGAAATGTTTGCTCGGACAAAGCAAATATTTCTCGGGAAACATAGTCGTAGTAAAGTCGTAGTATATAAAATTTATATATTTCTAACGGGATGAACAAAACATGGTGGGTTGTGCTCGCGGTCGTGGTCGTCGTGCTCCTCTACGGGGTCGGCACCTATAACTCGCTCGTCGGCAAAAACGAGGGCATTGACGGGCAATGGGCGCAAGTCGAGACGCAATACCAACGGCGGTTGGATTTGATTCCTAACCTCGTCGAGTCCGTAAAGGGCGCGATGAAACAGGAACAGACTATTTTCACGGCACTTGCGGAAGCGCGGACGCGATACGCGGGCGCGAGCAGTGTCGACGCAAAGGCAAAAGCAGCGGGCGAAGTGGAAACGGCGTTCGCGCGGCTTCTCGCGATTATGGAAAATTATCCGCAGCTCAAATCCTCCGACACGGTGCAAACCCTCATGGCGCAGCTTGAAGGGACGGAAAACCGCGTGAGCGTGGAACGCGCCCGGTTCAACGACGCGGTGCGAAGCCTGAACGTAGCAGTGAAGCGGTTTCCCTCGAATGTCATCGCAAACATGGCAGGGTTCGGAGAGCGTGGATACTTCGAGGCGGCAGAAGGTGCGGAAAACGCGCCGGCGGTGAAGCTCTAACGAGTAAGTAGTAAGTAGAGAGTAGTAAGTAGTAAATAAATTCGGCTCAAAAATAATGCCAAGGGCTCTCGCGTTCCTACTACTCACTGCGTACTACATACTACTTTCTTTCCCTGCCGCGCACGCCTACACAAACCCCGGCAAGCCCACGGGATTCGTGAACGACTTTGCGGGGATGCTCGCCCCGCAGGAACGAACGATTCTTGAATCTAAACTTTCCTCGTTCGCGCTGCAGACCAAGAACGAAATCAGCGTCGTCACTATCCCCTCGCTCGGCGGCGACACCGTTGAGAACTTCGCGGAGAAACTTTTCAAGGACTGGGGGATCGGGAAATCCGGCGCGGACAACGGTGCGCTCATCCTCATCGCGCGGGACGACCGGAAGTTCCGCATCGAGGTGGGCTACGGGCTTGAAGGGGTGCTCACCGACGCGCAGAGCTACTGGATTCTCCAGAATGTGCTAACTCCCGCATTCAAAACGCAGGAGTATGCCGCAGGGCTCGCAAATGCCGTGGATAAAATCATAGACGCGACGCGGGGCGAAGTAATTCCCTCCGCAGAGCGAGCGCAAAACGGAAACGGAGGAGGGGTTTCGGTTGATTGGTTTTGGCTACTCTTCGCAATCCCGATGTGGCTCGCGAGCATCCTCGGGCGCTCAAAGTCATGGTGGCTGGGCGGCGTCATCGGCGGCGTCGCGGGCGTGGTGCTCGGACTCATCTTCGGGTTCCTCTACTGGGGCATTGCGGCAATCGCCGTGCTCTCCCCACTCGGACTTCTCTTCGACTACATCGTCTCGCACAAGTATGCGGAAAGTGTCGCCACGCATCACCGTCCACCATGGTGGATAGGCGGCGGGCGGGGTGGGTTCGGCGGAGGCGGATTTGGAGGGTTCGGCGGCGGGCGCTCGGGCGGAGGAGGGGCGAGCGGAAGATGGTAAGAACATACTATATCAAAATTTCGATATTTTGAGATTTCGATATTTCACCTACCGCCGTACATTCTTTTATACACTTCCGGCACGTACCGCTTTATCAATTCCTTGTCAGGGTCAGGCTTTAAAACATGTTTGAACTGTAATCCTCTTCGAGAACTCCCCTTCACTTTTTCGGAAAAACTGTGAATAAGGCGCGAGCACTCATCGGTGAGTTGTATTCCTTTTTCAAATTGCGCCATGTCAATATATCCACGGTCGTGCGCGATATAGAACTGACTTCGTACTTCTCCCACTTCTCCCTTCGCGATAAAGAGCGCATCCACGAACTCCGCTTGCGTGCCGCGGTTGAACCCTTCTGCAGTATTTGACATGGGAGAGATTGCCGCGCGGCGAATTTGGCGCTTAAGATCGAAATCTTTAAACTTCGGGACGTCGGTAACATTAAAAACGAAATTCGCAAGTTCACGGGACCTCTGCCAGCAAATAAGGTCCTCGAACTTCTGAATTGATGCCATACCTATATATCAAAATTTCGATATGTCGATATGTCAAATTCACTGCGTGAACATCGCGTAGACAATCCACGCGACGACAAGCACCGTCACGATATTCACAAACGCTCCCGGCGAATCGGAAGAGTTTTTTGTGCGCATATCCTTATAGTATACAACTTCCTATAACTCCTTGCTTGACTTATAGGAATTAAGCTGCAAGTTCCCCGGGCCGCCGATGGAGAGCACTTCCTTTATCGCTTTCACGGGGTTTTCCATTTTGAGTTCGTGGAGGTGCTCCTTCACATGCGCGTAGGCGTCGCGGAAGGGCATCCCCTTCTTTACGAGCCGGTTTGCCTCATGCACCGCAAAAAATTCGGGCGCCAAGGACTTCATAAGCGCCGCCTTGTTCGGTTTTACCCTCGCCATCACGAGCGCGGCGATTTCCAAGCTCCGGCGGGCAATACCTAACCCTTTGATGAGCGGTTCCTTCGTGAGCTGCGTATCGCGGTTGTAGCCGGAGATAAGGTTCTTCGAGATGTCTTTCACCTGCGTCTGCAATGCCACAATCACGTTTACGTTGCCGCGGAGGATTTCGAATACGTCCGGATTTTTCTTCTGCGGCATGATGGAGGAACCGGTCGTGAACTCCGGCGGGAGAAAAAAGAGGTTGAACTCCGGCGTCGTAAACCAAATCATCTCGTTTGAGAGCCGCCCCAAGGTCATCACGATTTTGGTCAAAACCGAGAGGATGTAGGACTCCGTGGGGCCGCGGCTGTTCACACAATAAAGTGAGTTTACTTGCAGCCGCCGGAATCCGAGGAGCTTCGTGGTGAGACGCCGGTCAATTGGCATGTTTACGCCGAACCCGGCGGCGGCACCCAGCGGATTCTGGTCATTCAAGTCGTACGCGGACTCCAAAAGCTTGTGGTCATTCAAAAGTTCTTCCAAATACGCCGCCGCCCAGTGCCCCACGCTCGAAGGCATCGCGCGCCGCGTGTGCGTGTACCCCGGCATCGGCACAAATTCGTATTTCTTCGCCATCGCGAGGAACACTTTCTGCGTCTTCACGAGCTCGTGGCTGATTTGCTTCAACTTCTTCCGCGTATAGAGCCGCGTCGCGACGAGCACCTGGTCGTTCCGCGAGCGGCAGGTGTGAATTTTTTTGCCCAGGGCGCCGAGCTTCGCGGTGAGGAATCCTTCGATCGCGGTGTGGCAGTCCTCGTCCGAGGATTGAATCACGAACTTTCCCTGGCTGTGGAGTTTCAAAATCTGCTTCAATCCGCGCGTGAGTTTCCGGAGCTCGGCGGCGGTAAGTATCTTCGCTTTGTGAAGCGCTTGCGCGTGCGCAAGCGACGCCTCGATGTCAAACGGCAAGAGCCGCGCGTCCAAAATGTAGTCGTTCCCCACCGTATACTTCTCGACGAGGGGGTGGAGCTTGGTGGATTTGGATTGCCAGAGTTTAGGCATGGTAAGTAGCAAGTAGAATGTAGAAAGTAGTAGGGGCTACTTCATAATTATGGTAACGGCAGGATTGTCATGTTACTCCCAATAATTTTCTGCCATTCACAGTCGCAATGTCGACCAGTTTATCAAAGTCATAGAATCTGCACGCTTCCATCAGCATTCTGAGCTCAATCCACATGTCGCCATCAACGAACGGCAAGTAAAAATCACTCACGTTATCTACCCCCAGACCCACCACAATGCCTGCTTCAAGCATTTCAGGAACATTCGCGATTGAATTATGCATGGGACTCACGCTGTCTTCAAACATTACCTGCGAGAGCATCGCTGAAGGCGAACACGCTACGCTCATGCCCGCCGCCGCCATTTTTTTGTACATCTCTTTCCGATACGCTTTCGGCTGAGCCGAGACTGAAACCACGTGCACCGCGGTCACTTTACCTTCATACCCATGCTTAACAGTCGCCTGAACCAACTTTTCCGTATCAAATTCATCATGACGGCCTAACTGGTCTATATGTGCATGGATTGGTTTGTTCAAATTCTTGGCAATGCGGAACATCACATCCATATTTTCCTCCTGACGAGGGCGATCTTTGGATGGCAGCCCACCGGCAATATCTGCTTTCGCAGTGATTTCTTCATACAGTTTTTGTGCCTCAGGGGTTAAAAGGCCATCCAACGGCTGCGTCGCTATGAGGATCTGTATTTTACCTGCATACTCTTTTTTAACTTTAACTGCCGCGTCAATTGCCTTGTGCCCGACCGCACTGTAAGCGTCTACAAAAGTCATCGTAGCTTTGCATCCCTGCGCCAACAAAATATCCAATCCGGTTCTGATGCGATTCTCAATTTCGTCCTGCGTGGAGCGCAGTTTTATGTCGTCGCTCAACCGCCATTTTTCTTCCATGGTGTACTTCATGCTTTTGTCCAAGCTGTCCTTGGTAATGTAGAAAGCTTTGTCAAAGTGAGCATGACAATTCACAAATCCCCCCTTCGCCCGTATTGCGGCGAGAAGCTGCTCTTTAAGATTCCATGGTTGCCCGCTCATATCGCTCTATAAATTGGGTGAATGATAGCACACTGACCAAAGCTACTGCAACACGTCCGAAGTCATCCCCGCGCACGCGGGGATCCAGGTCCTAGATTCCCGCTTCCGCGGGAATGACGACGCGCAATCAGCCGAAGAAGCCCGCGGTTTATCTGGCGAGCAACCCCGGGTCCCCGGTAGATAAACCCGGTGTATATCTGCAAGAGGTCGGCGCCCGCGCCGAGCATCGCAAGCGCGTCCTCCGCGGTGAAGATTCCTCCCCCGGCGATAATCGCAAACTCCGGCGCGCGTTCCCGCACGTGCCGCACAATATCGAGCGCCTTTTGAAAAAGCGGCTTGCCGCTCAGCCCACCCGCCTTCGCGGGATCGCAACCCGCTTCGGCGAGGCGAAGCCCCTCTTCATCCTTAACCCCCTCCCTCCCTGTTGTGGTATTCACCGCAATGATGCCCGCCGCTCCCCGCGCGGCGCAGACTTTGAGCACTGCATCGATTGCTTCAAAATCCAAGTCCGGCGCGATCTTCACAAGTATGGATTTTGACGGCGCCTTCAGCTCCACGCGCAGCTTCTCGCGCTCCGCTGTGAGCCGCAGAAGAATCCGGTCAAGCTCCTCCGCCGCCTGGAGCGTGCGGAGTCCCGGCGTGTTCGGCGAGCTCACGTTCACCGCGAAATAGTCGCCGTAGGGGTAGAGCGCGCGGAATGAGTAGGCGTAGTCCTCCGCCGCTTCCTCAAGCGGCGTGATTTTGGATTTCCCGATACTTATCCCGAGCGGAACCGAAAGTTTCCCTAATTTCTTCAGGCGCGCCGCAACCGCATCCGCTCCTTCGTTGTTAAAGCCCATCCGATTGATGAGCGCCTTGTCTTCGACGAGCCGGAACATGCGCGGGCGCGGATTCCCCGGTTGTGCGTGGCGCGTCACCGTCCCTAATTCAATAAATCCGAATCCCAGCGCTTCAAGCCCCTTTAAAGCGTCCCCGTTTTTGTCGAATCCGGCGGCAAGCCCCACGGGATTCGGAAAATCCACGCCGAAAGCGCTATGCCCGAGACGAGCGTCGCTCACCCTGTAATGCATGGCGCACAGGGAGCGAATGAACGGGAGCTTCCCCAAAATGCGGAGCGCCGCGAGCGCCCATCCGTGCGCCACCTCCGGGTCGCGCCGCGAGAGTGCGAAGAGGAGCGGACGGAGAATTGATTCGTATATGCTCATCGTCAATATTTTGCCAAAAAATATCTATTGATGAGAAACGCGCAAAGCAGTGAAGCAAGGTAAGCAACGAGCGTCGCCCAAACCATCCCCGCAACGGGGATCAAGAAAAATAGGGTGAGCAAGAAGAATATCATTGCGATATTGCCGTATGGCATGTTCTTCGCAACGGAAGCGGCAAAGCGAATCCCGTGCTTGCGCTCAAGAATAAACATTGATGGCAAAAATCCGGCAGGAAAGCCAGCCATCATCCCTCCCCATAAGGGCCCGAGCAACTTACTCGCGAGCACCGCGAGGGCAATGATCGTTCCTGCGAAAACCACCCTGAAGAAGAACTCTCCTTTAGTGAGTGACGCTTTGAAAACTTTTCCATCCGGAAATCTTCGCAAAAAGACTATTGCCGCACCCAAAAAAACAACCGCGATGGCGGTAGAGATAAATATATTGCGCGGACCAATTGTGACGAGAATAAAACTTGTGCAAAACCAGAGGAGAAGCCCTCCTCCTGTCGCGAGGCTCCTCCCATACTTATGGAGATTCACAAATGCAATCAAAAAGAACGTGCAGGCAGCGAGGACTGCGGGAGCAATACTTAAAGCCGTAATAACCGCCTCATTGCCCTGATTCCACGCGATAAAAACAAGGCTCACAAGAATCGTGGAAGGAAGCCCGCCAAGTAATCCTCCTATTCGCGAGCCGAACCTTTCAGAAACCCAAAGCGTAAAAGCGACGTACGACCCACCAACAAGGAATGAAAGAATAAGTCTCAAAACGAATACATTATCCATAGGCGGGACAAGACTCATCGGAACTTATTTATCCCATCGCGCAGCTCTTGTGCGGCTTTCGCCGGGTCATCTGCAAAAATCACGCCGCGCGAGGAGTTTATAATCATCCCCTTCTTCGCCGAATTCAACCCGGCTTTAACCGCCGCCTCAAGCTCCCCTCCCTGCGCACCGATTCCGGGAACGAGAAACGTCATCTCTCCCGCCTCCGTGGGGTCGTAGCCCACTCCGGCGCGGCGAAGGCCCATGAGCGCGCGAATCGTTTTCATTTCTTCCGGATACGTCGCGCCCACGACAAGCATACAGTTTTTATTGCCGTTCCACTCATCGCGCACTTTTTCCGCCACAATCTGCCAGAGAGGCTTTGCTTCGCCTCGCCGAAGTCCCGCTTCGCGGGACGAAGGCGGGACCTCCACTACTAAATCCTGCAGCTCTCCCGCGCCGGGGTTCGACGTGCGGCAAAGAATAATCGCGCCCTTGTCGGGACGGGAAAGAAACGGCTCGAGCGCCTCGCGGCCGAGGTAGGGATGAAGCGTGAGCGCGTCGAAACCCAGCCAATCCAGGATGGAAGTGACGTAGCCGCGGTTCGTGTTCCCGATGTCCGCCCGCTTCGCGTCGCAAATCGTAAAAATGTCGGGATGCGTCTCGCGGAGGTAGTCCATCGTGAGCTTCAGCTCGCGGAGCCCCTGTTCACCTCTTGCTTCGTAAAACGCGATATTCGCCTTGAACGCGGCGGCGAATTCGTGCGTACTGTCAATGATATATTTATTGAACGCAAACTGCGGGAACTCTTCTTTTAAGAACCGTGCGGGGAGCTTTTCAAAATCCGCGTCGAGCCCCACGCAGGCGAGCGAGTTCGCCTTGTCCGCACGGGAGTTGTATTTGTCAATTATTGCCATTGGAGGATTGGGCGGCGAGAAATTTCTTCCCGTGCCCCACGGCGGTATTCACTGGAACTCCCTGCTTGCAAAGCGGGCACTCCGCGGCGCCGTAGGTGGGCGTGGGCAATTCCACGAGCGCAGAAAATGGCACGCCGAGCGTGCCGGTATTTATCTCATCGGGGACACGATTCACCATCACCATCGCAGCGACGATGATTCCTCCCGCGCTTTTCACCGTGTCCAAAATCTTTTTAAGCGAACCGCCCGTTGCCACTGTGTCTTCGACCACGAGCACCTTCTTCCCCTTGATGAATGTGTCGTACCCCCGCGTGAAAACCAATCCGCCCTCGAGCGTTTTCTCTGCATAGACCGCGAGCACCTCTTTTCCCTTAAGCCGCGAGAGGTGATGCGCCACCCACTGCGAGAGAATGACACCGCCCAAGACAGGCGAGGCAACCGTATCGACTTCCAAACCCGCATGGCGCGCCGCCATCGCCTCGCATACTGCGGAGGTTTCTTTCGTGTGCGGGTAAAGCGCGTCTTTATTCACGTAGACCGACATGTGCCTCCCCGACGTGCCCACGAAGTGGCTGTCGGTCAAAATCGCGCCGACGCTTTTCAGGATCTCCAATATTTCAGTTGGGGATCGCATTTGTGTTATGTATTTATTTGAGACTTTTTCCCTAATTTCTCAACGATCTCTTTCTCCTTCGCCGCGATTTTCTCCTCCGTACCGCGGCGGGCAATCGCGTAGTCATTCGTGTCCACCAGCATAAACTCCCCGAGCAATGGGAATTTTTCTTTCACAAGCCGGTACTTCTCATGTTCGATAAAGCGGTAATCGGGGTGCCCTTGCGAGATAGTGCGCAATTCTGTTTCCCAAAACAGCGCGCGGAAATTCTGCCACTGGTAAAACCGCATACGATATGCCATGGGCACCGCGTACTGCGCGAGCTCCGGGTCGTGCGCCTCGATTTTCCCGAAAAGTTTCCCGGCGCGCACAAGCGCCTCCTCAAACTGCGCGGCAAGACCGGATTCCGTTATTTCTCTAGGCACATTGTATCCGTGATGCGCCGAGAATCGCTGCCGCTCCTGGGTCATCATCCGGTGCCGCTGCAAGTCCCGATATGCGCCAGCATCCATTATTATCTCAAAACGCAGATAGGAGTTCTCGAACGCGCGCCCCGTCTTCCACCACCTCGCCTGCCGGTTCAGAAGATACTTCGAAAGCAACTTCTTCCTTACTTCTTGCTTCATGCTTCTTGCTACTTGCAATGCTTCTTCCCACCCGCCGTGCGTTTCCCTAAAGAGAATTCCCGCAACGACTTTCTCTTCCGCGTCGGCATCATACTCCACGAGTTTCACCTCGGGCTTCGGTCCCGCGCGGAAGAATTTGTCTTTATGGGCTTCATGCAGTTCTTTTGCCACAAACTCCCGCACTGCGCCGTAGCGCGCGTTCAGGTACTCTTGATACTCACGCGACTTTTCATCGGCGGTGCGAAGGAGGAGCGACGGGATTTCCTTGTCGAGTTCCCGCTTCAGCTCGCGCGCGTACCATCGTAATTCCCCCAACGGATGCCGCGTCATGCGGTTCAAGAGATACTCAAGCGCCTGCGCATTGCCCCGGAACGCCACCTGCGACAATGTCGCCATAGGAAGCAAACCGCGAAGCGTATCAAACGCTTTCTTCTCTAAAATGGATTCTCTCTCCTCATAGTTCGCTTTGAGCCGCGCCATAAGCTCCGGCAAGAGCGCAAGATACGTATCAAAAAGATGGTCGAGCGTCTCCGTGTATTCCTTGAAGAGTCCTATCCGCTCAAGGTCGGGCTTCGGAACATAGTAGAGATGCCGGCCTCCAATCTTATTCCCGTAATTCACATACCGCGTGGACTTCTCGATCGGTTCGAGTCCAATCCGCTGGTCCTCAACGAACTTCATCATCACCTGCGAGATGCCCCAAAAGACCACGTGCGTACCCGTCATCTGCGCGATGGAATCGTCGCCGTACTGCGAGAGCCACTTCGCATAAAACGCCTGCGCCCGCTGGTTGTTTAATATGTTCTTGAAGCCGTGGTCACGGAGGAATGTAACAGTTTCCTCGAGTTCCTTCGCGAGTTTTTTGTCCTCCCCGTTAATGATGGGGTGGAAGTACTCCTTGAGGAGCACTTCCACGAGCGAGCCCGACGCGCGGCTCGCGCGCGAGCAGAGTGCACCAGCAATCTCCGGCGGTAAATTCCGCAACACCGCCACGAGCCCGTCGAGATCGGTAACAAACGGCTCAAGAAGCTTCCGCTCCGCATCCGTCCATGAATATGGGGCGAAGTCGGGCGCGTACGCGTCAAAGTTTTCTGCGGGATTCATTGCAGTTAGAATACCAGAAAACCCGCCGCGGGAGAAACCTACCGCGGGAGTGCAAAAACTTGCGTTTTCGTTTGCCCGAGCAAACTCTTTGGAGAGGCGCAATCCCACACATCCCCAAATTTGGGTTAAGGGAACTTTCGTGTTGGTTTTTCTCTCATCGGTCGTTGCAAATGGGAGAGGATGACGGACACGAGTGTTTTCTTCTGCCGGAGCCGCAACCCTCGGTGCCGCCGCAGCCCCTCCGCAAGGGCGGTATTCACCC
>JACPLI010000027.1 GCA_016186635.1 Candidatus Liptonbacteria bacterium | reverse complement strand
GCGCTATTATGGGGTCAGGAGAACCCACTTTTTCCTCTATTTGAAAGAGATGGAATTTCGCTTCAATCATAGATATGAAAATATGCACGCCATTATTATGAAAATCCTTCGTCGAGGTGGCGAACATCTGTACTAGTCCCTTTTAAAAACAATGCCCCAATTTCATCGTTTTACCATCAAAGCGCAGGAAGCGCTCCAGAATGCGCAGGAGCTTGCGGCGCGCAAAAACCACGGCGAGCTTCGGGTGGTGCACCTTCTCGCGGCGCTCCTTGAGGACCAGCAGTCGCTCGTGATTCCCGTTCTCACCCGCCTCGGGGTGAATCTTCCGAAACTTCAGGAACACATCGAGCTTGAACTCGACCGCATCCCGAAGATTATCGGCAACTCTAATGTGGGACAGCTTTATTTGTCCCACGAAATCATGCGTGTGCTCGACCAGGCGGCGAAGGTGGCGGCGCAGCAGAAGGATGAGTTTGTCTCCTGCGAGCATTTGCTTCTCGCGGTCGTGGACGTGCCGGCGGCGGCAAAGTCGGTGCTCGAGCAGTTCGGCGTGCGCCGCGATGCGGCGTTCCGCGTGCTTGCGCAGCTCCGCGGTTCCGCGCGCGTGACGGATGAAACGCCGGAGAGCAAGTTCCAGGTGCTCGAAAAGTACGCCATTAACATTACAGAGAAGGCGCGCGGCGGGGAATTAGACCCCGTCATTGGAAGAGAGGAGGAACTTCGCCGGGTGATGCAGGTGCTCTCGCGCCGCACGAAGAATAACCCCGTCTTGATCGGGGAGCCGGGCGTGGGGAAAACGGCGATTGTGGAGGGTCTGGCGCAGCAGATTGTGCACGGCGATGTGCCGGAGCCCTTAAAGGGGAAAGAGATTCTCATGCTTGACTTGGGAGCGCTCATTGCCGGCACGAAGTTCAGGGGCGAGTTTGAAGACCGGCTCAAGGCCTTCATGAAGGAAATCAAAAACGCGAGCGGCAAACTTATTCTCTTTATTGATGAAATTCACACGATTGTGGGCGCGGGCGCGGCGGAAGGGGCGGTGGACGCCTCAAACCTTTTGAAGCCCGCGCTCGCGCGCGGAGAGCTTCATGCAATCGGCGCCACGACGGTGCGGGAGTACCAACGGTATATCGAGAAAGACCCGGCGCTTGAGCGCCGCTTCCAGCCGATTATGGTGGAGGAGCCGTCCATCGAGGACAGCGTGGCGATTCTCCGCGGACTCAAGGAGAAGTACGAAATCCATCACGGGTTGCGCATCAGCGATGAGGCGATTGTGGAGGCGGTGAACCTCGCGGCGCGCTATATCACCGACCGCTTTCTTCCCGACAAGGCGGTGGATTTGATTGATGAAGCCGCGGCGGCGCGGCGGCTCGAGTCCGAAAGTCTCCCGAAGGAGATTGACGCGGTCCGGCGCGATATCACGCGGCTCGAGGTGGAGCGGCAGGCGCTCATGCGGGAGGGCGAAGGGAAATCCCAGGAGCGGCTCAACGAAATTGATGCGGCGCTTCAGGGGCTCAAGGCGAAGAACGACGAACTCTCCGCGCGCTGGCACACCGAAAAGATTAAATTCGAGACGCTCCACGAGCTCCGCCGGAAAATCGAGACGTTCAAGCGCGAGGCGGAAGTCGCGGAGCGTGAGGGGAATCTGGAGCGGGTGGCGCAGATTACGTATGGAGAACTGCCGCAGGCGGAGAAAGACTACGCGCTCTTCGAGAAGAAGCATTTCTCCGCTGCCGCGCGCCGGAAGAAAACCCGTCCGAATGGAAGTCCTGCCAGGCGGGACGAGGAGGCGGAAGAGCGGTTTCTGAAGGACGCGGTGGACAAAGAAGACGTGGCGGCGGTGGTCTCGGTATGGACCGGCATTCCCATCACGCGGGTGCTTGAGTCCGAAAGCACCAAACTCACCAAAATCGAGGAGGCGCTCGCCGCGCGCGTCGTGGGGCAGAAGGAAGCGATTGGCGCGGTTGCAAATGCGCTCCGCCGGGCGCGTGCGGGGCTCTCTGACCAGAACCGCCCTCTGGGCTCGTTCATGTTCTTGGGACCTACCGGCGTCGGGAAGACGGAGCTTGCGCGCGCGCTTGCGGAATTCATGTTCGATGACGAGAAGGCGCTGGTGCGGATTGACATGTCGGAATACATGGAGCGGCACGCGGTGAGCCGCCTCGTGGGGAGCCCGCCCGGCTACGTCGGGCACGAGGAAGGAGGGCAACTCACCGAAATCGTGCGCCACAGGCCCTACAGCCTGATTCTCTTCGATGAAATTGAAAAGGCGCACCCGGAAGTGTTTAACCTGCTCCTCCAGATTCTTGACAACGGCCGCCTCACGGATGCGAAGGGAAAGATGGTGAATTTCAAGAACTCCATCATCCTTATGACGTCGAATGTCGGAAGCGAGTACCTGCGGGCAATGTCTTCCCTCGGGTTCTCCGTGGGAGCCGAGTCTGCGAAAACCGACGAAGAGGACGCGTACAAGGCGAAAGTGATGGAAGCGCTGCGGGAGAGTTTTCGGCCCGAGTTTCTGAACCGCATTGACGAAATCATCATATTTAACCCGCTCACCAAGTCCGACATCGAGAAAATCGTCGAGATACAGCTCGACCTGCTTGAGCGCCGGCTTCAGGAGAACCGCATCACTATCCGGGTGGATGCGGCGGCGCGCGAGCACCTTGCGCGGGAGGGGTTTAGCCCCGAGTTCGGCGCCCGTCCCTTGAAGCGCCTTGTGCAGAAGGTTATCCTCGATAAACTTGCAGATAAAATCATCAGAGGAGAGATTAAAGGCGGTGACAAAGTTAAAATCCATTATAAATCAAATTCCCTGGTGGTTGCTGTGTAGGGCTTTGTGTGCCGGCTTCGCCTGGTGGCTCCTCCCGTTTTGGCTTTTTTTTCTCGCCGCGAATGCGTTGTATTGGTCATCGTGGTTCCAGACGGGCGCGTTTCTCGCGCCGTTTCTCATCACGCTCCTCCTCGGGGCGGTCAGCGCCCCTTCCCTGCGGGCTGCAGTACTCATCGGCGCCGTCTTTTTCCTGATGCTCGGCGCAAAGGAGTTCGTGTTTATCCGCCGCGCGCGCGCGTACGAGCTTTTGGGAATTGTGCTGCTGTTTTCCGGCGCACTCGAATACGCAGCGTTTACGGAAGGGAATATGCAGGCGCTTCTGCCGCTCGCCTACCTCCCGGCGGGCATACTCTTTTTTCTTCTTCGGGAGAGCGTCTCACGGTATGAACACGCGCAGGCGGGCGGTATTCCCGAGGAGCGGCGCCGGCGGATGTTGCGGAGCGCACTCGGAGGTTTTCTTGTGTGGGAGTATGGGAGCGTGCTTTCCGGGCTCCCTTTGGAATACATTTCGAAAGGCGCCGCGCTCTTTGCGGGCGCCGCCGCAGTTTTTTTCCTCACCGCACGCACGGCGGAGGGCAACGGCTCGCACGTGAAGATGTATGCATGCCTCGCGCTGGGAGTTCTCGCCGCCGCCTTATTCTCGGCGCAATGGACGCTATGAAAGTAATCACTGATTATTAATCACTCATGAAGGCGATTGTGCTCGCGGCGGGGTACGCAACCCGCCTCTACCCGCGTACGCTGACCCAGCCGAAACCCTTGCTGCCGATTGCGGGGCGGCCAATACTTGATTACCTTCTCGACCGACTGGAGGAAGTGGAAAAGATTGACGAGGCGTACGTGGTGACTAATGCGAAATTTGCCGGGCAGTTCGAGCAGTGGGCTGCGGCGCGGGGCGGGCGACCCTCGCCGCTTCGCGTTTCGGTGGTGAACGACGGGACGACGGGCGAGGAAAGTAAACTTGGCGCTATCGGCGACATCGAATTTGCACTCCGCGCCGAGGAGGTTGACGACGACCTTATTGTGGTGGCGGGCGACAACCTTTTCACTGACAGCGTGAGGGGGTTTGCAGAGTTCGGTGCGGGTAAAGATGCCCCCGTGGTTGCGGTCTATGACGTGGGAAGCGTGGATGAGGCGAAGAAGTTCAGCGTGTTTCGCCTGGCTTCCGACGGGCATATTACGGATTTTGAAGAGAAACCGAAGCAACCCTCGAGTACGCGCATCGGCATCGCACTCTATTATTTCCCCAAGCACTCTCTCCGCTTTATTCGGCAGTACATGGGTGAAGGGAATAGACCCGACCCATCCGGACGTCTTATTGAATGGCTTTTCTCTCGTGTCTGCATGTATACGTGGGCAGTGCCGGGAAAATGGTTCGACATCGGGTCCCCCGAAACGCTTGCGGAAGCGGATGCGGCATTTTTGAAGATTCAGGAGAAAGGGATATACGATTGACCCGCTAACCCTTTTTGCCGGGTTGACACCTTGCCGCATTGTGGAATATATTCCTGTCCATGCAGGACGAGGCAGGGAAATTTGTTGGGAAAAAGTTATATGAAATCAGTTATGCCCTTTGCCGGATTGCCGCGCGGATTCATCCTTCAGTAGGGAGCAGGATTGAGGAGAGTGCGTTCCGCATTGCTGAATCAGGTGTTTCCTTGAATCCTCAAAAAATACGAGAATCGCTTGAGATTGCTCGGATGCAGGTAAAACTTGGCTCGGATACCGGCATTATCAATAAGGGGAATGGCGACCTTGTTTTAGATGGGCTTGCAAAACTTGAATCAGTTTTGCGGACGCTGAGGGACATCGAAATCGGCAATAGAGCGGATATTGAAGGAGTTTTTTCCGCGCAAGATTTTTTGGAAAGGAGAAAGCCGAAGGCGGCGGACGATATGACTGTGAAGACTGAAATCGGCAACATTAGGCATAGTATTGAGACGCGAGAGCGTCAATATGAAGAAGACGGCAAATCGGCAGAAGTCCGGCAAAGTGAAATCCTCAACTTTATTGAGAAATCCGGCAATTGCCGGATGAAGGATTTGCTTGAACAATTTCCCGGCTCGAGCGAGAGAACAATCAGGTACGATTTGCAGCACATTGCGGGGAAGGGCCTTATCGAGCGTGTCGGCGAGGGTGGTCCCGGTACCTATTATCGTTATAAATCACCTTTCTCCCAGCCATCAGGGGGTATTTCCGGCGAAGCTAATAGTAACCTTTGAATACTGGGTTCGTTGTAGATAGTAGCCGCCACAGTTGGCTTTTCCCAGCGGTTGTGGTATCCTTGATGAGGAGTGGTTCAGGTCCGACGCCCCGCCGGAGGCGGGGGTATGGACGTGAGGCTGAACCAACGGATAGTTCGTTAGTGATTAGCCATTAGAACTTAGTGCATTTTGGGGCGCCTGCGCCCTCTTCGTAAGTTCTAGTTTCTAAGTCCTAAGTTCTATCCTTCAGCCTCGCGTAATGCGAGCTTTTTTGTTTCTTGGGTCCCCACCCTGAACCGCTCGAATCCCGCTTATTCCGTTCTTTCCTCGGCAATCCTCCTGTCCCATCCTCACAAGATTTGGAGGGTCGAGTTGGCGAGGGAAGAACTTCCTGGCAGAGAAAGGTCGACGGCCACAATGATTATTGATTCATAATCGGTGATCATCGCATAGGCCGATAATAGACAAAAAAGAATTCGAAATAAGTAATTAATCAATGAGTACATTCGGCAAAAAGTTTGTTTCTGTAGCGCTTATGGCGACCGTCGCAGTATGGGCGTCTGGAGCGCTTCTTTTTGTGCCGGCGGCGAGTGCACAATCTTCGGCTGACCTTCAGGCGCAGATTGCACAGCTTCTGGCGCAGATTGCGCAATTGCAAAGCCAGCTCGGCACCGGCTCTTCCGGAGCAAGCATGAGCGCCCCCGCCTATACCTTTACCCGCAGCCTCACTGTGGGCAGTACTGGCGCGGACGTGAAAGCGCTCCAGCAGTGGCTGAATGCGAATGGCTACATGGTTGCGCAGTCAGGTGCGGCGGGTTCAGCAGGAAATGAGACGACTTACTTCGGGCCTGCCACGAAGAGGGCAGTCGCCGCGTTCCAAGCGGCGAGGGGCATTACGCCCGCTGTGGGGTATTTCGGTCCGATAACCCGCAACGCGGTAGCGGCGATGGCGGCAGCGCCGACCATGCCGACCGCTCCGACGGCTCCAACCACGCCAGCCGCCCCGGCCACGCCGACAGCCCCGACTCTTCCGGTCGTGAACGCGCCTGCGTCTGGGCTTTGGGCAGCGGTATCTCCGGCGAGTCCGCCGGCAGGGTCCCTCATCTCCTCGACGAACAGCGCTGCGGCGCGTGTACCCGTCCTTTCAGTAGACCTGACGGCGGGTATCGCGAGCGGCATCACGGTGAGCGGACTCAAATTTAAGAAAACGGGCGTGATTTCCGACAGCTCCATTTCGGGCGCCTACATTGAGGAAAGCGGCAAGGTGCTTGCGCAATACACCTCCATCTCCGGCGGTATGATTTCGTTCCCGGCGCTTGCCTTGAACATCGCGGCGGGGCAGAGAAAAACCTTGACGCTCTCGATTGACCCCGCACAGGGGCTCTCGGCGGGCAACACGGTAGGGTTCGCCTTGAATGCGGTTGCAGACGTGACGGCGACCGACGCCACAGGCGCGGCAGTTTCCGCGGCGGGGAGCTTCCCCTTGAACGGGAACACCTTCACGGTGACCTCGGTGTCAAACCCGAACATTGCATCGCTCTCGATTGCGTCGAGCTCGATTGGCACCACAGTGTACGCGGGTTCGAAGAACGTGATTGTGGGCGCATGGAGCTTCAGCGGCTCGAACAGCAAGATTTGGCTGAAGGGCTTGAACTTGAAAGTCATCGGTTCGGCGAGCAAAGCCGACATTCAGAACGTGAAGCTCTACGTGAACGGTTCGCAGGTGGGGCAGACGCTCGCTGCAGTTCCCCCGGATGGGAACGTCTACTTTGACCTCACGGCGACCCCCGCGACCATCAACACGGGTTCGAACAACGTCCAGGTCTACGCGGACGTGATGGGGTCTCCGAACTTTAACTTCCAGTTCGAGATTCTGAACTCGTACGACGTGCTCGCGGTTGACTCGCAGTACAACGTACCGG
Organism: Candidatus Liptonbacteria bacterium; assembly: GCA_016186635.1. GTDB lineage: Bacteria > Patescibacteriota > Minisyncoccia > UBA6257 > 2-01-FULL-56-20 > VGJV01. The sequence continues at coordinate 25,974 of JACPLI010000027.1, read as the reverse complement.
TGTCGGCATCGGCGAACACGGGCACGCAGGTGTCCGTCAACGCCGGCAACCTCACCATTACCGCGGCGTCCGACACGCCGACGGGCAACCTCGCGGCAGGGCAGACAAACGTCACTCTCGCGAAGTTCAGCGTGTATGCGGCAGGCGAGCCGGTCAAGGTGAAGTGGTTTACCTTCAGCTTGAACTGGGTGAGCGCCACAAGCTCCCTTGACTTGATTCTGAAGAACGTGCACTTGGACGACGATGCAGGCGGCCAGGTGGGCTCGACGGTTTCGTCCTTGACCACCACGGTTACCTGTACCGACGGAGGCGGATTCGCCAACTCCACAACGACGACGGTGAACTGCTTCGGCTCGTCGGGCTCTCCCATCAACTACATCATTCCGGCGAACACCACGCGGGTGCTGTCTTTGAAGGGCGACATCCAGTCCACGGCGAGTTTCTCGACCGTCAAGGGGAACCTCGTGGCGGCGGGCAGTGCGAACTTGCAGGGGCTTATCTCGGCGGCGACGAACACGAGCACCGGGGCCTCGGGGAGCGCACTCACGCTCTCCTCGGCGGCGCTTACGGTCGCGGCAAACACGGCAGTAGGCACGCTCACGGTTTCGAAGGGCGCGACGAACGTCCGCATCGGCTCATACGCCTTCACGGCGTCATCGGCTGAAGGCGTGACGGTGTCGAACCTGACGGTCCGGACGGGCGCGGCAGGCGGCGACTTCAAGAACTTGGCGGTCAAAATCGGCAACAGCCAGTTCGGTTCGACGCAGCCCACCTTGAACAACAATACGTCGTACTCGTTCTCGGGGACGCCGTTTACGGTTCCCGCGGGCCAGACGATTTACGTTGACGCCTATGCGGACGTGCTCTCGGGCGCAACCGCGCAGACCAACAGCGCAATCACCCAGCTCAACGGCTGTTCCGGTTCGGGCGCAAGCTCGCTCACCGCGATCAGCTGCACCGCGACGAACGGCCAGAGCGCGACCGTCGCAGGCCAGTCCACCGTGACGGCGGCGAAGAATTCTTCGCTCTCGCCCGCGGCCGGGCAAATCGTGATGGGCTCGACGAACGTGACCTTGGCGGCGTTCCAGTTTACGGAGACCAGCAACATTGAAGACATCAAGATTACTGACTTGAACATCTTCCAGCAGGTTGCTTCGACGACGACGCAGAATATCGCGGGCTTCGGCAACCTGCGGCTCTTCAAGTCAACCGATTTGACGAACGCGATTGCCTCCGCGGGGGCGGCGAACACCTCGGTCGCGACCTCGACGCCGGGCGCAGGGTACTACTACGCGTTCCACTTCGGCAGTCCGATAGTCGTTCCGAAATCGAACTCGGTGTCGCTCGTCTTGAAAGGCGACGTGTCGTCGTACAATCCTTCGGGAGCGGCGGACAACGCGACGCACATCTTCAAGATTGCGACCTCGACCGACAGCGCGAACGACACCATCGGAGAGGCGGTGGTTGCGCTCGGTTCCACTTCGAACAACAGTTCGTCAGTAGTGCTTTCATCGGGCACGCCTCCGAATGCGGAAGCGTTGACGATGCTGCGGACGAAGCTCTCCGTTGCGGGTACGCAGTTGAAGACGGATTCGGGGAAGAAGACGCAGGATGACATCGGCAGTATTACCTTTACTGCGGACAGCGCAGGGGTGGCGGTGTTGAACTCGGTCGTCGTGACCTTCGGCGGCACCGCGCCGTCCATCTCCACGTTCATGGGAGGGGTTGAACTTCTTGACCAGAACGGCAGCTCGGTCATGAACACCTCGGGCGTGACGTCAAGCACGGCAGGGACCTGTAACGGGACTGCCACTTGTACGAAGACCTGGAACCTTGGCGGAGGCACCGCGGGCTGGCAGATTCCGGCAGGCGGCTCCTACACCTTCAAGGTGCGGGTGAACTCGTCGGCGGGAACGTTCGGAGGAGTGTCGGGCGTTTCGCCCACGCTCAGCGTGTCGGTTAACGCGAACACCGATATCCGCTACACTGACGGGCTCGACTCGACCGCAACGAGCATTATCTCGGTGCCCTCGAACGTCGTGCCGCTCACCATCGGCTCCGTGACGTACGCGCAGGGCTCCTAGCAGCGGCTGGACGAACCGGTTGGCTTCTCATCAAGAGGAGGGCTTGAACCGGAGAACCCCCCGCCCCGACCAAAGTCGGGGCGGGGGGTTTGTTTATGCTCACGCATGCAGTTTGCAGGGACGCTGTCTGCGGCGGGTTGCCGCAGTCCCGCCGGCAAGCAGGGCTCTCCCCGCCTGCCAACCCGGCGGGCAGGTCTCGTGCCGCCGCACTCCGAGACGTCCTGCAAACTGCATGCGTGAGCATGAGACATGCCTGCAATGGACATTTATCTTTAGGAGAGATTCGGATACCATACAAGGACGTATATCATGCATTCCCGCCGGCTTCTCGCAGCAGTCAAGTTTCTTCTCTATCTCATCGTCATCGGCACGCCGATTTTTTACTTTGCGCGGGCGGTTTACCCCTACGGCATCGCCAAAAGCCTCTTCTTTCAGGCGGCGGTGGAACTCCTCTTTGCTCTTTGGCTCGTGTGTGCGTGGTATGAGCCGAAGTTCCGCATTTCGTGGACGCCGCTCATGAAGGCACTCGCCGCGTTTGCGTCGCTTCTCATCCTTACCGCGCTTCTTGGCGTGGACCCGTGGCGGAGTTTTTGGTCAATCCAGGAGCGGGCGGTGGGGGTGTTTACCATACTCCACGTGCTTGCGTTTACCGTAGTGGTGCGTTCGCTCACGCGGGAAATCTGCATCGAACCGCTGTTCTATGCCTCGCTCGGCACGGCGGCGGCGGCGAGCGCCATCGCGTTTCTCCAGCTTTGGATACCGAACCTTCTCTTGAACGAGGGAATCGGTTCGCGCCCGGGGAGCACCTTTGGCAACCCCGCGTTCTTCGCCGGTTACCTCGCGCTGAACCTTTTTATCGCGGGATATTTTGTCTTTCGCTGGCTCCGTGCGCGGCAGGGGGGCGGAGCGTCTCCGCGCGCCGCGCTGTGGTTCCCGCTCGGCGCGGGAGCGCTCCTCGCCGCGACACTCCTTCTTACCGAGACGCGCGGAGACATTCTCGGCGTCGCGGCAGGGGTGATTACGCTTTTCGCGCTCTTTGTGGCGGAGCCCCTTGGCATGAGGGGATGGCTCGGCGCGCGGCGGACGTACCTCTGGGCGCTTGCCGCGATTGCGGCGGCGGGATTGCTCTTCTTCGTGACGCGCGGGAGCGCCGTGTGGCAGGCGATTCCCGGCTTGGGGAGATTCGCGGACATCTCGCTTGAGAGTGAGTCGCTCTCGCCGCGGTTCATCGCCATGCGCGCCGCGTGGAAGGGATTCCTCGAACGCCCTCTCGCAGGATGGGGATGGGACAACTACAATATCGTGTTTAATAAGTACTACGACCCCCGCGCGCTCGAGGCGAATTACCAGGAAACGCGGTTCGACAAGCCGCACAACTTCGTCCTTGAATATCTTGTGGCAGGGGGGCTGCCGCTTGCGCTTGCCTACGCCGCGGTCTTTGCGGCGCTCTTTTGGGAAGCGTGGCGCCTCCGCGACCGCGTGCTGGGGAAAATATTCATCGCCGCGGGCATTGCCTACGCCGCGCGGAACCTCTTTGTGTTCGAAACGCTTGGCCCCTTGCTCATGTGGGGACTTTTTCTCGGGTGTGCGGATGGGTTCTTTGCGCATCGGGAAGACACATCTGTTCCTCACGCGAACTCCCCAGACAAAAGAATCCCCGCACGCATTGTGTGGGCCGCAGTGGCGGTTGCCGCCGTGCCAATCTACGTGGTGAATGTCCTTTCGCTGCAGGCATCCCATTACCAGTTTTGGGGATTTAACTATTTTGTAAATAACCGGCCGCAGCAAGCAATTGAGAGTTTCAGGAAGGCGCTCACCGTGTGGAGTCCTTACACATGGAATCTGAAACGGGATTACGCCACCGCGGTCGCGGAGGCATACTTTTACAATCCCGATAAGGTGCCGGCGGAGGAAGCGTGGCGGGCGGTGCGCGCAATGGAAGAGGCGACGAAGGAGCATCCGCTTGACGCCTACGGCCACTATGCGCTGGTGGACATGTACAACCAGATTTCCGACCTTGCGCCGGAGATGCTGCTTCCCCTCGCGGAGCGCGAAGCGGCAACCGCGCTCGCCTTGAGCCCCAACCGGCAGGAAGTGTATTTTTCGCTCGCGAAGACCAAGTCACTTCAGGGGGACAATGCCGCCGCGCTCGAACTGTTGAAGACGGCAATGGCGCTTGCCCCGAAGGTGCCCGATGCGCATTTCTACTACGGGCTTATCGCGTACACCGTGGGCGATGCGGAGGCGGGGTACGCGGAAATCAAAAAGGCGCTCGCGCTGGGGCGGCGGTGGAGGAAATACCACGAGCCGAGGGTGGTGGCGAACCTCTTCGCCGATTCGGGGCATCTTGATGAGGCGATTGAACTGTACCGAACGGCGATTGACATGGAACCCGGGGACCTCGAGGCGCGCGCGAAACTGGGCATTGCGCATTTTGTGCAGGGGGATGCCGGCGTGGCGCGGCAGTACCTTGAGGAGGTAAGCCGCCGGACCGACCTTCGGGAAAGCCCTTCCTACGCTTCCTTGAAGCCGATTCTTGACAAGCTTGGAATTAAATTGAGAGATTAGGAGGGGTTGATTTTGTTGTGCTACTTGCTACAGTAAGTATGTTCAAGAAAAGGTCGCAGAATTTTGTGGAAATTATTTTTCATGACCAAAGACGGATTGGTGGATGCAGTCATGAAGGCCGCAGAGATTGAAACGAAAGCGGCGGCGCACCGCGCGGTGGAAGCAGTGTTTGACACAATTACGAAATCGCTTGGCCGCGGAGAAGATGTTGCCGTCACCGGTTTTGGGACGTTCCGGGTGGCGAAGCGAGCAGCGCGGCAGGGCAGGAACCCGAAGACGGGAGAAACCATCCAAATCGCGGCGTCGGTGAAGCCGAAGTTCCGGGCGGGGAAGGCATTGAAGGAGGCAGTGAAGTAGGGTGTAGTGCACATTGTGAAACAAACTTGCTCCCGCATGTGGTGCGCAGGGACGCTGTCTGCGGCGGGTTGCCGCAGCCCTGCCTGCCGGCAGGCAGGGCTCGTGCCGTCGCACTCCGAGAAGCCCTGCATCACCACATGCGCTCGCAAGTAGTTTCTATGTGCCCCGTGACCTCGCTTGTCTTTCGGACAGGCGGGGTATTTTATTCTCCTCCGCTAATACCTCGCAGCTTGCTGCGAGGTTACAAAATAGAGGAGAACCCTCCGAAGCTTTAGCGTAGGAGGGTTATGAAGCTTCGGAAGAATTCCGCTGATACCGCGCGGCTTGCCGCGCGGAGCTTCATTTCCCGCGCGGCAGGAGCGTGTTGATGAGTTTGCTCAGTTCGATAAAAGAGGCGTAGGCGCGCGAGAGCGCCTCAAGCGACAGCTTCATGGAAGAAGAGGGGTCAAGGCCGTTTACGAGCTCGCGCTGGGCGCGGGCGTGGAAATCTTCTGCCGCATGGAAGTTCCCCTCGGCATCGGCGAAAAGCGATTGGATGTCGTCGCGGTCAATGAGAGCAAGGAGCTGAACGCTCCGCTCGAGTTCTTCAAGGCGGCGGGATGCGACTGCAAGAAATTCAGCGTTGCGCGTCCAGCTTATGAAGGTGTGCACGCGGGCTTGTTGGGGAAGAAATGTGTTTGCGCGCCAGTCGCGGATAGCCGCAGCGACGTCTTTTGCAGCGCGGAGCCCGGCGTTCGTCACGCGTTCCCGCTCCGTTTGGTAATAACGCGCGGCATCTTCAAGACCGACAATGAGGTTGTTGCGGGCGGCGCCCATGCGCGGGTCGGAGACGGAGGTGCGGTTAAGCTCTGCGCGTTCTGCGCCGACTTCCGCATCGAGACAGTCAAGCACTTTTGTAAGCAGGGTTTTTCTGATGGCGAGCTCCTCGCGTACGGCATCGGGCGATTCCTGGTTGAGATTTTGGAGTGCGGCGAATTCTTTTGGGTCGAGCGCACAGCCGGGGGCTTGTGCGTAGGTACGCTGCGATTCCACCCCCACGAGGAGGAGTGCGCATGCCGCCGCCATGGCGGAGAGCGGGAGTCTTTTCATTCCGTTAGAGATATGCAACCTTCCGACTTTGTAAACAAGAAAGAAAACTCATAGTGGGGGCGCGGGATTTCCTGCCTACTCCGAGAGCTTGAGCAGCGCCTCGTCAATGGAGAGGACGGGGGTGCTCGTGGCAGTTTTGTCGGGAAGGACAGGGGCGGCGGCGGTCCCCGCTGCAGCGTTGGGAGTACGAGGCGATTGGGGCGAGCCCGTTATCTGGAGCGCGGCGGAGGGGGAACGCAATGCTGCCGCAACCGGCAGCGTTGACTCTTCGTACGCGAGCCCTGCAAGCTTGATTTGGATGTCAATGGCTTGCGCCTCGGCGCGAAGGCTCGCAAGGTCAAATTGGGCGATTCCCAACGGAGAGAACGATTTCCAGAGTGAGAAACCGGCAACTACCAAAAAGAGGCACAATCCGGCAAGCGCAAGCGTTGCGCCGGACTCAACATTGCGCAACATCCACCTTCCCAACATACGCAAAGGAGGGAGGGGCTGCGCGGTGTGCAGAATAATGCTCCGCGAGCGGGCCGTATACACGGGGTCCGCCTGAGCATGCTGCAATTTTTTGAGTGTAGTAAGAAGGTCCATGGTACTCAATCTACAAGTTCCTGCAGGGCTTTCATTGCCCGATGCTGCAAAAGTTTTATTGCACCCTCGGTTTTTCCCAAGGCGGCGGCGGTTTCTTTAATCGAGAGTTCTTCGATAAAGCGCATAATCACCACATCTTGGTGCTCCGGTTTGAGTTTGCCGAGCGCGCGCCGCACCCGTTCGACTTCAATCTTTTCTTCCACGGCACGCGGCGCACTTGCGGGAGCTACAAAATATTCCGGGTCAACTGCATCAATCGGCGTCGAAGCTTTCTTCGTGCGGTAGTGGTCAATAATCCGGTTCCGCGCGATTTGATAGAGCCAGCTTGAAAACGGAAACCCGAAATCACGATAGGTTCGGATGCGTTGCCATGCGCTCATGAATACCTCATGAGTGAGGTCCTCGGCTTCCTCACGCTGGCTAACCTTGAACAATACAAACCGGTAAATCTTGGGCTGGTAATGATCGTAAAGTTGGCCAAAAGCCGAGGCCTCACCCTTGACGGCGTTCTCAATTATTGTGCGTTCGCCATCCACCATAGAAAACGAACGAGGAAGCTATTGGTTACTTCCCCGAGATACTTTGCCACGGAGTTAATAGTAATTGGCTTCTAGAGCCCGTCTCAATGATACTTCCATCTGCGACATTCGCCAATCTTTACAAGCGCATTCACCACGATATTGCGCCTCGGGGCGGACGCGGCATTGAAAAGGGCGCGGGGAGAGGTAGGATGGAAGGATGGCAGAACATCGCGCGGTTTCATGGGAAGCTCCCGAATTTGAGTATCGGCACAAAGGCGTTTCGTGGTATTGGGTTACCATTCTCATTGCGGTGTCGTTTATGGCGGTTGCGGTGTGGCAGCGCAATTTCCTTTTTGGAGTGTTTGTCGTCGTCGCGGAGGTACTTGTGCTTGCGTGGGGCAACAGGACGCCCGCGACTATCTCGTTTGCACTAAGCGAGAAAGAGTTCGTGATTAATAACGCGGAGCGGTTCGCGTGGGAAGAATTCATGAGTTTCGGTGCGGAAGAGGAAGGCGCGTTCGCGATGTTCACGCTCCGGTTCCGCCACCGCATTCGCCCCTCCCTGCGCATCCTTGTCCCTTCAAACCGGCTTGCGGCGGTAAAGGGGATTGCGGCGCAGAAACTTCCTGAGGTGAACGAGCCGCGGCCGTTTATAGAAACGCTGGAGGAATTCCTTCGGTTTTAGAAGGGGGAGGTTGCGCGTGTTCTGGAGTTCTCGTAATATGCGAGGGCTGGCGTGAGAGTCCCCATAGCCCCGACATCCCGCCGGCTGGCGGGAGTACGGGGCCCCGGTCGCACCGCGCGTCGGGGCTGAACGGCGAGTCAATGTCCCCATAGCTCAACGGATAGAGCGCATCCCTGCGGAGGATGAGATCGAGGTTCAATTCCTCGTGGGGACACGGGCAGTGTACCCACGAGGAATTGAACAGGGAAAGGGGTCGGGAAAACAGGAGTTTTCCCGTGGCGGATTCACACAAACCGAGGGGTTTGTGGGAGTCCCCGCCGAAGGCGGGGCGGCGTGAAATTCCTCGTGGGGACACATAGGTAGCGATTAGCCAATAGCCATGAGTGGCCCACGAGAAATTAGAGAGGGAGTGTTATAAAATGATTTTATGGGGAAAGTGTACTGGTTGGTCATCATTATTGTTGCCGCTGTCGGCATTGCGGTCTTTTTATGGAATTCCCGAGAGGCGCCCGCGCCAAGCGGCGCGTGGAGTCCGCCGCCTTCCTCGCCGCTTCAGTCAAACGGGCAGCCCTTTCGCGGTCCTACGGGAGCGCCCTTCATTGTGGGACCGAAGGAGCCGCCGCCGGGGGCACCCCGTTGAGAATTTGGAATGGAGAATGTAGAATGTGGGAGCTTAAGGCAAATGCGGGCTTGCCCGCCGAAGCTTTAGCGTAGGCGGGATTAGTACAGTGGCAGTACGCCACCTTGCCAAGGTGGAGGCGCGAGTTCGATTCTCGTATCCCGCTCCACGATTAGACTTTCGTCACGCAGTTCACGCCTTCGCGGCGGCGACTGCGATGATGCGCCGCGCCCCGGCGCATTTGAGGGCGACTGACGCTTCGAAAAAGGTTGCTCCCGAGGTGGTGACGTCGTCGAAAAGGAGAATGTCTTTCCGCGCCACTTGGTGGGGAACAGGCACTGCAAATGCCCCCGCAACGTTCATGTGCCGCGCGCGCCAGTCGGAGAGTTCGCTTTGAGGTTGTGCATGGATGGTGCGGACAAGGGCGTCGGTTATGACGGGAATGCCGAGCGCGTTCCCCACGCGCGCCGCAATGAGCTGGGATTGGTTATACCCCCGCTTCCGCTCCCGTTTGTGGGAGAGCGGTATGGGGAGAATGGCAAAGGATGCGAGGGAAAGAGGAACGCTGCGGAGATAGCGCTCCGTGAGTTCCGCGAGCGTCGCGGCGGCGGCGTGCGCATGGCGGAATTTCAAACCCTGGACGAGCGCGCGGACGCGCGCATCATGGTAGTGGGTTGCCGCGCCGAGAATGTAGGGGAAGTTCGTGTGGCATATTTTCGCGTCCCCCGGCAGACGCGCGAAACACCTCCCGCATCGGAGATTTGTTTCGCAGAGAATTGCATCCTTGCATAGCGCGCACAAGCCCTGTGAGGCGTTGGGGAGAGGTGCGCGGCAGGCAAGGCAATGGGGAGGAAAAAGGAGGTTGAGAAGCGGGCCGAGGTTCATGTTCTTATTGTACACAAGGAGACATCCTTTTGTGCTTTCGCGCCGTCGCGCTCCGAGAACCCCCCTCGAGGGCTGCAGGTGTGCGCGAGCGAAGCCGAAGTGCCAACGAAAACCCGCGAAAGAGGGTATAATGGGGTTATGTGGAACGTATTCCAGCATCTCCGCCAAGCGACGTTCCCCCTCTACCTTGGGGTTGACATTGGCACGACGTCCATCAAAGCGGTGGAAGTGAAGCAGGGAGAGAAACTCCCGGCAGTGCTGAATTATGGGATGCTCGAACTCGGCGGGTATCTCCTCCGCGCGAACAATGCCTTGCAGACAAGCACCTTGAAAATTTTTGAGGAAGAAGCGGCGGAACTTCTGAAAATTCTCGTGGGGAGAATGAAACCCCGCGCGCGGGAAGCGGTCGCTTCCCTCCCCGCGTTCGCGGCGTTCACCACGGTGCTTGATTTTCCGGCGATGACGCCCGAGGAACTCAAAAAAACGATTGCATTCCAGGCGAAGGAGTATATCCCGCAGCCGCTCTCAGAAGTGGCGATTGACTGGCTGAAGGTGGGAGAGTTTACAGATGAGAAGGGATTCCGGCACGACCAGATTCTCCTTATTTCTGTTTCTCGGGAGCACATCAAGCGGTACCAGCGGCTTTTCAAGCTCGCGGGGCTCACGCTCCGGGCGCTTGAGATAGAACCCTTGAGTCTTGCGCGGCTTCTCACGTCGGGGGACCCGACGCTCACACTGCTGGTAGATGTGGGGAGCCGCTCGACGAGTATCGCGTTTGCAGTGCGGGGAGAGCTTCGGTTCGTGAGCCAGAGCGATTTCGCGGGAGCATCGCTCACGCAGGCGCTTGCCCAAGGGTTGAACATCAACCCGTTGCGCGCCGAGGAACTGAAGCGCGAGCGCGGCATTTCCCGAGCGGGGCAGGGCTATGAATTGTCCACAATCATGCTGCCGTTTTTGGATGCTATAATCAATGAGGTGAAAAAGGCGCAATTTAGCTACGGCAGCCAGTTTCCCGGCGCCCCGCAGCCCGAACGGATGGTGCTTACGGGGGGCGGTGCGAACCTTATGGGGCTTGAGGCGTACATGGAGAAAGAAATGGGCATGCCTGTGGTGAAGGCGGCTCCGTTCGCCCGGTTCGAGCACGTTCATGAAATCGAGCCGCTTGCGCCGGAAGTCGGACCGGTGCTCGCCGTGGCGCTGGGGCTCGCGATGAGAGAGTTTATATGAATTTTCAATTTTCAATAATCAATTTTCAATTGGCATGCTGCATTTATTGATAATTGGAAATTGGCAATTGATAATTATTTTCTAATGCCCTTACCTCAAAAAGTCATTGACCGATTGAGCCGCGAGCCGGCGGGGACGCCGGGCTGGTCTTCGCAGCTTTTGCTTTTCTCCGGCGCATTGTTTCTGATGAGCGCCATCGTGTACGGGGGGATTGTACTTGGGTACAAGCCGTATTTTGAAGGGCGGAGGAAAAAGCTGAATGACCAGATACAGGCATTTACCCAGCAAATTCCGCTCGCCCAGCAGGTGAAGCTTACCTCCTTTTACGCGCAGTTGAGCAACGTGAAAACGCTGTTGGACCAGCATGCGGCACTTACCCCCTTCTTGAAGTGGTTTGAGGAACACACGCATCAAAATGTTTTCTACGGGCAGCTTTCCGTGGATGTGCCGTCGGGGAAGGTTTCGTTCTCCGGGACGGGGAAAAGTTTGAGGGACGTGGAGGAACAGCTCGCGGCGTTCGAACGGGCAAAGGAGGTCCAGTCGGCTACGTTCGGAGGAGTGACGGCGGGGGAGAAAGGAGTGTGGGAATTCGGCGGCACGCTTACGCTCCCGGCAAGTTCGTTTAGGAAGAAATGAATCCCGTGAGAGCCACTCAACAATGAAACAGACCACCAAGCGGCTCATGAGCATGATTGTTTCCCTCCTCCTTATGGGCGGTGCGGCGATTTTGTTTTTCAATTTTATCCAGCCGGCGTACGCGGACGTGCAGGCTTTGAAGAGCGAAGTGCTGGTGCGGGAAGAATTTGTGCGCAACGAGCAGGACGCGGTCAAAAAGGTTCAGCAGCTCATCAGCGCCTACAATAACCAGGCGGAGCGGCGGGAGTTTATCAGTCTTGTGCTCCCCTTGACTGCGGATGTCTCCGGCGCACTCACGCAGCTTGCGGGATTGGTGCAAAACGATACCTTGGGCGCGCAAGCGTTCACGGTAAGCGAAGAGGGGGATTCTTCGGGGTGGAGTGCCGGCGCGGCAGCTCCGAAGGACGCGGTGGACTTGACGCGGCCGCTCGGCACACTCTCACTCCAAGTGGCGTTCACGGGGAGCTACGAAAATGTGAAGAATTTTCTTGAGAAACTCGAGACAAACATCCGCGTGTTTGATGCCATATCCTTCGGCATCGCACCGTCCGCGAAGCCCAACCAGGACCTCTACAAAGTCGACTTGAGAATTGCGACGTATTATCAGAAGAATTAATAATAATCATGGCCATTATCCTCGAAGAGGAACAGCAGAATTCAGTGGGTATCGTCACCGTCCTCGTGTGGGCGGTCATCGTGGGCGTGGTCGTCGCGGCGACCTACTATCTTTTTTTCAAAAACCCCGACTTCGCTTCTTTCTCGACGCCGGAGAATTTCAGGCACACCGAGGCGCTTGCGAAAGTTGACCTTGACCCGGAGCGCCTCATGCGGAGCGCGGCATTCTTGGAGCTCAAGCCGTACATATCCCTTCCCCAGCCGACCAAGATGGGGAGGGCAAATCCGCTCCTTGGATTTTAGGAACATGGAACAAGCGAAATGGGACAAGGTGCGGCAGATGTATGTGCCGGAACGTCTGCCGCTTATCGCTTATCACTCATCACTCATCACTATCCCATGACTGGCGACCAATTACTCAAAGAGCTCCAGCGCGCGGGCGTGCTTGATGCGGTCTCCGCCACGAAGGTTCAGCGCGAAGCGCTTCTCGGGAACCGTTCCGTGGAAGATGTGCTCTACACGAAACGTCTTGCCGATGACCAGCGTGTGGCGGAGGTGAAAAGCGCGGCGCTGAAGATTCCCTACCAGAAGGTGGACATCGGCAGCTTCGATGATTCGCTCTTGCGCGTGGTTCCGGAGGCCACGGCGCGGACCTACGGAGTGGCGCCCTTGGGGAGGAAGGAAGGGCTCCTCGTGGTGGGGATGCTCAACCCCGACGACCAAAAGGCGCAGGAAGCGCTGAAATTTGTTGCCCGCTCCAACCGCGCGAGTCTGGGCATCTATGTGATTTCATGGGGCGACTGGCAGCGGATTCTCCAAAAATATTCTCCCTACCGGAACGATATTGACGAGGCGCTTGCTTCGTTCCGTGCACGGCCAGGAACGGCGAAGGGGAAAAACGCTGTGCGGCTCGAAGAGGTCAAGGCGGGGGATATCGAGGATGCGCCGGTCATCAAAATCGTCGCGCGCACCTTTGAGGAAGCGGTGCTGCAGCGCGCCTCGGACGTCCACATCGAGCCGCAGGAGAGTTTCTTGCGCGTGAGGTTCAGAATCAACGGTGAGCTTCAGGAGTCCGCGTCGCTCCCCCTTGAGCTTGCGCAGCCGGTTATCTCGCGCATTAAAGTGCTCTCGAACCTAAAGATTGACGAGAATCGCGTGCCGCAGGACGGCCGGTTCCGAACAACGGTCCAAAACCGGGAAATAGATTTTCGGGTCGCCACGTTCCCGACGCCCGCGGGAGAAAAGATAGCGGTGCGCGTCTTGGACCCCTCGGTGGGGCTCAAATCGTTCGATATGCTGGGGCTCACCGGCAGAAACCTCGCGGTGCTCGAAAAGAACCTCGCAAAGCCCTACGGGATGGTGGTGGTGAGCGGTCCCACCGGTTCAGGAAAAACAACCACGCTCTACGCGGTGCTCCAGCGCTTGAATAGCGACAAGGTGAATATCGTGAGCTTGGAAGACCCGGTGGAGTACTTGGTGTCTGGCGTGAACCAGTCGCAGGTGCACCCGGAAATCGGGTATGACTTCGCCTCCGGGTTGCGGCAGATCCTCCGGCAGGACCCGGACGTCATCATGGTGGGAGAGATTCGGGATGCCGAGACGGCGGAGCTTGCCGTGCGCGCCGCGCTTACCGGGCACATCGTGCTTTCCACCATTCACACGAACAACGCCGCGAGCGTGGTTTCGCGCCTCATGGATATGAAAGTGGAGCCGTTTCTCCTGCCGGTCTCGGTGAGCGTGATGATTGCGCAGCGGCTCGTGGGGGAGCTGTGCGCTGCCTGCAAGGCGAGGGAACCTGCCTCGCCGGGCGTTCTCAAAATCATCGCCGCGGCGCTCCAGGGGCTGCCGGAGGAAGTGAAATCGCGCTATGCGGAGCCCTACAAGATATTCCACGCGCCGGGGTGCAGCGCGTGCAAGGGGCGCGGCATCACAGGGCGCATTGCGCTTTTCGAGATTCTCGAGATGAGTGATGCGCTCAAGGAGATTGTGGCGACGGGACCCACCATCCAGCGCATCGTGAAAGAAGCGAAGGACCAGGGCATGATTACACTCCGGCAGGACGGAGTGATGAAGGCGCTTGAGGGGACGGTGATGTTTGAGGAGGTGGTACGGGAGACGGAAGAAGTGTAGAATAGGAGTAATCGCGAATAATGCGAATTGCGGCAAATAACGCGAATGGATTCGCATTCTTGAATCCAGATTAGCGTTATTCGCGAATACTCCCATGGATTACCAAACCCAACTCAAAGACCTTCTTGTCGCCGCGGCGCGGCAGAGTGCGTCGGACCTTCACCTTGCCGTGGGAAAGCGCCCAACCCTGCGGATTGACGGCGCGCTTATTCCCCTCCAGAAAGAGGCAATCACCACGCCCGAAGTTGCCGAGGGGCTGGTGTCCGCGCTCCTCACGCCGGAGCAGAAGGAGCGCTTCGTGAAAGAGCGCCAGTTTGACTTTGCGTATAACCTTGAGGATAAGGTGCGGTTCCGGGCGAACGTGTACTACCAGCGGGGGTACGTCGCCGCGGCTTTGCGGGTGATTCCCGCTCGCATCCGCACGGTGGAGGAGCTTGGCCTCCCGCCGATATTGCACGACTTTGCAAAACTCTCGCAGGGGTTCGTGCTTGTGGTGGGTCCGGCGGGGCACGGCAAGTCCACCTCGCTTGCCGCGGTCTTGGACGAAGTGAACCATACGCGGGCGGACCACATCGTGACGGTGGAAGACCCCATTGAGTATCTTTTTACGCAGGACAAAGCGATTATTTCCCAGCGCGAAGTCGGGAACGACACCGCGACTTTCAATGATGCCTTGCGCACGGTGCTCCGGCAGGACCCGGATGTCATCATGATAGGCGAGATGCGGGACGCATCCTCAATCGCGACCGCGATGACGGCGGCGGAAACGGGGCACTTGGTGTTCTCCACGCTCCACACGAACTCCGCCTCGCAGACGATTGACCGGATTATTGACAGTTTCCCGCCGGAGCAGCAGGGGCAGGTGGTTTCCCAGCTTGCGGCGACCTTAGTCGCCATCGTTTCCCAGCGCCTCCTGCCGCGCACCTCGGGGGGCAGGATGCCCGCGGCGGAAATCATGCTGGTGAACCCCGCGATTCGGAACCTCATCCGCGAACGGAAAATTTACCAGATTGACCTTGTGATTGAAACCAGCTTGCAGGAAGGCATGATTACGCTGAATCGCGCCCTGGCGCTTCTCGTGAAGAATAAAGAAATCTCGCTTGAGAACGCGGAATTGTATTCGCTGAACCCGGCGGAGCTTAGAATTTTACTGGAGAGATTATAGGAATGATGTATTACACAAAGACGCGAAATATATCGCACTAATTTACGAATTATTACGAACATACGAATGTTACAGCATAACCTGTTCGTATTTTCGTAAGTTATTCGTACGTTCGTGCGATGGCGAAGCAATGAAGTTCAAATATCGCGCCAAAACCAAAGAGGGAGAAGACCAGACGGGATTCGTCGAGGCGCCGAACCGGGAGGGCGCGACATCTATTCTCTCGGGGCACAACCTCTTTATTTTAAGCATTGAGCCGGCGGGCAAAGCCGGCATGCTCGACCGGCTGTTGGGGTACTTCGGGCGGGTGAAGCGAAAAGACAAAGTCATTTTTTTCCGCCAGCTCGCGACGCTTCTTGAGGCGCGGATCCCCATCTCTTCCGCGTTGCGCAGTCTCCATGCGCAGACGGCGAGCCCCGCGCTCAAGGAAGCGATTTTCGAAATGGGAGAGGATATTGACTCGGGACTTTCCTTCTCGCAGGCGATGGGGCGGCGCGAGGGAGTGTTCTCGGACTTTTACGTCTCTATGGTGCAGGCGTCGGAGACGACCGGGCGGCTCGAGGAAGTCATCGGGTTCCTTGCGGATTACACCGAGAAGGAGGATGTGCTCGCGGGAAAGGCAATCGGGGCGATGACCTACCCGGCGCTCGTCGTAGGGATGTTCGGCATCGTCGCGTTCGTCATGGTGGCGTTCGTGTTCCCCCAAATCAAGCCCGTCTTCGACCAGGCGGGGGTGGACCTCCCGTGGATGACCAAGTTGCTGCTTGGCGCGGGGGGATTCTTGGGCTCGTGGTGGCCGCTCGTGCTTCTCGCGCTTGTCTTCGGAGGAATTTTTGTGCTCGACTATTTTCGCACGCCCGAGGGGCGCGCGGCGCTCGACGACTCGAAAGTGCGCCTGCCCCTTGTGAACAAGATATATCTCCCACTCGTCCTCTCCCGCTTTTCCTACACCACGTCGCTTCTCCTCAAAGGAGGCATTCCTGTGGCGCAGGCGTTTGAAATCGTGAGTCACGTCGTCTCAAACGCGCTCTATGAGGAACTGCTCCACGAGATTTCGGAGGCGGTGCGGAGCGGGGAGACCATTTCCGGCGCGCTCCGCCGCTATCCCGATTATTTCCCGCCGCTCGTCTCGCAGATGATTGCGGTGGGGGAGCAAAGCGGGCAACTCAGCCAGATTTTCGGGCGCGTCGCGGGGTTCTACGAGCGCGAGGCGGATGCGGTCATCAACAACATCGTGGACCTCCTCCAGCCCCTCCTCATCGGCGGCATCGGGATACTGGTGGGGCTTCTCTTCGCCTCGATATTGCTCCCACTCTACCAGCTCACGAGTTCTTCCGGGCTCGGCGGGTAGATGGTATATCGCACGAACGTACGAATAACTTACGAAAATACGAATGCGAACAGAGGTAAAAGTACGAAGGGCAGATATTATTGAACCCGAGTTAAGTTATGCAATCGTCGGTGCGCTGTTCGAGGTAGCGAATACACTTGGACCGGGGTATTCTGAAGCGTACTATCAGCGGGCTGTTACAGTCGCGTTCAAAGATAAGGGGCTGAAGTTCCAGCGGGAGGTTTTGTTGCCCGTGAAGTTTCATGGGGAATATATTGGGAGACAGCGTTGTGATTTTGTGGTTGAAGGTAAGGTTTTGGTTGAGTTGAAAAAAGGCAGTACGTTTTCCCGTCACAATATAGAACAGGTTTTCAATTATTTGCGGGCGAGCGGTTTGAAACTCGCAATTCTTGCTAACTTTTCACCGAAAGGAGTAGTGCTGAAGCGGGTAGTAAATTCTGATTCGTATGTTCGTACTTATTCGTAATTTCGTGCGATACTTATTCGTATTTCGTAGCCATTTTGACTTATCCACAGCTTGAGAAAGGTCGGTTGTGATATGCTAAACATATGCAAATAACATCACGAAGGGGTTTTACGCTCATTGAGCTCTTGATTGTGATTGCGATTATCGGCATCCTTGCGTCAGTGATTCTTGTGGGCATCGGCGGCGGGCGCGCAAGCGCGCGCGACACGCGTCGCATTGCCGACTTGAAGCAGGTGCAAACGGCGCTTGAGCTTTACTACACGAAGAATGGGATATACCCGTTGCTTTCTACGGCGCCAGAGGCTTCGAATGCCTGGGTACAGTTGCAGACCAAGCTTGAGGATGCGGGTATCGGTATTGCCCTTGGTGGTATCCCCGATGACCCATTGGGCGGAAGCAAGCATTACTTTTATAGGGCGGAAGCGGGCATGGGGGGAAATCCGGGAACATCCTACGTCATCGGATCAGAGCTCGAGATTTCGAACAAAGCTGCGTTGGATGGCAGCTATAAAGGAGTTGCCCCGTCGGCTGGTGCAGCCCAATTCCCGACCCACTGCGGATTTGGGCTTCTCTACTGCCTCTCGTTGGGGAAGTAGCGAGGGGCCGCAGGCATTCTTCAATCCGCTCCCTCTGCGGTGAAGCAGGCGGAGCGGGTTTTGTTTTTGTACGGTGGGTTTGACCCCCACACCTAGTGCGGAGCGGACACATCTGTGGATACAACTCCGCACTAGGTGTGGGGGTTTGACGCGAGCGTGATGGCGGTTATACTGGACCCATGACCACTGTTACCATTCCAAAGGAGCTTGCCCGCAAAG
Organism: Candidatus Liptonbacteria bacterium; assembly: GCA_016186635.1. Taxonomy (GTDB): domain Bacteria; phylum Patescibacteriota; class Minisyncoccia; order UBA6257; family 2-01-FULL-56-20; genus VGJV01. Next base: position 8,176 of record JACPLI010000027.1, on the reverse strand, counting down.
GGGACCTTGTGCTTGTGCCGCGGAAGGAGTATGAGGAGTTCGAAGCATGGGCGAGAACCGTGAAGCGAGTGAAAGAATTTACGCCGACACGCGCGCAGCTTCTCGATCTCAAAAGGGCGCGCGAGGATTACCGTAAGGGAAAATTTGTGACGCTGAATGAGCTCAAGCGAGAGTTGGGTAGTAAACGTTAGAGAGCGTGCACGCAGGGCACTTGCAAAATTTCCCGTTTACGACAGGGAACGCGTTGTAGTGATTCTTGATTCGCTCGCGGCGAATCCATATGCGGGCGATACATGGAAGATGAAAGGCGAGGAACATTCGTGGCGCCGACGTGTGGGGAATTATCGCATTTTTTATGAACTGTTTCCCAACGAGAGAGTCGTACATGTGTACAAGATTGAGCGGCGCACGTCCAAAACATATTAAATGTGGCTTCTTTTACTCGTTCTCGGTCTCGCCGCAGGGAGTTTTTTGAACGTGGTCTCGCTCCGCTATGACCCGAATCGGTTTTTATTTGCGCGCCCCGTAATCGGCGGGCGGTCGCGTTGCATACATTGCGGGACGACGCTCCGGTGGTTTGAACTAATTCCGCTTATAAGTTTTGTCTTACAGCGAGGCAAATGCCGCCGGTGCAAAGCGCGTCTCACCTTGCAATATCCGGTTGTGGAACTTCTCTCCGGTTTGATTTTCGTATTCGTTCCTCTCCGTCTCTCCTCCCTCTTCTACATTCTACATTCTACATTCTACATTCTTTCCGCATTGTGGATTCTCGCCCTTCTCACCCTCCTTACGGCGGCGCTCATTGACTTCCGGCTTCGCATCATTCCCGACGAGTGCAATGCGCTCCTTGTCCTTGCAGGCGCGGGTGTGGCGCTTCTCACTCCCGTCGCGGACGGGGCAGGGGGGTCTCTGCTCCACTCCTACGGGATACTCATGTTCGCCTCCCAAAACATTTGGCTGAACAAGCTCCTTGGATTTCTCGCGGGCGGGCTGGGGCTTCTTGCCTTGCTTGCAGTGACGCGCGGGAGAGGGATGGGGTTTGGAGACGTGAAGCTCGCCGCCGCGCTTGGGGCGCTTTTCGGGTGGCCGGATATCGCGGTGCTTGTGGGAATGTCCTTCGTGTTCGGCGCGGCGGCAGGGATTTTGAGCGTGGCGGCGAGGAGGAAGACCTTGAAGAGCGCGCTTCCCTTCGGGCCCTTCCTCGGGCTTGCGGCGGCATTCATGTTTTTCGCGGGGTTTGAGTTTGTGGGATGGTACTTGAGAGTGCTTGTAGGGTAGTGGCAAGTGGATAGTGAGAAGTGATAAGAAGGAAACGGGGAGGTATAATGAGAGCATATGCGTTTGCCGCTTCTCACTTATCGCTCCCGCCCGACTGGACGACACCAGTCGTTCTGGCGGGTATCACTTATCACTCGTGGCGGGTTTACTTTGGTAGAACTGCTCGTGGTGGTGAGTATCACGCTCATGCTCTCGGCGTACGCGGTTACCTACTCGCGCGACAGCAAGGCGCGCACGACGCTCACCGTTGAAGAAGCGAAAGCAGGGCTTTTTATCCAGCGGGCAAAGTCGCTCGCGCTCGCGACGCGGCTTCGGAGCAACCTTGAGCGCCCGTGCGGGTACGGCGTTGAGGTTGACTACACGGAGAATACGCTGAAGCTTTTCACATACTCGGGAGACGAAGACCCGAGGAACGGAAATGAATGCGTCACGATAGGGACCGCCGCTCACTCCTCCAGACTGGGGAAAGATATTGTCGAGACAATCGGGTTTTCCAAAGGAATTAAATTGTACGCAACCCCGCCGCCCACCAGCAGACTCTCGCTTGAACAAGTATTCTTTAAAGCCCCGGACCCCATTACGTTCATTTGGGCGGCGGGGTTTTCCCCCGACGAGCTTTCGAGGATTCCCGACCTTTCCGCAGAAATTACCCTTCAATGGGGGAATGATGAAGTTATGCAAGAGACGATACGGGTTACGAAGGCGGGGGAAGTGAGTTTTTAGGGTATCACGCACGCGCATATCCCACGGAGCACCGCGGTCTGATTGCTCCTGCGGCAATCATCCGCTGCCTCTCCGCGCGCGAGTCCTCACGGACACCAAGCTCGCGCGCGTCCGAGAGCTGCTCCTTTGGATATGCGCGTGCGTTATAATGAATGAGTCGTGAGTTTTTCATGCGAATACTGCGAATAATGCAAATGCGCGGGGCGCGAGGCGGTTTCTACATGGTTGAGGCGATGGCGGCGATGGGACTCCTCGTTTTCGGGTTTCTTGGGATGCTCACGCTTCTTGCGAACTCATTGAGCTTAAACAGGGTGGTCGCCGACACCTACGTCGCAAACTACCTTGCGATGGAGGGAATTGAGCTCGCAAAGAACACGATTGATGCGAACGTCGCCTACAAGTTGAATCTCAACCGCAACTGCGAGTGGGACGAGGGATTCGAGGACCCTGGAAGCTACGAGGTTGACTGGACGCTCGCGCCTGCCTCTCCGCGGTGCCCCGGGGCGGTGTTCGTGCAAACCCCCGCGCGGGGGAGGTTTCTCGGGTTTGACCCCTCGACGGGGAAGTACCGCTATGGGGCGCCGGAGGCGACCCCCTTTAAGCGGCGCATCGAGATTACTCCCGACACGACGGGGAGGACGAACGGGAACGAAGTCAGAGTCAATTCGATTGTGGAGTGGACCACGCGCGGCGGGGGGAGTTTTACGGTAAACGTCGAGGATTTCTTTTATAACTGGGCAAGGAGATAATATGAAACATTTCCAATTTCTCCGCCAAAGGCGGATCCGCCTCGGGCGGACAATTTCCAATTTCCGACCCGACCGCGGTGGGTTTACTCTCATCGAGCTACTCATCTCGCTTGGGCTTTTCTCAATCATCGTCTCGATTGCGGTGGGCGGATTCGTGCGTGCGCTTCGCACCCAGCGGCAGACGCAGGCGCTCCTTGCGGCGAACAGCAACGCGAGCGCGGCGCTCGAAATCATGGCGCGGGAGATACGGACAGGGTCGCTGTTTAATATGGGTTCTTCGAGACTCGAATTCAGAAATGCGCGGGGGAAGGTAGTGGCGTACCAGCTTGAGGGGGGCGCTATTCAGAAAAGCGAGAAGAATCCCGACGATACAGGGAGGACAGGGTTTCAGTCTATCACTGGCAAGAATGTGACTATCTCTGACCTCTCGTTTATGCTTCAGGGGGTGAGTGCGAGCGACGGGTACCCTCCCCGCGTCGCTATTTCATTCGCGGCGTCGCCGAACACCACTGACCCCGCAGTGGCGGGGACAAAAGTGCGCCTTGCGACGACGGTGAGTGCGCGGCTTGCGGACGACCAGCCGGCGACTTTGGTGCTCCAGAAGAGGGTCAACAATAGTGCTTCTGCGGGGACTGCACACGCAGACGAATTTGAGCTTGTGGTGAGAGGCACCAACGTGCGTCCCTGCAAGGCAGTAACCCTCGAGGATGACCCTTCGGGCAGGTTTGCGAATGACCCGAACGGCACATGGTGCAAGTTTGGGGGCGCTGATCCGCATGGCGCGTATGATGGTCATGACCCTGAGCATCCGATGAACACTACCGCGACGTATTACGTCTATATGGCAGAGGGAGAATATGAAGCAGACGAGCTGCCGTGGAGCGGGTACACCAAAACCATCTTCGAGTTGGATTTTCGCGGGGGCGGGTCCTCGCTGGGATGCGGAGGGGGTGGAAAAACAATTGAGGTGAACAAGGTGAAAAACTGCTATATAAAGAACGACCCGGTTGCACCAAACTGACGCGACATACATGTATATCAGAAACAAAAGAAACGGCCAAGTCATGCTCCTTACCGTGCTTGCCATCGGCGGGATTTTCCTTGCGGCGACGGTGGTGGCGGGGCTTTTGATGACCTACCAGATTCGGCAGGCGGCAGAGACAAACGCCTCAACCGCCGCAATTATGGCGGCAGACGCGGGCGCGGAATGGGCGCTCTACAAAAACACGCATCCGAATGAGACATCGCTCTCATTCCCTACATTTACCAACGGCGCATCGCTCACGGTGCAGTGTTTCACGTCGAGCAGCGTTGCTATTCCCCAGCGGCCTGACGGAAGCGGATATGTGAGCCGAGGTCCCTCCGGAAATCGGGAAAATTTTGGGTGCAATTCAGCATCCACTTTCAGCGCGCTCTCGAATGGTACGCATCGGAACGCAAACCGCATTTTCGAGATTTATGACATTCAGTCCTTTGTGGGGATTCCGTAAGCCACGTCCGAAAATATGAATGTGAGAGAAGTAAAGGTAAGGGTTCAGAAGCTCCGGCAGGAGATTGACCGCTACCGGTACGCGTACCACGTGCTCGACCAGCAGCTGATTTCTGACGAAGCGCTTGATTCCTTAAAAAAAGAGCTGTTTGACTTGGAGCGGCAGTTTCCGGGGCTCGTGGCGCCGGATTCGCCGACCCAGCGCGTGGCGGGGAAGCCGCTCCCGAAGTTCACAAAAGTTACGCGGGAGGGGCGGCGGCGGATGAATTCGCTCGAGGATGCGTTTTCCGAAGAGGACGTGCGGGCGTGGCTCGAACGGCTCCAAAATTACTTAGGAATAAGGAATAAGGAACAAGGAACAAAGGATCTTTCCGTGTCCCATGTCGCTGGTTCCTTGTCACTATTTTATTGCGACCTCAAGATGGACGGTCTGGCAGTGGAGCTTGTGTACCGCGACGGGGTGCTCGTGCAGGGCTCGACACGCGGGGATGGGTTCACGGGAGAGGACGTGACGCAGAATTTGAAAACTATCGAGGCGATACCGCTCCGGCTTGATGGTTCGACCATTCGACAGGCTCATGGTGGTGAGCAGGGTCGAACCACCAGCTCACCACAAGTGGCGCGCGTGCCGAAGGAGCTTTTTGTGCGCGGGGAGGTGTTTCTCACGAAAGCCGAGTTTGCGCGCATCAATAAGGAGCAAGTGAAGAAGGGGGAGAAGCCCTATGCGAATCCGCGGAACGTTGCGGCGGGCGCCATCCGCCAGCTTGACCCTGCGGTTGCGGCGAGCCGCAAGCTCGATTTTTTCGCGTATGGCATTGTGCCGAGAGACGCGGATGTCAAAGATTATCTTGCACAATATCCCGCACATAGCGCGGAGTACGAGGCGCTTCGGAAGTTCGGCATCAAGACCAATCCGCACGGCAAGGCGGTGCGGACACTCGAGGAAGCATTTGCGTTTCATGCGGTGGTGAAGAAAATGCGCCAGAACCTTCCGTATGAGATAGACGGCATTGTCGTGACGGTAGATGATAGCCGCGTGTACGCGCAGGCGGGCATCATTGGAAAAGCCCCGCGCGCCGCGGTTGCGTACAAGTTTTCTCCGCGTGAGGCGACGACAGTGGTGGAGCACATCAAGGTGCAAGTGGGCCGCACGGGAGTGCTCACGCCAGTCGCGGTGATGCGGCCGGTGGAGGTGGGGGGCGTAACGATTACGCACGCGACGCTCCATAATGCGGATGAGGTGGCGCGCTTGGGGCTTAAAATCGGCGACACCGTCATCGTGAGCCGCGCGGGAGATGTGATACCGCAAGTGATGAAGGTGCTCCCCGAGTTTCGGACGGGGAAGGAAAAGGAGTTCCGAATGCCTGCGAAGTGTCCCGTGGACGGGGCGCACGTGGTGCGGGATGCCATGCCTGACGGCAGGCAGGGGGTTGCATACCGGTGTTCGAGCCCTGCCTGCGGGGCGAAGCACCGCGAGCAGCTCTATCACTTTGTTTCGCGGAGCGCGTTCAACATCGAAGGGCTTGGCGCAAAAATCATTGACCGCTTTTTGGACGAGGGGCTGATTACGGACGCGGCGGATATATTCGCGCTCAAAAAGGGCGATATAGAAGTGCTTCCGCGGTTCGGCGAGAAGTCGGCGGAGAACATCGTGCGGGAGGTGGAGGAGAAAAAGAAGGTAACACTCCCGCGGTTTCTCTTTGCGTTAGGAATCTTGCATGCGGGGGAAGAAACGGCGCGCCTCCTTGCAGAGGCAATTACCAATTACCAATTACCAATTACCAAACCAACCCATGTGCTCAAAGCGTTTCGCAAGATAACCCTCGACGATTTGCAGGAGATTCCTGATGTGGGCCCTAAAGTGGCGGCGAGCATCCATGCATGGTTCCGCGAGCCGAGAAATGCGAAGCTCGTCGAACGATTGGAGAAAGCGGGAGTGGAAATTATGAGCGACACGCAACGCGCAATAAGCGATAAGTTGGCGGGCAAGTCCTTCGTGCTCACGGGGACGCTTGCATCCATGTCGCGTGAGGCGGCAAAAGAAAAAATCCGAGCGCTCGGCGGAAACGTGTCGGAGTCGGTGAGCAAAAAGACCGATTACGTGGTGGCGGGCGCGGAGCCGGGCTCGAAATATGAAAAAGCGAAGAAGCTCGGCGTGCGTGTTCTCGACGAGAATGAGCTTCTCACATTGATTCAATGATGGGGGGATGCCACTATCCTGTTCGACGATCGTCGAACAGGATAGTGGCAGAAGTTTGGGAGTGTGTTGGATTTTGGTGTGCCCGTTTGAAAAGTAAGCAGGAGTTTCTTATACTAGGAGCCATGCGGGCGTAGAGGAGAGGCCGTCCTCAGTCCCCTGTCACGGGACAAATCGCCGGTTCGAATCCGGTCGCCCGCGCAAATTATTTTAACCTTGTAAATCAAGGGATGGTTTTTTGCGGGGCGACGGGATTTGGAACTGAAAAAAATGGGGTGAGAAATCTTCCTATGCGATAGGCATGAAATCGTTTTTCATATTTCTATGTTGACACGGGCGTGTTGGTTGAATATAGTCTCCGGAGAATGAAGTATTGAGAATTTACTCTTAACCTAACCAAAAGGAAAAGAAATCGTATGAGAAACACCGTAAGATATCCCAGACTGAAAAGCTGGTATGAAAAATGGGGAAGGAGCTCAATCCCTACTCTCTGGCAAGTTGAATTTGCCGTCGGGATGGATCACCAAGGAGAAAAAACTGCCCAGGTTGCGGATAGGGACGGGCTGGACGTTTTCATGCGTGAGCATCTCCTGAAGTATCAGAGCCAAATCACAGGTGGTGCGGCAAGTTTTTTGGGTAGCGAGGGCTTCGTTACCAGCCCACGGCGTAGAGCGACATTTATCGCCCTAAGCAATCAAGCTTTGGGACTTGGCGAATATGCATCTCGCGAAGAGGTTTTGCGAAGGGCTCGCTACATCGGCGGTCTGATGCCGTGTCCCATGGACGCTCCCTTCTTCACGCTCATGTACACCAGCAGTCTCTGTACCGGGTATCACATCGCTTTTCCGCACCACGTTTTCGAAATCGCAGGGGCATTGAAGATGATGATGTTCAGCAAGCCCCTGGATTGGGAGTATCTCTGCTGTGCGGAGGTGGGTCGGAAGTACGGCGGGGATGAATGTCGAGTGGATTGGGCCTTCATGCTGCCGCATGACTTCTTCGGTGACCAGCCCATGTTGTTTCATCAGCGCAAGCCCCAGGGTGGGATGCTTCTCGCGGCTATGCCTATTGGAGCATTCTCGTCAGTCTCCGTCAGCGGCGACGGGACCACGCTGGTTGCTTCCTTATAGAGGACGGCAAGCAGTTCGTAATGTCAAAGTCAGGGCTCGCGCCAAAAACGCGAGCCCGACCCTTTTTTAATGACTATGGTAGTATGTAATAAATCCCTTCAGCTTGCGCTAATGGCCATACAACATTACTATGAGAACTCCTCAATCAAAGCCGATGAAAATTAAGAAGACTACAAGGAGTGTAGACCCGCTCTCAAAGCTGGTGGATTTGCAGATTACAACATCAGAATTGCCCCAGCTTTCGCCTCTTGAAAAAGCACAGTTGGACCATGCTTTGGCCATTGAGCAGTTGTACTACTCCAGTAAAGTAGAGGGCAGTAATTTGACGAAAGAGATGATTGATAAAGCGATTCATGGAAAGAAGTTTTCGGCGGCCTAGAACGGAGAAAGAACTTCAAGAGCTTGAAGCTGCGGGTCTTTGGCAAGCACAAACGCTCGCCAAACAAATCGGCGAGAGCGAGCAAAAAATCACCATTGAAGTTATACGCCATATTCGGGTTAAGGGAACTTTCGTGTTGGTTTTTTGAGTGTCGGCAGACGAAAAAGCTCGATATAGTCAAACTTTTTCGTCTGCCTTGACCGGAAGATAGACATCCGATTGTCTATCTTC
>JACPLI010000026.1 GCA_016186635.1 Candidatus Liptonbacteria bacterium | reverse complement strand
CGGGAGAGCAACCTTTTTGCGAAAAAGGTTGCTGCCAAAGAAATCTTTGGCTCGAACCTGCGCTTGGCTCGCCGCGCCGTGCGCGGCGAGCCAGTGTTTCCGTATTCAGCCGCGCGAAGCGCGGCCAATCTCGTCGGGCAAATTCCCGAAAGTCAAATTTTGGTGCGCGATGCAGGGATTGAACCTGCGACCCCTTGCGTGTCATGCAAGTGCTCTGCCACTGAGCTAATCGCGCGTCGTCTACTCAATGCCCGGCAGTTTCAGCGCCTTGAGTTCCTCAAAGTGGAATGTTGCGCCTTTCCCGTCTCCCTTCTCCACGGTGATTGCCCGCGCGAGGTCTCCCGTGAGGGCGGCAATCGCCCACGCAACGTACGCCGCGAGCGCAACCAAAAAAACGAGTGCGCAGAGCACGAGCAATGATTCCTGATGGGACCGGGAAAAAATGACGAGCTTCATGTGAGAGAGGTCCTACCTAAAAAATACCCTTCCCCCCGCAAAAAGTCTATAGGTCTTTGCGTTCTGCTCAATGCTAAACGTGTCGAATGCCGCAAGGAAACGCGGAGGAGTAACCTCCACGTCTTTGAGGAACCCAAGCACGTCGATGGATGCCCCCGCCACGTCGAGCGCGAAACCCACGGTGCCCGGAGCGCCGCCGCGCGGCAGCGTCTGCCCTCCCTGAAAACTGAAGTTGAGCGTGAGGCGCCGCACGCGGGCAAGATTCTCGAGCGTCCGCCGAAAATCCAGCAACTGCTCCTGCGTGGGAAGAAACGCGTTCATTTTCTGCTCATACTGGAGCGCGCGCGCCGAGTTGCGCTTGAGTTCCGCGAGAACCGCGATGGAAGCGGAACGCTCGCGGATGAGCGTGCGGTCCTGCGCCACGCGCCCCGCCTGCACGCTCACGTCCGCCGCAAACCATCCCGCCGCCGCAACGAGCGCCGCACTCACCGCCGCCGCGACGCCGAGCTGTATGAGAAATTTCCGCCGGAAATCGGAACCCATATCCCCATTCTAGCAAATGTGTACAATAAAATGATGTACGCGCGCAGTGAGGGCCTCTCCGAGCATTCCTCCTTCCACGCCGCATCTCTCGCGGTGGAGGGAGACCTGCTCAAACTCCGCAAGTTGAAAGAACGCCTCTCCACGTGGAAAGCCGCATGGGAAGCCATCGGCGCGAAGGGTTCCGCGCACACGCCGGAAGCCGCGTGGGAAAAACTCGCGCGGGCGGGCATTACCCTTTTTCTTCACGACGACCAGGGCTTCCCCCCGCTGCTCCGCGAATTGTCCCCGCCTCCCCTCGCAATCTACGTCCGCGGCGCGCTTCCTCCCTCCGCACAGCCCGCACTTGCCATTGTGGGAACCAGGAGAGCAACGCGAAACGGCAAAGACCTCGCACACGAACTCGCAAAAGAGCTTGCACCGACATTCTCCATCGTGAGCGGCTTGGCGCTCGGAGTGGATGCTGCGGCGCACGCGGGATGCCTCGAAGGAGGGGGGCGTACCGTTGCGGTACTCGCCGGCGGCGTGGACACGCCCCAGCCGCAGACGAACGCCGGGCTCGCCGCCCGCATCCTCGAGCGCGGCGGCGCGCTCGTTTCGGAATATCCCCCGGGAAGCGCTCCCATCCCCTACCGCTTCCTTGAGCGGAACCGAATTGTGAGCGGACTCTCGCAGGGGGCTGTCATCGTTGAAGCTCCCGAGGGGTCCGGAGCGCTTGTGACCGCGCGGTGCGCGCTCGAGCAAAACCGGGAGGTATTCGTCCTCCCGGGACCCGTCACGCACCCGAACTTCCGCGGCTCGCACGCCTTGATCCGCGAGGGCGCGCGCCTCGTGCGCACGGCGGGGGATATCTTGGAAGACTTGGGGTACGCGGAGCACGCAGGCGCGCCCGCCGTATCGCGCGCGCTTCCTCTGCTCGACGCCGATGAAACCGCAGTGGTCGGGGCGCTCCGCGCCGCCCTCGCGCCGCTTTCGGTGGACTCCGTTATCGGCATCACCGCGCTTACTCCCTCGGCGGCAAACCGGGCGTTAAGTTTCCTCCTCCTTAAAAACGTGGTACAAGAAACCGAAGGCGGGTACGCGCTCCGCAGCGAGTACGCCTAAATTCCCCATCATGGAACTTATCATCGTGGAATCTCCGACAAAAGCAAAGACGATCTCCCGTTTTCTCGGAGCTACGTACCGCGTCACTTCCTCCTACGGCCACATCCGGGATTTGCCGAAGAGCAAGCTTGGCATTGACGTCGCCACACACTTCACCCCCACCTACATCATCCCCCCGAAAGCAAAGGAGGTGGTCGCGTCGCTCAAAAAGGAGGCGCACGCCGCCTCGCGCGTGATTCTTGCGACTGATGAAGACCGCGAGGGAGAAGCAATCGCGTGGCATCTCGTTCAGGCCTTAGGCCTGAACCATAATGCGAATGCCACAAATAGAAAAGCGAATGCCACGAATGAAAAAGGTGATTCGTTGCATGCGGACAACGCATTCGTAGATTCGCATTATGTTCAGCGAATCGTCTTCCACGAAATCACGAAGGGCGCCATCGAAGAAGCGCTCCGGAACCCGCGCGCAATAGACCTGAAACTCGTGGACGCCCAGCAGGCGCGGCGGGTCTTGGACCGGCTCGTGGGCTACGAACTCTCGCCGTTCTTGTGGCGGAAAATCCGCTACGGGCTCTCTGCGGGACGCGTCCAATCCGTCGCCGTCCGCCTCATCGTCGAGCGCGAGCGGGAAATCCAAAAATTCGCCCGCGAGGAGTACTGGACCATTGAAGCGGAGTTTGGAAAGAGGGGCGTAAAACCTTTCCCTGCGCGGCTCGTCTCATTCAAAAACACCGCGCTTCCCAAAATGGGCATACGGAACGAAGCGCAAGCGCGCCGCATTGCGGAAGAAGCGAGGGAAGGGCCGCATCGGGTGCTCTCGGTGACGAAAAAAGATATCTCGCGCAACCCCGCGGCGCCCTTCACCACCTCCACGTTCCAACAGGAGGCATCCCGCAAACTCGGATTCTCCGCAAAACAGACGATGACTATCGCGCAACGCCTCTATGAGGAAGGCGCCATCACCTACATGCGCACGGATAGCGTGAACCTCGCCGAGTCCGCGCTCACACAAGCGAAAAAAGTAATCGGAGAAGAATTCGGCGCCTCCTACACGCTCCCCGAACCGCGGAGATATGCGACGAAATCGAAGGGGGCGCAGGAAGCGCACGAAGCCATCCGCCCGACTGATATTTCAAAATTTCGATATATCGATATATCGAGTTCGCATGACCGCGGGGCCCAGCGCCTCTACGACCTCATCTGGAAACGCACCATCGCCTCGCAAATGCAAAGCGCGCGGTTTGAGCAAACGAGCGCCGACCTGGGGCTCGAAGGGCATCACTCCTTCCGCGCGAGCGGGCAGGTGGTGAAATTCGACGGTTTCATCCGCGCCTACACCGAAGGGCGCGACGAACCGGAAGAAGAAATTGAAGGCGTGCTTCCGGAACTCCGCGAGGGCGACGCGCTCGCGCTTGCGTCAATCGAGCCGCGCCAGCACTTTACGGAACCCCCGCCGCGCTACACTGACGCGACGCTCGTGAAGGCGCTCGAGGCGGAGGGCATCGGCCGCCCCTCCACCTACGCCCCCACGCTCACAACCATCCAGGACCGCGGCTATGTGGAGAAAAAAGAGAAAGCGTACTTCCCCACTGACATCGGCATGCTTGTGAACGACCTCCTTGTGGAACACTTCCCAGAAATCGTGGATGTGCATTTTACCTCGCACATCGAGGAAGAACTCGACGACATCGCCGAGGGAAAAATCCCATGGGAGAAAGTGTGCGAGGAATTTTACACGCCGTTCAAGAAGCGCCTCACGGAAAAGGAGGAAACGGTGCTGAAACAGGTAGAAGTGTCGGATACCCCCTGCCCCCACTGCGGGAAACCGATGCTCATCAAATTCGGCAGGATGGGAAAATTCCTCGCCTGCCCCGAACCCGAGAGCAAAGTCACGCTCCCCATGCCGGAAGAAGCGGCAAAAATAAAAGAATTGGAAGAAAAAACCAAAGACGAGCGGTGCCCTCTCTGCGGAAAAGAAATGCAGGTGAAACGCGGCCGGTTCGGGTTCTTCCTCGGCTGTGTGGACTACCCGAAGTGCAAGGGTGTCGCAAAAATCTGGAACAAAACCGGATTCAAGTGCCCCCGATGTCAGGAACAAGCGACAAGGAACAAGGAACAAGGAATCAAAGAGACCAACCCCATGTCCCATGTCCCAGTTTCCATGTCACTGATTGGCGACATTGTGGAAAAGAAGGGCCGCGGCCGCCGCGTGCCGTTCTACGCCTGCACGCGCTACCCCGACTGCACGTTCATCATGAACAAGAAGCCGGAGAGCCAAGCGGAGCTCGACGCGGGATTCGAAGCGTGGAAAAATAAACCGCCCGCAACCGCGAAACCTGTCCGTCCAAAAGGCGGAGTTTCTGCGGACAAGCCCATCTCTCCAAAAACCGAGCGGAAGCCACGAAAGAAAACCGAAGCATAGCGGTTATGCAAAAATGGACTCTGGGACAAGTTAAGAAAAAACTCAAAGAACTTTCCGAGAAGGGATGGGTAAAATCAAGTCGTACCCACGACACCGGTATTGGCAAGACGCTGGAAGACCATCTTGGAATACGCGAGAATAATATCGCTTTGCCGGACTTTGGCGTGATGGAGTTGAAATCGCAAAGAGCGAACACGCCGTCGATGATGACCCTTTTTACGAAAAGTCCTGAAGGTATCACGAATGCTGAAATACGCCAACGCTTCGGTTACCCTGACCACGAATTTCCGAATATAAAGATTCTCCACCAAACAATAGAAAGCGGGAGAAAAAACGCCATGGGGTTCCTGCTCAAAATCGACAAGAAGAAGGAAACACTCTCTGTTCTCAAAAATACCGACGTGCTGGGGTACTACCGCTTGGATTTTCTACGAAAAAAAGCGGCGGAGAAAATCGGCGATGGTTTAATCTTAGTCTTTGCTGACTGCAAAAAAGAACGCGGACGGGAATATTTTCACTTCAAAGAAGCGTGGCTTCTGAAAAGCATTGACCCTACGAAGTTTCTGGAGTTGTCGAAATATGACATCCGTCTCGGCGTGTATCACAGCGGGGAAAAAGCCGGGCAACCGCATGACCACGGCTCTGCGTTCCGCCTCACTCGTCTTACCGAAAAAACGTTCCCCCTGCTCTTCAAAACGCACAAGCGAATCCTTTAGTTTCTGCGGAGCACGACGATACTCTCTTTGTTCATCGTTTCCTCAAGCGCGCCCACAATATTCGTGGGGGAGTTTCTAATCGGCATCCGCTTGCCCGGAATATTCCGCACGAATATGTCCTCGCAGGTGAACCCGATTTTTTCTCCCAATTCAGCGATGATGAAATCAGTCGGGATGCGCACTTGTTTTACCAGCCGATTGCCAATCACCAGGCAAAAGTACTTCTTCGGTTTGAGCATTGCGTACGCTCGTTTCATGCACTCATTCAAACCGATATAGAAACTAAGCACGTCCTTGGCACGTTTTTCATCTTGCTTCGCGATTTTATTAAGTGAGTCGTTCAGATATTCCGAGGGGAATGTATGCGTGAGTGATTTTGTCGCCCGGCCGCCGAGCAGTTCGTTATCAACCCCCGAGGCATCGTTCGGCTCATCAAAAATATCAATCCACTGCGCGGAAAGCCGGGAAAACTGCCCATATGCAACGGTGGTTCTGCTGTCGCCATACGGCGGCGAAGTAATAATGCAGTCAATCGAATTGCTTTTGATGCCATTTTCCTTTGACGAGTCGCCGAGCATGACTTTTGTCCATGCGTTCTTTTTCGCGTCCTTATAAAACTCGCTCATCCCGGCGATATTCGCTTCCGCTTTTTTGCGAAAAATGCCGAGTACGTCGGGGTCGTGCTTCTCAAGTTTCTCTCCCTTCATTCTCACCAGCTTGAACTCCCCCGTTTTGGTATTTGAGGCAAAACGCACCGTCTCGCTGAACGCAACCATCAAAAAGTTTCGTACCGTCTCATCTCCGATTTCTTGAATCGCTTTTTTAATTTTTGCGAGCTTCACAATCGTCTTTTCTTTGAACCAAAAATCAAGATTCTTGAAATTGGGCTTCGTGATCTCGCCATCTTTAATTTCCCCTATTCTGCCCACCAAAATTGCGTACTCTTTCGTCAGTTTTTGAGGGTTGATGGGCGTAGTTTTTGCCTTGGCAAGAAAAATAGCGAGTGGGTTGAGGTCAATACCATAAGCATTTCTTCCCAACAACCTGCTCTCGACAAGTGCCGTACCGGAGCCACAAAAGATGTCGCAGATTGTATCGCCCACTTTGCTGTAGGTTTCAAGGAGTCGCCGCGCGACCTGTGGAATAAACATCGCGGGATAGGTGTGAATCCCATGCGTGTACGTCTTCGTATTCTCTCCCCGGTAATCCCACGAGTAATCAATGCGGCGTATGTATTTCTCATTTGATTGAACCTTCTCAACGTGCGGCTCGAGATTGCGAATTATTTTCACCACTACGCCGCGGACTTCCACCTCATCTCGGTAGATCGGAAAAAGCGACGGATTCGCCGGTTGAAGCCGGAACCTTCCTTTTTCGCGATACAGTTTTTTGAGTGTCGCTTCGTTCTCGTCAACAACCGCCACCACCGTCTGCCCGTTCTCCGCCACCTCCTGCTTGCGAATTACCACGATGTCCCCGTCAAAAATACCTTCCTCAATCATGCTGTTGCCCCGCACACGCAACGCATAGTGCTTGCCCTGCTTGCTGATTTCGTCTTTGGTAATCGTGATGGTCTCATCCGGCACTTCAATCGCTTCAATTGGCTGTCCCGCGGCAATCGCCCCCACAATCGGAATCTCAAACGTCTGCTTTTTTTCAACAGTTGAAACCGCGCGCGGCTGATTGAATCCTTTTTTGAGTTGCCCCGCTTCCTGGAGTTTCCGTAAGTAATAATGCGCAGTGGAAACAGACGCGAGCCGGAATTTGCGCTTAATCTCTTCCAGAGAAGGGGCGTACTCATGCTTGGCTTGATACGCCTTCACAAAATCGAGGACTTGCTTTTGATTTTTCGTGAGCACAAGTTAAGTATAGAAAGAAAGTAGAAAGTATACAATCGTGGGCTATCCACACCCTGAAATGATATAATTTGAGGGTGGTGGAGGTGTATAGGAACTCCTTGACGTCGTTTCGGTTTGATGCTAGGATGTGGAACTTCGAAAGCGCGAAGGTAACGGGAGTCAAACCCGTGGCTGAACATTAGGAGTGCTCTTGCCGCTATCCGCTACCCCCGCATTTGCAAGCTTATGTTCCTTGAACACCAAGCAGTGCTATCAGCGTATGTTTTGGGTTTGGGGCGCAACCTTTGTTTAACGGCAACAGGACACCCCTCTGATAGCACTACTTGAGGTTCAAGGATTTTTATTTTCAAGAATCTTATACACACCATGCCCAATCTTGGCGATTTTCTTTTTGTCGTTCTTTAAATACGCTAATGCACTCGCCACCCTCTTACGGTCTGCATCATAGGTAGGATGTTTCTGTTGGAGAATGCGGAGTATCCGCCTAACGTCAATTCCGCCTTCTCCAGCTTCTTGTATCACCTTCAAAACCTCATCATTCCACGAAAAGCCGACAGGAAGGTCAACCTGTTGTACTGGAGCAAGAAGGGAGCGGAGTTCTACATCCAACTCTGCTTTTTGTCGAATAATTTCCTCTACGCGCCTAACTTTGTCGTCGTAGTTCTTGTAGGTCTTGGAAGCCATGAGGGGAGTATAAGGGAGAAAAAATGTTTGTCAAACTTTTCCCCCATTTCATACTTCCCTATTATGTGTTACTTCTCAACTCTGTGCAAGTAACCACTTATCCACAAGAAAATATGATTTTATACCACACCCCCTCCTACTCCTCCTTCCCTCCCAATCGTTTGAGAATACCCTGAAGCTCCTCCGGCGAATAAAACAATATCGTGATTTTCCCTCCGGTCTCGCTCCGGGCAATTTTCACAGGTGTTCCAAGCTCGGCGGAAAGTTTCTCCTCGAGCGCGAGGAATTCCGGGGAGAGCGCCGGCGTCTCGCTATTCCGTGTCCCTTGCTCCATGTCCCTTGTCCCTTGTTCCTTGTTCCTTGTTCCAATGCGAAGCCGCAATTCCCGCGTGGTAAGATGCTTGTCTAAAAGGTCGCGGAATAGTTTCTCCTGCGCGTCCGGTTCGCTCACGGAGAGCAACAGCCGCGCGTGGCTTTCGCTTATTTCCCCCCTTGAAACCGCATCTTGAATGTAGGTGGGTGCATCAAGCAGCCGGAGTGTGTTTGCCACTACTTCACGGCTCTTCCCGAGGCGGGAGGCAATCTCCCGCTGGGTGAGACGGAACTCGTCCTGAAGCCGTGCGAATGCCCGCGCCATTTCCACGGGATTCAGATTCTCGCGCTGGATGTTCTCAATCACCGCCATTTCAAGGCGGTCCCGCTCGGTGTCTACCGTGCGCACAATCGCAGGCACCCGCGGAAGCCCCAAAAGCTTCGCCGCCATGAGCCGCCGCTCTCCCGCGATGAGTTCGTAGGAAACGTCCACGCCCGTCGGCGTTTCGCGCTCAACCTTCGTCACGACGAGCGGCTGGAGAATGCCGAACTCGCGGATGGATTGCGCGAGCTCCCTCAAGCTTTCCTCATTGAACTCTTTGCGCGGCTGGTGCGGGTTCGGCGCGATTTTTTCAACTTCGATTTGAAATACCGATTCTGTCCGTGGAACCGCACGGTCTCTTGAATGTTGGCTGGATGCCGCCAGCGGAGACGCGGGCGTAGACGGCACAGAAAGCGGCTGCGAAACCCGCTCTATCGCGGGAGCGGGAGTCGAAATAGCCGGAGACGACGGAGCGGCGGAAACCGTCTCCAACTGCGGAGACGAGGATGGAAATGCTTCCTTGTTCCCTGTCGCTTGCCCCATGTCGCTCACAGGCGGCAGGAGTTTTTCCTCTCCTGGTTCGGAGGGCGGTATGAGAGATTCGAGACCTTTGCCTAACATAGGAATACTTATAACTTATAACGGATAGAATGGATTTCGTCGTTGGTAATTAGTTATGAGTTATCAGTTAGAGTATGCAATCTACGCCACCGCATGAAAGTTTCCAAAATTCGAACTCGCATGCGCGGGAGCCGGAACGGCGGCTCGCTCACCAGCAAGAATTTCATGCGCTAACCGCTGATATGCGAGGGCGCCTGTTGAGTCCGGCCGATAGAGCGCCACGGGCTTCGAAAAGCTCGGCGCCTCCGCGAGCGCCACGCTCCGCGGAATCTCCACGTCAAACACTTTGTAGGGAAAGTTTTTCCGAAGATTCCACGCGACTTCCCTGCTGAACTTCACCCGCTTGTCGTACATCGTGATGAGCGCGCCAAGCACGGTGATGGGGTGCTTCAAGTTGTCGCGGATAAGCTTCACGGTGTGTAAAAGCTGGCCAATACCTTCCAAGCTATAATACTCCGCCTGCACGGGAATGAGCACTTCGTCCGCAGCAACCAAGCCGTTCACGGTGAGCAAGCTCAAGCTCGGCGGCAAATCAATCAAAATATAGTGGTATTGGTGCCGCACGCGATGAATGAATTTCCTCAAAAACGACTCACGCTGCGGGACCGAAACAAGCTCCACAAGCGCGCCCGCAAGGTGCGGCGCGGCGGGAAAAAGGTGGAGGTTGTGAAGCGCCGAGGTTTTTACTATGTGGTGGGGCTCCGCGGCACCGATGATGCCGTGGTAGACACTCCGCTCCGTTTTCATCGGGTCCGCGCCCAATGCGGAGCTCGCATTCGCCTGCGGGTCGAAGTCCACCAAAAGCACCCGCCGCCCCATGATGGCGAGGTACGCGGCCAAATTCACGGCCGTGGTGGTTTTCCCCACGCCGCCTTTGGCATTATGTATTGCAATAACTCTTGCCATTTCTAAGTTGATTTTACGGCATTTTTCGGCATAATCAACACGCGAGATGGGATTCGTTGAATCCTTCGGCAAAATAAACCGAGAAATATACGCCCGGGTGGCGGAATGGTATACGCGCACGACTCAAAATCGTGTGGGGCAACCCTTGAGAGTTCGAGTCTCTCCCCGGGCACCAGAATTAAACTTTCAGGAGTTGAAAAGATTTTAAGAAAGATGAATGACGAGGAAATAGAAGCCTCCGGAAAGAATTTAAAAGAGAAAACTGGTATATCAATGGATAAGTTATTAAAATAGTGAAATATGGAAAAAGTTACCTATGTAAAAGGACAATATTCCCAAATTAAACTTTACGATGGTTCAAGAATTTTTGTCGGGACACTACCTGAATTTGTAAGAGTAAAAAAGCTGATTCTAGGAATCATTCCGACAAAGACTATTTGGGAATTTAAATTCCCCTTTTATATCCGAACTGTTGGGGGCGCGTGGAATTTGGCTGAAGAGATATTGGATAAGGTTTTAATTTCAATTAAAAACTGTGAGAAATTAACCGAAGTAAAAGAAACATTAGAAAATCAGACGAAACAATTGTTGAGCGAATACGTAAAAGATAATGAAGAAAGGGCGTACAGTATTGGCATTGAAAAATTAGGAAGTTTCGCCGCTAAAAAATATCTAGGGCATTCTCAAAAACTCAAGGATGCTATATCAATGCCCACCGATGTGATGTCAATAGTTGGAGATTATGGAAAAACTTTGGAAGATTTGCACGCCAACGAGGATAAACGATTATTACATCCCATATCAGGGTTGCCACATTCGAAGGAACAAATTGAAAAAGCATTAAAAGCTGCTCTCAAAATTGCGAAAGACTCTGCATTAGTCAATCATCTTAAAATAGCACTTATCACACTAGAAGATTTTGTGCCCGATAACGAAGTGCCACAGAATATTGAAGATAATTTGCGAGCTTGGGCAGAAAAGCATAAAATAACGCATTGAATGATGGACCACTCCGATTGGATTAAAAATCAGTTCAAGAAAGTAAAGGGAAGGGCTTGGTATCGGGACGTAATAATACACGCTTCTTTTATTGAAACGGCGACAAGAAATGTGGCGAAACAAAAAAATAGTTTTGACTGTGCGATAAAAAATATTAAAAGCCAGCGAGAAACACAAAGATGACAAACTAAATGAGATTGAGCAATTACGAAAATTACGAAATCGAATGGTACATGACTTGTTAAGAGACGAAGAACTTACCAACGAAGAAATTATCAAAATAATTAGAGAAATGAAAAGGATTTTGAAAGATGTTTATCATAATTCAATGTTGATACAAGAGTATTTTCAAAAGCATCACAATATTAGTACCAAAGATTTTAACTAATTGGCGGCGAAAAAATTTTGGCCTCCCGCGATAGCGCGACGGAAGGGGGGTGTGGGGAAAATTCCGCCGCGCCCGAGCGAATCAAAAAAAGAGGCCAGCCCCGCCACCTTGCTTGTCAAAGCAAAGCACCACAAAAACGAAACCCACCGAAGCCGAAACCTGGTGGGAGTCATTTTGATTGTTTCCACGCGCGAATATCGTAATACGCCATGAGGAACATGGTACATATGATAAGGGTCACCGCGCGGCAGGCGTAGATTGCCGCGAGCTTGTTGCCGTCCGCGAATGCGGGGTAAAGCGCCAGGGCGCTCGCGGTGAGGTTCAACGCCCACCCGCTCCACGACTCGGTGTTGCGTTTCCTTGTCACCAAGTTTTGCCATGTGGGGAAGTATGCTATACCAATCAGAACTTGGGCGAGGAGATTGGAGTTCCACGCATCGCCAGTGCACACCCCGTAGAGCACGAGCACACCACTCGCCGCGAGGTGCCACTTCTCAAATGGTTTGAAACGCACGTTGCGCTCCCCCCACATGAGAATCCCCGCAACGATGAAAGAAATGCTCACCAAGTCCACCGTATTCAGCACTCCGGAGCGGAAGTCCCGCTTCTCCGCGACTGCGTAGGTGATAAAGCTCAACACCACGCCCACGAGGAAAATGAGCCACGTGGAAAGCGCGGGGGCAACCTTCCCTTGCTTTACCTGATGCACGTATCGCGCGGCGAACGCAAGCGCGACAAATCCTACGAGCCATGCGCACACGTCTTTCACGGCGCACCTCTCTTTCTTGTTTTAAGTTGAAAAATATCTTACGCCCGGCAAGACCGGCTTACTGGGCTATGAGTGATATATGAAAATGTAGGGGCGATGTCAACTCGAGGGACGCTCTCTTCGGCAGGAACACAACAAAGGCGGAGCCCGCCCCTTGAGCACACGATGAGGACTTTCGCGGGTTACTGCGCGAGCATCCTTCCCAACTCCGCCAGCATCGCGCGCGCCACCTCAAGTATCGAGGCGACTTGCCGCTGGTCGCCGTAGAGCAAGGAGGTGGACGCACTCCCGCCGCCGTAGCTGCTGCACCCCGCCGTGGTCGCGGCATCGCCCTCCTTTGCGGAAACCGTCATCTCGCCGTTGCAGTAGACGGATTGACCTGCAGAGTTACTGTGCATGTAGTGGCATCCCGAGCCCAAGAGACTCACGAGCGACGCCGAACACGATGACGAACCGCCGGAGGATGTTCCGCCGCTCCACGACGAACCGCCGCTGCATCCTTGGGTAACTGCCGCATCTCCCTCTTTCGCAGAAATACTCATCTCCCCGTTGCAGTAAATCGCGCGGCTGGAGGAATCGCTATACATGTAGTGGCATCCGGAACCGAGGAGCGCAGTGAGCGCGGAACTGCATGACCCCGAACTGCCGCCGGAGCCGCCGGAGGAACCCCATCCGCCCGAAGATGCGCAGGAAGCGCCATCATAGTACTGCCCGCTCGCGCACGCGGAAGCGGCGGCGCACTTCGCGGCGTTGGGCATGCCAAAGTCCGCGCTCGAAGAGATGCCAGCGTTCGGCATCCACACATTCGAGCCGGACTGCACTCCCGCGCACGCTTGCGCGAGCTGTGCAACCCGTGCCGTGTCGGCATCCGTCCGAATCAACGAGCGAAGCCCAAGCGAGTTCCACACCTGCTCCTTCTGCCCTTCGGGAGGGGAACCGCTCGCATACGACGTGCTGGAACCGGTGCATCCCTGCGTCACCGCCGCGTCACCGCTCTTCGCAGAGAGGGTCATTGCACCATTGCAATAAATGGGCTGGCTCGCGGAGTCGTTATACATATAGTGGCACCCCGTGCCCAGGAGCGCCGTAAGCGCGGTACTGCAAGAGCCGCCGTAGGAGGTGCTGCCGGTGTTCGAAGAAGTTTGCCCTCCGCCGGAAGACGTGGTGCCGGAGGTGCCGGTGGAAGACGTGCCGGTGGAAACAGTACTCGTCGTTGTTGCAGCCCATCCGCCGCCCGAGCACCCCGTAGGCCAGCCGTTCGTGTCCCACGTCGGCCATTGCCCCGCGGGGCATGCCGTTACCACGCCCGACGGCCTTGTGCCCGAAACGCACGAACCACCGATTGCGTTGCTGTGAATCACCCACTGCATCGCCCGGTATTGCGTAGCGTACTGTCCACATCCTCCTGCGGGCTCCGTGAATCTCGGCGTGAATGCAACATACGCAGAAGTGTTTCCGCCCGAAACGTCATCCGCCGGACAACTCTCCGCTTTATAGTTCGCGCCGTTTGTGAGGTAGCTCGGGTAGGTATAATCACACGCGCGGGAGGCATTCAACTGGCAATATCTCCTTCCCTGGCTGTCCCACCGGCTATAAGCAAATCCCGGGCAGGAATTGGCATCGCCCGCATATGAAGTGGAACCGCTGCAGCCGGAGATTGGCCAGCTCGCACACGAAAGGGCGCCGCCGTTCACGTCGCGATAATTTTGCATTGCGGGGTCAAAACAAGTGCCGCTTGCATCCATCGCATGCCACCCCTCTCCGTACCGCGCGCACCCTTCGCTCGCAACGGCGGCGGTCAAAGTCGCCGCGCCCGCAGGGCAGGAAGGAACGCCTGCATTCGGAAGGGCGGCATCGCTTGGATTGACATAGTCGTACTGCGTCGCATTGGGGCATGACGCGGCAATAGCCGCGAGCCGCGCGTTGATGGTTTCCTGCGGCACATTCGGTCCCACCAGCGAGGAACCTCCTCTCCCCCACGCGATGCGCCGCCAGCCCGCCGTGCCCGCCGTCGAGGTCGCGGTTGCGGTTGAAGTCGCAATCACCGTTCCCCGCGGCACGCACGTGTAGTACGTGCCGCACGCCGCGGATGAGTAGGACACCACCCGTTCCTCATTGTTCGCACACGCCGCCACCGTGGGAAGCGCCGGGCAAATTACCCGCTGCATGGAAGGAGAAGTAGTAGCTACTGCAATAGTTGTCGTCGCCGTTGCCGTCGCCGTTGCCGGAGGGACCGGAAAAGTCGTCGTGGCGGCAACGGGGAGCTCAAGCGGAGAGTAGAGGGTGATAAACGGCGTCGCGGACCCGCCGAACACCAATTCATAAAACTCTTTCACCCGCGCGTCATTCGTGCTCCCGCCGTATCGCTCCTGAAACTTGCGGATTGCCTTCTTGGTAAGGTCCCCGTAATACCCCGTAACAAGCCCCTCGGGGTACACGTCCGGGAAATTCTTCAAAAATATCTGCACCTCTCGTGCATTCGGGAGCACGGGAGGCACTTCCTGCGGAAGAACCCCGCTCTGTGGCACGGCAACGGCAATGTTAGCCGCCCTCGCCGCCCGGAGTTCGATGCGTACCGCATCAAGCTGGGACTTCAAATCCGCCACGGTCCCCCGCAAAGACGAAAACTCTGCCTTTAATTCTCTAAGCGCCGCTTGCACATCGCTCTCTCCCGCGCCTGTCTGGGCATACGCACTGGGTACCGCAAGGAACGCAAAGCTTCCAAGTACTATCGCTATAACCGTTTGAACTCCCATTGCTTTTGAGTGTACCACGCGGCATCGTACGGTCCTGTGGATAGGGTAGCCCCATGAAGCGTGTTCTGGTGCCGACGGCAGGAATCGGACCTGCGACCCGACGCTTATGAAACGTCTGCTCTGCCACTGAGCTACGTCGGCAATTGCGTTTCCACGATATCAAAAAAAAGGAAGAAAGGAAAATAGCGGAGGTTCCATTTATGAAAGCGTAGGGTTTCTGTCGGGAAGGGGATATCGGAGGAGCTCGGCGACGAGATTCAGGTGTGTTTTTAGTAGAAAACAACACCGTCCCTTCCCGATAGAAAACCGAAGCTGGTTGCGGGGGCCGGATTTGAACCGGCGACCTTCAGGTTATGGGCCTGACGAGCTGACCGAGCTGCTCCACCCCGCGCGGAAATTATACGTTTTCTGCATCGGTTGTCAAAGCCCAGATTCAATGAAATGATGGAGGTGATGAAAAAAATCGCCATCCTCGGATTCAGACGCGAAGGGCAATCACTCCTCCGGTTTTTCAAACACTCGTCGCGGTTCAAAAACGCCGAGGTATGGGTGCTTGATAAAAATAAAAATCTCGCGCTTCCGCGCGGCGTGCATGCGCGCCTCGGCGTACGCCACCTCGAACGCCTGACGGAATTCGACGTCATCTTCCGCTCCCCAGGAATTCCCTACCTCTCGCCGCAAATTCAGGCTGCAAAAAAGCGCGGGGTGGAAATTTCAAGCGCCACGAAACTTTTTTTTGAGGAGCTCCGCAAACGCTACCCGCTACTTGCTACTCGCCACTCGCCACTCCTCATCGGCATCACAGGCACGAAAGGCAAGGGCACCACCGCCACGCTTCTCTACAAAATCCTCAAGGCCGCTGGAAAGGATGCGTACCTCGCCGGAAACATCGGCGCTCCTGCGCTAGACCTGCTCGCGCGCAAATCGCAAATAGCAAATAGCAAATCGCTCATCATACTGGAACTTTCTAGTTTTCAGCTGCAAGATTTAGAAACATCGCCGCATATCGCCGCCGTGCTCGATGTGTTCCCCGACCACCTGGATGCGCATAAAAGTCTCGCGGAATACTACCGCGCCAAGGCAAGCATCGCGCGGCATCAGACGAAAAATGACGCGATATTCTTCTTCGCGCACAACGTCGTAAGCCGCGCCCTCGCCCGGCAAAGTGCCGGCAAAAAAATCGCCGTTGACGAAAAACGCTTCCGGCTCTTCGCACCGCGCGACGTGCGGCTACCCGGTGCGCACAACTTCAAAAACGCGGTAATGGCGGCTGCCATCGCGCGCTCCCTCGGCGTGAAGCCAGCAACCATACGACGCGTCGTGAAGTCCTTCCGCGGGAACGAACACAGATTAGAGCATGTGCGCACCATTCGTTATTCCAATGTTCTCAAGAACATGAGAATAAGCTTCTACAATGATTCCGCTTCGACAATTCCCCAACCCACCGCGGCGGCGCTCCGCTCGTTTCCGGGGAAAACTAAAATCCTGATTGCGGGCGGGCGCTCCAAAGTGCGCGACTATTCGCCCATCCGGAACGCGCTCAACTCCGAAACCGGACTCGTCATTCTTATTGGGGAAAATAAAAAAGAAATCGCCCGGGCTATCAAGCGACAAGGAACAAGGAACAAGGAACAAGGAAAATATAAAATTATCTTTGTAAGAACCCTAAAGGAAGCCGTGCAATGCGCGTACTCATCCGCACGTTCCTTTCTTGTCCCTTGTCCCTTGTCCCTTGTCACTGTCCTCTTCTCCCCCGGCGCTGCAAGTTTCGATATGTTCGAAAACTATGCAGAGCGCGGAAGGCAATTCAAGCAACTTGTGAAAGGGCTTAAGTAACCGTACAATCGAGGCAATATGGCGCTTACTAAGAAAGACCTCGAGCATCTCGCGGAACTCGCGCGGATTGAGCTTGCGCCCAAAGAAGAGGAGAAGCTCCTCAAAGACCTCGACGCAATCCTCGCGCACTTCGAGTCCTTGAAAGAACTCGATACCACCAACGTGGCGCCGTGCACGGGCGGAACCATGCTCATGAACGTGTTCCGCGAAGATAAGGAACGGGAGAACACGAACCAAAAAGCGGGAACGGAAAACTTTCCCGAAGAACAAGATGGATATTTGAAAGTACCACCAGTATTTGAGCAAGTAACAAGGAACAAGTAACAAGGAACAAGTAACAAGGAACATGGAGGCAACAAGGAACAAGGAAAATTTCACTGGGTACAAAAATTTGACGCTTTACGCCAAGGCGTGTGCACTTGTTGTTTTGGTTTACAAAATTACTAAAAAATTTCCCAAAGAAGAGTTGTTTGGTCTTACGTCTCAAATGCGCCGATGCGCCGTTTCAATAGTCGCGAACATTGTAGAAGGATACGGGCGAAGAACGCCAAAAGATAAACTCCAATTCCTCTACATCGCGCGCGGTTCGTTAAGCGAACTTGAGTGCTACATTGACCTCTCGCAGCAACTGGAATACATCAACCCTACCGAACAATCTGAGCTTGCTAAAGCCAAAGCTGAAGTAGGAAAGCTTCTCTTCGGCTTCATGCGTTCCCTCGAAACGCGATGAAACTACTTGTTCCTTGTTCCATGTCCCTTGTTCCTATCTCGTAATCCCATGTCCCTTGTTCCCATTAAGAATTTGACCATCAGGGACTTCCACGACGGTCTCCTCAACAAGGACTTCACCGCGCTTGAGGCGACGGAAAATTACTACACGCGCATCCGCGAGAAAGACCCTTCCATCAGCGCCTATTTAAGCACCCGCGAGGAAGCGGCGCTCCGCGAAGCGGAACAAGTGGACCTCGCCATCGCGCAGAACGAAGAGGTGCCGCTCCTCGCAGGCGTGCCCCTTGCGGTCAAAGACAACATACTCTTCAAAGGGGAAATCACCACCGCCGCATCAAAGATGCTCGAAACGTACACCGCAAGCTACGATGCGACGGCAACTGCCAAACTCAAAGCTCACAAAGCGGTCTTTCTCGGCAAAACCAACCTCGACGAGTTCGCGATGGGTTCCTCGACGGAGAACTCCGCCTTCCAGATAACGAAAAACCCACGCGACCCTACGCGCGTCCCCGGCGGAAGTTCTGGCGGCTCCGCCGCCGCAGTCGCCGCAGACATGGCCGTGGCGGCGCTCGGGAGCGACACCGGCGGCTCCATCTGCCAGCCCGCCGCCTTCTGCGGCGTGGTGGGGTTGAAACCCACCTACGGTGCGGTCTCGCGCTCGGGACTCATCGCCATGGCATCGGGGCTCGACCAAATCGGACCCATCGCAAAAACCGTGGAAGACGCGGCAATCCTCTTCGACGCCATCCGCGGCAAGGACCCGCTCGATGCGACAAGCGCGGAACCGGAGAACCCGGAGAAATATCAAGAGGAGCTTTTGAACCCCGACTTCCAAAAAATAAAGAAACTTCGCGTGGGACTCCCAAAGGAATACTTCGACGTCGAAGGGCTCGCTCCAGAAATCCGGAACGGCGTCGAACGCGCCATCGAGAAAATGAAAGGACTGGGAATCGCAGTCGAGGAAATTTCACTCCCCCACACGAAGTATGCCGTGCCCTGCTACTACATCATCGTGCCTGCGGAGGTTTCCTCAAACCTCGCGCGTTTCGACGGCATCAGATACTCACGGCAAGGAACAAGGAACAAGGAACAAGGAACAACACTAAAAGATATTTACCTGCGAACAAGGGGTGAAGGTTTTGGCGCGGAGCCGAAACGCCGCATCATCCTCGGCACATTCGTCCTTTCCTCCGGCTACTACGACGCCTATTATGACAAAGCCCAGCGCGTCCGGGCACTCATCAAACGGGACTTTGAGCAGGCGTTCGAGCATGTGGGCGTGATTTTGACGCCGCTCACCCCCACGCTTCCCTTCAAAATCGGCGAGAAAGTGAACGACCCGCTCGCCATGTACCTCGAAGACATTTTCACGCTTCCCCTGAACCTCGCGGGGCTGCCAGGGTTGTCACTTCCCGTAGAAAACAGGGACAAGGGACAAGGGACAAGGGACAAGGATGTGACCCCCTTGTCGCATGTCCCTGGTTCCATGTCCCTTCCGGTTGGTTTCCAGCTCATCGGCAAACCTTTCCACGAACCGGACATTCTGGGACTCGGAAGATACTACCAAGAAAACTCGTAATTGAGTAATTGGCAATTACGTAATTACTGAATGACCTCATTACGCACAAAAACCGAGCACCGGTAGCCAACAGCGCGTTGCCATATCCCGCGCGGGGGTTCTCGGAATCCCGACGGGCTTGGTGTCCGACCTTGTGTCGGACCCGTCGGGACGAGAGACAGCGAATTTCCGCCGCAGGAGCGGAAATATCGCGTCCCCGCAAGGAATATGGCAAGCGCACCCTGTGCACAACTCTTATTTGACACCTTGTCAAGAAGAGTCGAAAATTGAGGTAAGCTCCTCGACAAATAAAAACTACTGAGGATGCTGTCCTGCATTAGCAGGAACAATTTTGCGGCAAGACCGCACCAATTTCGAAGGCTCCCAAAACACTTTTCTCAAACACGGGAGCCTTTGTTTTTCTTTCACGATTAGCAATCACTTGACTTGATTGCTAATGCGAATATAATTTAAGCAGATATGAATAACAAAGGTCGCGTAGCATAGTGATAAGTGGGTTTCGCTCGCCACTCATCACTTCTCACTAATAACTATCTGTCATGCACATCATCAAACGGGACGAACGCCCCATCCGGCGCTTTTGTGACGAGGGATTGTGGGACTCTTTCGAGCGCATGCCGAATTTCTCCTTTTCCCCTCTCCGCGCCCCCGCGTTTCCCAAGGTGGACATCGCGGAAACGGAGGACGAGGTAAAAATTACCGCGAATATCCCCGGCGTGGCTCCGGAAAAGGTGGAAATCGAGGTGAATGAAGACATCATTTCACTCTCCGGCACCGTGGAGAAAGAGCAGGAGGAAAAGGAGGGGAAAGTGTATCGCTACGAGCGCGAATACGGCGAGTTCCACCGCATGTTCACGCTCCCCGCACGGGTACAGTCCGACAAAGTCGCGGCGAAAGCGAAAAACGGCGTGCTCACCATCACGCTCCCCAAAGCGGAAGCGGAGAAGAAAAAGAAGGTGAAGGTGGAAACCGAGTAACGCAAAACCCCCGTGCACGGGGGTTTTGCGTTATGTAATTGGGCAACTGGGTAATTACGCAATTACTCAATTACCTAAATTACGAGCCGCTAATGTATCAAGCGCCGCCTCCGCCCAAAAGCGAATATTGGGGAGGATCTCGATCGTGCCGAGTTCGCTTTTTTTGAGCCAGCGCCACTCATCATCTTTGTTTTCAGGCACGACGTTTTCGGAAGTTGCAACGGCGAAATACTTGAAATCCACGTGCTCATGCCCCGCCGGACCCACGACGTGGCGGTTAATGCCGACGGGAGGTATAAGCTCGCGGTCATACCACGGCGCGCCGCCGGAGTAAGTGGTACGCTGATTGCCATTCCACAACACCACATCCAGTCCCACCTCTTCCTTCACTTCCCGAAGCGCCGCTTCGTTCGGGTCCTCGTGGAGCTCAACATGCCCGCCCACGCAAAGCCATAAATCGTACTTATCGTGCTTGCGCAACAAAACCCTGCCCTTATACACCACAAACACGCCAACCGTGAAATCAATTTTCTCGTGGATATGGGACATGGATTCAGTTTATTACCTTTCTATCATCCCCGCGAACGCAGAGACCTAAAATACGCGGCGGGTGCGCTGGATTCCCGCCTACGCGGGAATGACATTCGCATGTATTGAGCAACTATACCTCTTGCGGGCAATCTCGGAGTCCCGACGGGTTTCGCCGGAGCTTCAGCGAGGCGAGCAGGCTCGACCTCGCACCCTTAACAACACGCAGCCCTCTTTCTCGCAGGGCTTCTCGGAGTGCGGCGGCATGAGAGAGCGCTGCGGCAGCCCGCCGCAGATAGCGTCCCTGCGAGAAAGAGGGCAAGTGAAACTTATCCACAGTTTTCCCCCACTCCATTGTTCTATACTAAAACAAAGGCCAAATTAATCGGCGGATTTCAATTTCGCCAATATTTACAACATGAAGCGAGGCACGTCGGGGGCGGTGTGGGCTGCAGGTTTTGTGGTCCTGCTTTTCGGAGCGGGATTTTTTATTTCAAGCCGGTACGCAGAAGCGTTCAGCATCCGGGCGGCGTTTCGAAACGACCCCCAGTTCTTCTCAGTCCTTTTTGACGGGACTATTGCGTCTTCCACGGCAACGTCGAGCCGAGTCACAATAAGCGCGACCACCACCGTGACGAGCGTGAATGCCTCGGCTGACATCCTGTCTATGCTCTTCGGCACCGCGAGCGGCACCGTTTCCATCGGCGACCCGGTCACGGTCTCCTCGAGCATCACGGACACCGGCAACGCGACAAACACCTCGATTGTTGCGCAGACGCTCCTCCCGGCGGTCAAAATCGCCGCGGTGCGCGCCGGGGGAACGAGCGACCTCGACGAGTACATTCTTCTCTACAACCAGATGGGGCAGGCGTGGACGGCAAGCGGGACGCTCTTCCTCCACACGATGCGCGGCGGCGTGGACACCCCGCTCCCCCTTTCGTTTGCCACCACCACCGTCCCCAACAACGGATTCTTCCTCATCACTCCTTCGACGGGCTTCACCGGCGGATTCTCGGCTGACGCCACCTACAGCACCTCATCCAACGCGCTCCCCGCCACCTCGACTGCGGTCTACATCAACACTACCTCCACCGCGTGGGTGAACATCATCGATAAAGTGGAATGGGGCTCCTCCGCCCAGCTCACCACCTCCACGAACGCGACCACCACCTTCGCGAACACCGTGGCCATCGCGGCGCTCGGGAACAACAACACGCTCATCCGGAAAGCCACCGCCGGCTCCACCTCAAGCACGGTTGCGATGGGCGGCGCCGAGAGCAACAAGGGCGCGAGCTATGACACGCGCAGCAACAGCAATGACTTCGTCACGGTGAGTTCCACCCAGGCCATCATCAAAAACTCGGCGAGCCCGAAGGAGTTCCCCTTCAGCGGCGGCCAGCAAGACACAACCGTGCCGACCGTGGGCGGCTCTTTCCCGAGCGGCGTGAGCGGCGAAATGGTGCCCACCGACCTAAGGACCATCAACTTCGGCTTCACGAAACCGGTAAATCCCACCACACTCACGTCCTCCACCGTCTCGCTCGTTGTCCAAGGACAGAGCACGAACCTCTGCGCGAGCGTTTCCTACTCAAACACCGGGAGCTTCGGCCCTCCGGGGCAGTGCACCCTCTCCACCACGCTTACCGCCGGGACGACGTACGTCTTCACGATTAAGGGTTCGAGTTCAACGCCAAACGTGAGCGATTTTGGGGGGCTTGTGTTAAACCAGCCGGCGGGTTCAAACCCGGGCCAGTTCGGCAATGCGAATCACGACTTCCAAATTTCCTTCACTCCCACGAGCGGTTTTGCCAGCACACCAAGCGTCCCGCCGAGCGTCCTTGGCACCTACCCCGCGCCGGGGAATGCCGGAGTTCCTTCAAACATCAGCGCAATCTCCGCGTCGTTCTCACAGGCAATGAGCAGTTCAAGTTTCAGCGGCGTCACGCTTATCGCGGCAAGCGGCGGCTCAAACCTTCTGAACAACGCATCCGCCACGCTCTCCGCAGACGGCAAGTCGGGGACAATCCCCCTGAGCGGCTCGCTCACCGCCGGGACCCCCTACATCATCACCATTCCGGTGAGCGTCAGGAACAGCAATAACGTGCCCCTTGCGGCTCCTTTCGTCGCGCAGTTTACCGTGGGGAGCGGCGGGGACACAACGGGTCCTCAAGTCCTGGGCAAACTTCCCAACATCACGACGGGTGTGCCCGTGAACGCGACCGATATCCACGTCTCGACCGACGACAGTTTGGACCCCTCGACTATCACCTCAAGCTCCGTGAAGGTGACCGACGCAGCATCAAACGTCATCCCGGGCACGGTCACCTACAACCCGCTCGCGCGGGAAGTGGTCTGGACCGGGAGCGGCGTCTTCCAGCCCTCGACCGCCTACACCGTCACCCTGAACGCCTCGGGGACCGCGCCCTCGGTCAAAAACGCGGCGGGGCTCGCGCTCCAAGACACCGACGGCTCCGCGAACGCGAAGTACCAATTCTCGTTCACGACCGGCGCGGCGGATGCCACAGGCCCCGGCATTCTCTTCGCGAACGCGAATGGATTCTCGCTCGCCGTCACCTTTGATGAGGCGGTGAAGGAAACAGAGGTGAAGACGCTCGACAACTACGCCCTCACGAACGGCACCTCGTCAGTCGCCCTCTCTGCCTTAAACGGCCAGACGGTGAGCTACGACGGCTCAACGCGCACCGCGACCATCAATGGCATCACGCTCACGCCGGGGCATACGTTCATCGTCACCGTGGCAAACGTGCACGACCTCTCGAATAACGTCATTGACCCGACAAAAACGAGCTTCAGCGGGACGGTGCAGGCGTCCACCGCAAACGGCGGCGGCGTGGGTATGGGCGGCGGCTTCATCAAGCCCCCGGACATGAACATCCCCACGGGATTCTCTTCGAGCACCTTCAGCTTCATGCCGCAGCCCTCCGTGCGTCCCTTTAACACGCTCGCGGGGTTCACTTCCACCTACGGCATCGACGTCCCGCTCACGAAGCAAATCGCCTCCACCACCGGAAAAATCATTCTCGCCTTCCCCTCCTCCTTCACGCTCGCGAATGCGGCGGCGGACTCCTTCAGCCCGGCAAACAGCGACATCAACGGCCCGGGTACGGGCGCGGTTACCATTGGGAGTGTCGCGGCGAACGACACCGCCCACACGATTACCGTGACCCTAGGAGCGGTTCCCACGCGGGGCGGGGCGGAAACCTTCGACTTCCTCCACTTCGACCTTTCCGGCATCCAAAACTCCTCCCAGCCCAACACCGCAGAGGGCTACACAGTGGATATCCGTACGGTGAACGGCACGACGACGCTCGAATCCATGACCTCGAAGCCCTTCTTCGTCACCGGCGGAGGCGATAATGTGGGCACGCTCACCGTGAGCGTTGCAGCCGCGGGCGCGACGGCTGGCACCTCCACAATTTACCTCTTCTCCCCGCAGACAGGACCGCTCTCGACTTCGACCACCGCCTTCGTTTCCGGAAACGCCACCGGCACCTTCGCAAGCCTCCCGAACGGCATGTACAACCTGATGACCGACCCCATCATCACCCTCACCGGCGGCACGTTCCTTGGGCAGTCAATGCCCACGCCGGTGAACGTCTCGGGCACCACCGCGAAGGCGCTCACGTTCTCTGCTCAAGGCGCCGCGTCGGCATCGAGCACGGTGCGCATCAACGCCTCGGCTGCGGGAAAGAAAATCTCCGTATTCGCGGGCGGACCCCAAGGATTCGTGGATGTCGCAACTTCCACCATTAACGGCACCACCTCAGTCGTCATCTTCTACCCCGGCAACGGCGACTACATGGTGGGCGTAGGCCCTCAAATCAACAAGACGTTCATGGGACCGCCGCCCGCGCCGGACTACGTCATGCCCCAGCCGGTGCGCGTTACCGTGAACGGCGGCATCGCATCCCAGCAAACGATTGACTTCCGGCTCGCGTCCGCTTCCTTCTCCATCGCCGGGACGGTCAAGGATGCTTCGAGCAAAGTGGTGGCAAACGCGAATATCTTCGCCTACTCGCCGCAGGGAGGGTTCGGCACGTTCGGCACCAGCGGCTCGGACGGCAGCTTCTCCCTGAACGTCGGCGCCGGAAGCTACAAAGTGGGCGCTTCGGCGCCCGGATTCCCGACCGGGCAGGAAATCCCGGTGAAAATCGACTCGCTGGGCTACATGTACGTAAGCGGCGCCTCCGCGTCATCGAGTTCGGTTACGCTCAAGCTGAGCAAGCCCTCAACAAGCATCAGCGGCACGGTGTACGACAGCTCGTCAAATCCCGTCCAAGGCGCGCAGGTATGGGCGTACTGCGACTTCAACACCTCGAATAATTCCTGCTTCGGCCCGAACGGGCATGCAGAGTCGCAAGCCGGCTCAGACGGCACCTACACCCTCTACGTGGGCAACGGCACGTGGAAAGTGGGAGCGTTCATCCCGGGATTCGGGAAGCAACCCGAAATCTCGGTCACCATCTCCGGGAGCGACGCCTCAAGCAAGAACTTCCAGCCGTCAGCCACGGGAACCTTCAGGTCCGTGTCGGGTACGGTGTGCACCGGCAACAACGCCGACTGCACCGGCGGCACAGGAATCGCGAACGCGAACGTGCGCATCGAAGGGAACGATGCGGACGGCAACTACTATTCGAACAGCGTCATCACGGGTTCCGACGGCACCTACACCTTTTCGAGCATCCCCGCGGGCGCCGCGGCAAGCTACCGCATCCGCGGCTTCTCGCCCGCCTTGGGCGAGATGCCGACGACCGCCGCCTTCGGCGTAAACGCGGCAAATGTGAGCGGGAAAGACCTTGTGGTGAAGGCGGGGCGCACCGTCACGGTGTCGCTCGTGAACGCGCCCTCCGCGTTCAACATCTTCATGAGATTCGGGAACACGACGAGCGGCATCAGCAACTTCCTCAACTTCCAAAACAACGCCACCGGCACCGTATCGCTCCCCGGCGGCGCCATTTACTCGGTTGACACCCGCTCTCCCGGGTTCTCCTTCGTCGCGAGCGACATCGCCTTGACCGCAGGCACCGGAACGTACTCAACCTCCACGGGCCAGCTTGACCTCACCTCCGGAAGCAATGCGATTTCGCTCTCCCTCACCTTCCCCACCTCCACCCCCATCACGGGGACGGCGCGGGATGGCGATAGCGCCGCAGTCGCAGACGCGTGGATTGACGTGGTAAATCCGACGAGCGGCGCCCACTTTGGGACGCAGGCGAACTCGAGCGGCACCTACTCCATGGCGCTCCAGAGCGGCACGTATACCATCACCGCGTACTCGCCGGGGTATCTCCCAAATCCGAAGTCGCTCACCATCTCTGCAACAAGCACGGTCACTCTTGGCACCACCGTGACCGCAACGAGTTCAGTGAATATGACGCTTACCAGAGCCACACTTGCCATCACCGGAACCATCACCGCGAGCGGGAGCGCCGCCTCCGGCGCATTCGTGAAGGGCTCGCTCTCTGGCGGCGGCACCACCGTGACCGTCGCGGGTGCGGACGGCACCTACTCACTCCCCGTCTCCGCGGGCACCTGGACCATCTCGGCGGTAGTGGACGGCTACGCGGCAGGGTCATACAGCTCAAACGTGGTCATCACCAACGCCTCAAGCTCGGGGGTGAACATCAACCTGGACACCACCCGCACGGTGGCCGCACCCGTCGCCGAGCCGATTACCCCCTCGCAGGGAGGCACCCTGCGGAACTCCTCCGGCACGCTCGAGGTGAGCATCCCCGCAAACGCCCTCGGGTCCTCCGCAAACTCCGGGCAAGTCAAAGCAACGGAGGCAACGAGCTTGGTGCAAACCTCTACCGCGCGGCCCATCGGGAAGGGGCAAGACATCAAAGCGTATGATTCCTCGAACAACGCCATCACGACCCTGAACGACAACGTGACGGTTTCCTTGGACATTGCGAGCTCCACCTTCTCCTCGGAGAGCATCACCTCCACCTCGACTGCCGCAAAACTCAAGCTTGCGTACTTCGACACTTCCTTGGGCGACTGGGTGCCGCTCTCCACCACGCTCACCTACGAAGACGGGAACGGCGCGCCGGTCACCCCGACCGCAACACTCTCAAATGTGGACCACATTGCGCTCTCCGCGCCGACCGACCACTTCTCCATTTTCGGCGCGATTTCACCGACCGAATCGGTGGCGCCCGCCGCTCCCTCGGGGGTGAGCGCCGCGGTCACAAACCGCACCATCGTGGTGAGCTGGACTGCGCCCACCACGTCGAGCGACGGGAGCTCCCTCACCGACCTGATGGAGTTTGAGATATACCGCGATACGTCCTCGAGCGGGAACTTCCTCACGCAGGTGAACTCGTCGCAGGTCGCAAGCGGCACGCTCTCCTTCACCGACACCTCTGCGGCGGTCGGCACCACGTACTACTACAAGGTCACCGCGGCAGACACAAGCGGCAATGAATCCTCGAAATCCTCCGCCACAGGCGCGGTGACGATTCCGGAATCCGGCGGCAACGTGGGCTCCGGCGGCGGGACCACAGTCGGCGGGGGCGGAGGTGGTGGAGGCGGCTACACTCCTCCCGCAACGCCCGCGACTACGCCTACGACACCCACTACTCCACCCGCAACCACTCCGCAACTCCGCGCTCCGGCAGCAATTCCCGCAATTCCCTCTGCAATGGCTGGTGGGATACCGCTTGGCATGCGTAGCGCCTCACCTGCGGCAGTTCCCTCGCGGATACTCGCTCCCGGCAGCAAAAACGATGATGTGACAAGACTCCAATCGCTCCTCGCGAAGGATGCGTCGCTCTATCCCGAAGGCACCGTTTCCGGCTACTATGGAACGCTCACCAAGAAAGCCGTGGAACGGTTCCAGAAGAAATACGGCATCGTCTCCGAGGGAACGCCTGAAACCACCGGGTTCGGGAAAGTAGGTCCGAAAACGCTTGCGAAGCTCAACGAAGTGTTCGGCGGAGCCGCGCAAGCCGCCGCTGCCGCCCCATCAACCGCCGCTCCGGCACCGCTCTTTACGCGCACGCTTGCCTCCGGCAGCAGATCCTCTGAAGTACGCACGCTCCAAGAAATGCTCGCAAGAGACTCCTCCGTGTATCCCGAAGGCACCGTTTCCGGCTACTATGGAACGCTCACCAAGAAAGCCGTGGAACGGTTCCAAGAAAAGCACGGCATCGCCGCCGAGGGAGAAGCGGGATACGGAGTCGTAGGACCGAAAACGCGCGCGAAGCTGAACGAGCTCCGCGGCGCCACTCCCGCGACGCCTGCCGTCCCGGGCGTGAGTCCCGCGATTCCTGCAGCGCCCGCAAACGCCGCCGCAATGCAAACGCAAATTCAGCTCCTCCAAGCAAAAGTTCAGGAGCTCCTGAACAAGCTCAAGGCGGGGCAGTAGGATACGCTAAGGGACAGACGGCAACCCCGTCCCGCGCGATCGGGACGGGGTTTGTTTTCGGCGCGAAGCGGGTTTCCAGATATGCTCCTACCGCTACCGCGGCAACGCCCCTTGCAGTTTCTCCAGCGCGCCGAGGAGATTATCGAGGAGCAAGGCAAGATTGTGGCGAAGCTCACGTGAGCTTGTGCTCGTTGCGGCGCTTGCACCCGTGGACGTAGAAGCGCTTTGAGCTGCCGGCGCGGCAACCGTAAAAGAACCATTGCTCTCGTCAGAAACCTTCGAACTGCACGACGAGCCGTCGAGGCAACCATTGACCTGTAATACATAGCTGCCCGCGGGTATCACCGAGGGAAAGAGCCAGTCGTCAAGCGTGAGTGTAGCGGAATTCCGGAGCGACCCGGTTCCGGAAAAGCTCGCTGCATAGTCAACAAAGTTGCTTGCGCGGACAACGCCGTTGCTCACCAAATAAGCCTGGAAGTAGCGGAGAGTTCTTGACGGCTCTTCCCACGTGGGCGAAAAGTTCTGCCCCAGCGTGAACTGCTCACCGCCGTTCGGGTACGTGACGGTGACGCTCGGCGTAACAGCCGCCACGGTTGCCACCACCGTGTTCGAGATGAGGGAATATACGGGCTGACTGCCTCCGCCAGTCATGTTATACGCCTGGACGAAGTATTCATAGGTTCCCGGAGCCACGGCATCGGTGTACGTCCGTGCGCTCGCGCTCAAGGGCGGGAAGGGCCACGTGTCGTTTGACCCCGGACGCCGATACACCCAAAACGCGGTGAGATTCGAGGGGTTGTCGCTCCAGCGCAGCGCATTCACGCCGCTCAGCGTGTTCTCGCTCCACCGCAACACGACGTTTGTTCCCTCCACCGAGGCGGTAAGCGTTGGAGGGTTTGGCGGCGCGCCGACCGTCATGCTCCTGCCCTGCGTCCACGGCGATGAGAGTCCCGCGGCGTTCACCGCTTTCACGCGCACCGTATAGACCCCCGCCGCGGACCATGCATGCCTCGCGAGCGCGGAAAACACGTACACCCCAGGAGATGACACCGCCATCTCCCCTGTGCTCTCGCTCGTCGTGCCGTCCCCCCAGTCAAAAACGGCCTTCATGGCGCCTCCGCCGGGGTCGGAAGGAAGTATCGTCGAAAACTCCCCTGTGCTGTTCACCGCGCTGGAAGGAAAGCTGCCAGATACTTCTGACGGCGCAGGCAAGGCGGCCGCGGCCGTGGTGGAAGCAGTTGACCCCGCCGTACTGGTAGCAAAAACCCCCGTCGAGGAAGAAGCTGAAGTGAGAGCTGTCGAAGAAGCAGATATCGTCGAGGAGGCGCTCGGCGTGGCTGGTGTTGCCGGAGTTGCCGGCGTCGCAGGAGCGCCCCCTCCGCCGCTTCCCGTGCTGAGCGTTGCGGGAATTGCAGGTATAGCAGGTATTGCGGGAATGGCGGGAATGGCGGGAATTGTTTCTGAAGGAGTGGTAGTCGCCGTCGCCGCAGGCGTGGTGGTCGCCTGCGCTATGGTGCTTGTGCTTGCTTGTACGGTAGTAGTTGCCTGCGCGAGCGTGGTGGTGACAACCTCCACTCTCGTTTGTATGCCGGGAGCGGTGAGGAGCCCGGGAGGGATAATACCGGAACGCCCCGCGCCTTGGTTGATGAGTCCCTGCACCACCCCTCTCCCTAATTCTTGAAATTTCGCAATGGTTTTGGGGCCCACCACGCCCACCGATGCAATGCCGTGTTTCTCCTGCCAGCGCTTCACCGCTGATTCGGTGAGAGGGCCAAAGAGGCCCGTGACTAAGCCCTCGGGATACACATCCTTGTCTTTTGCGAGAAATGCTTGAAGTTCGCGCACGTCATCTCCGGATGCGCCGCGGGACAGAGAGCGGGTAAGTGTCGGAGGAGTTGCATTAAGCGGCGCAGTGATTTCGGAAAGCGCGGGTACGGCTCCCGCATCTCCTTTTGGTGTCACAGATACCTCCGGCGATGTCCGGAGTTCCCCCTGAAGAGCCGCCACCTGCTGCTGCAATGCCTGCAGTTGTGTGACGAGACTCTGGATAATCTTGAGAAGGTCGGCGGTAGAAGGGTTTTGGGCTATGTTTTGGGCAACAGGCAGTATAACCGTTTGACCCGCGCTTTGGGCGAAAGACAAGGATGGGATGAGAAGGATAAAGACGGAAAAAGCGAGGAGTTTCTTCACACAAAAATAATAACACTCCATACCCGATGCGCGAGCGGCGCTATGCACAAGCTGAAGAAAATCAAAATGTCACCCGCCTTCGTCCCGTTTCAACGGGACTTCGGCGGGACGTAAGAAATAGTACTGCTGTCCCTCGTCGCTCCGCTCGCTCGGGACAACAAAAATCCAGAGCTCGCAAGCTCGCTAGGATTTTCAGTTGCGCGCCCTTGTGTGCGCTGTTGGAACCAGAATAAGACAATATAGGGGACACGTTTTCGTGGCAAACTTAAGCAAAAGCACCTAACTTTTGCGGATGGCTTTCTTTTGAGCCGCAATAAGTTTTTGATATGAAGTAACCATTCCTTTGGCTATCAACTGTTTTAAGCGCCTAAAATCATATTCCTTATCAATCGCGCAAAGAGCATCGAGATATGCCGTCCTATTTTCTCCTTCGTACTTTATGTCGGTAGGTTGCAGCTTGTGCCGATAGAGAATGAGGTTGGTCATAAGCCGCGCCATTCGGCCATTCCCCTCACAAAAAGGATGGATGCTCGCTATTTTATATTGTGTCCATGTCGCAGTATCAATGACAACTTCGTTTCGATTTTTAAGAGCTTTCCTCAATGTCTTCTTACCCGACGACTTTGGCAAAAGAGGCACTTGCGCCAAGCGAGTATCAAGTTCCCTCCAAAACACATACATTTGCTTTTCAACGTCGCTCCCCAGCGGTGGCGTCGTGCATTTCAATTTCTTAATATCTTCGCCAGATTTTCTGAACCGACCAGCGATGTCGGGATTCACGTGCTGAAAAAACACCTTATGAATATGGCGTATAACTTCAATGGTGATTTTTTGCTCGCTCTCGCCGATTTGTTTGGCGAGCGTTTGTGCTTGCCAAAGACCCGCAGCTTCAAGCTCTT
>JACPLI010000025.1 GCA_016186635.1 Candidatus Liptonbacteria bacterium | reverse complement strand
GGGTGAATACCGCCCTTGCGGAGGGGCTGCGGCGGCACCGAGGGTTGCGGCTCCGGCAGAAGAAAACACTCGTGTCCGTCATCCTCTCCCATTTGCAACGACCGATGAGAGAAAAACCAACACGAAAGTTCCCTTAACCCACAATTTACAATTTTCAACTCATTCCTTTGAAAATTGCTACTTAAAATTTGAAAATTTTCCGCTAAATGAGCGGCTCCGCCACCTTCTCCGTTGTGTTTGCCACCGCTTCTCCTTCCTTCTTTGCTTTCCCTTCGATAATCGCTTTCTCCTGCGCACTCCGCAAAATCGTCGCTTCTTCCTCCGTAATAAGCTTCTTCGCGGCATCCGCGGAAATGGCGTACTTCTCGCGCGAGCGCGCGATGATTTCCTTTCGGAACGAGCGGTGCGGCGCGTCCAGAACCGCGAGCGTTTCCGCGGAGAACGGGTCATAGGACTCCCCATCGATCGTCATTTTGATATAAAACTCCCGCACCCCGAGGTTAATCATGTCCTTCACATCGAAGATAGGCGCCATTTCAGGCTTTAACGCAACCGCATCGTCGCCGCCCACGCGGAAAATCACGATACTCCCCACGTTGCCCAAGACCGCCGCTTGCACACGAGGCAGGAGCTGTTCCATATACTGGTGCGCCATCGTGAGACACAGTCCGTATTTTCGCGCCTCCGAGAGAATATTCTCGAACGTCTCCGTCACCACGTTGTGGAACTCATCCACATAAAGATAGAAGTCGTGCCGCTCGGACTCGGGCATTGACGCACGCGCCATGCCTGCCTGCTTAATCTTCGTGATAAACATGGAACCGAAGAAGCTCGAGTTCTCCTCGCCCAGCCGGCCCTTCGAGAGATTGATGAGAAGAATCTTCTTTTTATTCATAAGCTCTTCGATGTTAATCTTGTTCTCCTTCTGCCCGAAGATATTGCGGAGCATGGGGTCAGAAAGGAACTGCCCGAGTTTGTTCACAAGGGGAATGATGGCGTCCGTGTCGAACTTTTCGCTCCAGTCGGCGAACTCAATCGCCCAGAAGCGCTTTACCATGTCGTCCTCGATATATTCCACCACCTTCTGCCGGTAGTTGCGGTCGGTGAGCATGGAAATCATGCCGCGCATGGTTGCATGGGGATAGTCCAAAAGCGCAAGGCATGTGAACCGGAATACGTGCTCCAAACGCGGCGTCCAGTTCGCGCCGAACTGCTTCTCCATAACCTCGATAAGCCCCTGCGTAAGCTGATGCTTAAAGTTCGGGTCCACGTTCGAGAGCGGGTTGAACGAGGACGGATACTGGAAGTCCGTGGGGTCAATAATTATCACGTCCTCAATCCGATTCTCCGGCACGAAGTCAATCGTTGCATCCACCACGTCGCCGTGCGGGTCAATAAGGCAAAGCCCATGCCCGTACGCGATATCCTGCCGGATCATAAGTTCGAGAAGTTTCGTCTTCCCCACGCCGCTTTTCCCAACGACGTAAAGGTGCCGGCGGCGGTCCTTGCGCTTGATGCCGAAGATGAACTTTTTCTCCTCGAGCGCCGCAACGTAGTTCGTCCGCCCGATGAACGAACACTCTCTCGGGTCCACCTGCCCGTACATCGGGAGCTCCGGCGGCGGCGGCGCGTATTTGATGATTTGTACTTTCCCGGGGCGCGGCATATATAACGATGCTACTATACAAATTGTACTAATAATACGAATGAGGTTGGCATCACGCTATAGCAGTATCTTCACCTCCTTCAAGAACGCCTCATAGGTATCAAGCGCCTCCTTGGCCTCTTCCGGAGAAGTTTCCCGGTCCATCGAGCCTGCAAGCTCATTCCGAAAGCGGTGCGCGTTCCACAGCCGGTTTAAACATGAGAGCGCCTCGGGAGTGAGCTTTGAGAGACGGTCAGTCAGATTTTCCCCCTCAATGCCGTATTCCTTGAGCACCGCGTCCGCAAGCATGTCAGCTTCAAAAATTGCGAGGCGCATCGCTTCGGG
This sequence comes from Candidatus Liptonbacteria bacterium, assembly GCA_016186635.1. Taxonomy (GTDB): domain Bacteria; phylum Patescibacteriota; class Minisyncoccia; order UBA6257; family 2-01-FULL-56-20; genus VGJV01. Next base: position 18,373 of record JACPLI010000025.1, on the reverse strand, counting down.
CGAGTTGGGGTCGAAACGGTTCAGCGCGATTTGCCACCGCTCGCGAAAAACCGCAACCTGCGGCGATGTCGGGATATTCTGCTGGCGCTTGCCGACTTTGACTGGAAACCGGAACGGAAGTATTTCCTTAAACGCGTAGAAAAAAAGACACAAGAGCACCACATCAAGAATAAGAAAAATCCAATTCAGCACGCCGTGCGCCGAAGTCCAGAAGCCGGGGGTAAGCAAAAAAGATTGTTGCTGCATAGGTCCTAACTATTGGAATTTCTGGATTTCCTTCTCGTCCCCGTAAATCGCGAGTCCCGCAGGAGGTCCGGTTTTCCTGCTCTCGACGCGCCGGATGTGCGGCGCGGTGAGCACGAGGAAGGTCGGCGGGTGAAACAGCGTCGCGAGCGATTCGACGTTCATGACAAATTCCTTCGACGCAAAATCCCACTGGAACAGGCGGGAACCGACGACCTTCGCCATGAATGTTTCTGGCGGCATCTCGCGGTGGCGGTACTTATGCAGGAGAACCGCCTTGCGCCATTCCGCGCGCTTTTTTGGGAAAAAATACGGCCAGTGCCAGAAACGGACGCGGGTGCTCGTTCCCTCATTCCTTCCGAAATGGTTTAAATCCTGCGCGGCATATTGGTTGAAAATGCCCCCCACCGCGCGCCGCGCGAGCGACTCGTAGAAGAGCGGGAGCGGAGAAATGTAGGCGAAGCGGAGAATGACGTCAAACGCCGGTTTCGAGAGGTTGTTTTCAACCGCTTCGAGCACGTTCGTCTCTCCCGGCGTCCTGCTGATGCGGATATTCTTAAACGGGCTTTCTTCCTCCTGCCCGGCAAGCGAGAAAACGGGAAGAACCCCCCCGGGGAATTCAGTCTTGGTCGTGGGCGGCGGCTTCGGCTTGTTGCTGCTCTGCTCCTTGAGTTTTTCAATGAACGGCGCCCATTTCTCGTGCCAGTGGGGGTTCTTCGGCGCGGTTACAAGCTGTATTCCCACAAACTCTCCCTTCTTCACCTTCGCGAGCGTCTCGAGCATCGAGGCAATGGGGTCGTACTGCCGTTCCTCGTCAGGCGCCTCGAACGCGGCGTAGGAGCGGATGGGATACGCTTCCGGGCGCCGCAGTTCCATCTCCGCGCCCCACATGTTGAGGTCCCGGGCATACATTTCATCCATATCCTTCGGTATCTGCTCGATGTAATCATCCACATCCACAAGCTCCACGTCGGGGTAGTAGGAGAGAAACGCCGCCTCGACAAGCGGCCGATATCGGTTATAAAAACGGACAAAGAACCGAATCTCTCCGCCGAAACTCGTAATTTCAAACGTAAAGCGCCGCGTGATTTCACCGTCCCACCATACTTCCTCGGGGTCGGACGCATAGTTGCGGAGCGCGTGAATCGCCATAAACACCTGCTCCATCGCCCGCGGGCTTTTCCGTATCTCGCGTGGGATGCGCATCTCAAGTATTCCCATCCGGAACGCGGCGGAATGCTCAAATCTGAACTGCCGCCACCCGAGCCAGGTCGAGGCAGTCAAGGGCAGAAGGATAAGAAACACCCAAAACCACTTGGTGAGGTCCAAGAACTGCCAAATAAGGTCAGCAGGGTTCAGGGGCATACACCGATAGTATAGCACTGGTTAAGAGACAAAGGTTAAGAGGCCAGTCTCAATCAGGGTCCTCACCCCACCCTCCTCACTAACCCAACCTATGCTTTGAGCGCCCGATACCGCCCGTCCGGAAGACGCTCAAAATGCCCCCGATTCTGGAGATTTACCAAAATCGTATTGGGTTTGAAGAACCAGCGCTTCTGGGCGGCAAAAATAACATCCTTTGGGTGCAGCGCCCCCTGTTCCGCAAGAATTTTCTTAATGACTTCACGTGCAGTGCCCGTCTCATACCCGTTTTCTTTAAGCGCGTACATTCCCCGCCCCACAAGCACGAAGCGCGAGTCTTTAATAAGTTCATTGTGCACCGTCGCCGCAAGCGCGGGGCGGGCATCAAACCCCGCGGCGGTGATCTTCTTGGCAATATCCCGGAAATGCGCGGGCGCGCTCTCTTTCTTCAGCACGAGATAAATTCGGTCCCGGATGGTCTGCGGCTTAATTTCGGGCCACGCCGCGAGCCCCACGTCGCCATAGGGATTCCGGTGGACCTTCTTTGAAACCGCGAGGAAGCTCTCCGCGTGCGCCTGCGCAAGCTTCTTTCCTTCCACGAAAGAATTGAGGTGCGCCCCGTACTCGCCCTTCAATACTGATTCCTTTTTATCGGAGAAAAACTTTTCCCATGCATCAAGAAATGCGCGGACGTCGCGCAAACTGGCTTTACTCACATAGTAAAAAGAGTGGAAGTGCTTGTCGCCGGGGCAGAACGCGAACGCCTTAGTCGCTTCCGCAAGCAGTCCCAGCTGGGCGGTATCCGCTCCCGCATAGCGGGTGCGGCAATACGCAAGGAACGGGGCTTCCGCCGCCACGCCGCCCTGCGCCTCGAGGTATCCCCTCGCGTCGCGCACAAAACTGCCCCACATCGGATGGGCTTCGAACTCGCCTTTGAGCGTCTTCATGGCGACGGCTTCAATCTGCCGCACGCGCTCGCGCGTAATGCTGAACCGCGAGCCGATTTCCGCAAGCGTCTCCGGTTCTGATTTCATAAGCCCACACCGGCGCACTACTACTTCCTGCTGGCGGGGCGTGAGCGGCTTAAAAACCTCTTGCAATTCCTTCATAATTCGGTCCATATGAATGTGGAAACAGTATACTACATATGTGCCTATCCCGTCAACCCCCCTCACGCACTTACCCCTGCTTCCCTTTGAAAAATATGAGAAGCGGGCTCGCAATGAATATGGAAGAATAAATCCCCGTCGTCACCCCTACGAGCAGCGTGAGAATGAAGTAATGAAGCGCTTCCGGCCCCGCAAAATACAGGGCGAGGAGAACCAGAATCAGGGTAAGTGAGGTGTTCACCGACCGCGCGAGCGTTTGGTTGACGCTTTCATTCACCACCGTCTCAAAGCGTTCCTTGCGCCCGCGGAGCACGACATTCTCCCGAATCCGGTCGAAGACAACGATGGTGTCATGCACCGAGAACCCCATGACCACGAGGAGCGCCACCACGAAGTTCCCGTCAATTTCAACCCCGTACCGGCTCCCCAAGAACGCAAGAAGTCCCGCGGGAATCGCTACGTCGTGAAATAGGGTGAGGAGCGTCACCCATCCGTACTTCCACGAACTCACCGGGTAGGATGCTTTGCGGAATGCGTAGGCGATGTAAAACGATATGCCTACCAGCACGAGAATGATTGCGATGACCGATTTCCGGCGGAGCTCGGCGCCGACCGAGGGCCCGATTGAAGCAAAGCTCATTTCCTCAAACGAGGGATAGCTTCCCTTGAGTGCGGCAAGGTACTGCTGATGCGTCTCTTCCGGCACCTCGGGGAACCGCGCCAGAAACGCCCCTGTGCTGTCGAGGTTCACGCGGACATCGTCCTGCGAAAGCGTATCCCGCAGCTTCGCTTCAAGCGACGCGATGGAGGGGGTGTTGTCGCGAATGGAAAACTGCCACAGCGTCCCTCCGCGAAAATCAATCCCCTCGCGAAATCCGTAGAGCGAAATGGCGGCAACCGCCGCGCCCACCGCAAGCGCGGAGAAAGTGAAGTAGATTTTTTTATTGCCGACGACGTTGAGCATGATATAACCGATGCCAATATACTAATGGATACTAATTATACGAATGTGGGATTCCATTAGTATCATTCGCATGCATTTGTATATTAGCATCGCTAATTGGCTTTTCTGTCTTTAAGGAATACCTGAAGGAAGAAGCGCGTGGTCGTGATCGCCGAAAACATACTCACAAGCACGCCGATCAAAAGCGTCAAGGCGAACCCCTGCACGAAGCTTGAGGTGAAGAAATACAGGATGATTGCGGTGATGATAGTCGAGGTATTCGAGTCGCGGATGGAAGGCCACGCGCGGCGGAACCCCTCCGTGCGCGCCGCAGTCCGGTGCAAACCCCGCTTCAGCTCCTCCTTCATGCGCTCAAAGATGAGGATATTTGCGTCGACCGCCATCCCGATAGTCAAGACAAATCCCGCGATTCCGGCGAGCGTGAGCGTGAATGCTCCAAGTTTGAAAACGCCGAGCGTAAGCGCGATGTAAATGATGAGCGCAAGCGACGCGAACACTCCGAGCAGCCGGTAATAGAAAATCATGAACGCAATCACGAGCAGGGTTCCGATGATGCCGGCGGCAATAACCTTCTTCAGCGAATCGGTGCCCAAATTCGGGCTGATGGTCTGCTGGTTCATGAGCGTAATCGGGGCGGGAAGCGCGCCCGCGTTGAACCGCTCCACGAGCTGCTGCGCTTCCCGAATGGTGAACTTTCCCGTAATCACTGCATTGCCGCCGGAGATTTTCTGCTGGACCGTGGGCATTTCTATGAGCGCGTTGTCGAGAAAGATGGCAAGGGGCTTCCCGACGTTCCTCCCCGTGAGCTCCTCGAAAATCGTTGCGCCTTCTTCATTGAATGAAATGGCGACTTCCGGCGTCTGCGCGGTGGAGTTCAGCGCAAGTTCGGCTCCCTTTACATATCTTCCCGTGAGACTCGTCGGGATGAACGTGGTGCTCGTGGCGTCTTGAATCACCTCCCGAAAATCAAGGAGGGGCGTTTCCCCAATCTGCTTAATCGCCTCACTTATCTCCTTCACCCCCGCAAGCTCGACGATAAGCTGGCTCTGCTCGCCCTGGGACGCCACAAACACCTGCGGCTCGCCCACGCCGAAAAGGTTCACCCGCCGCTCAATCACATCCCGCAGCCCGCCGACCACCGCCTCGCGGTCCTTGCCCTGCACATTCTTGAGGTCAATCTGGTAAATGAGGTGGCTCCCGCCCACGAGGTCAAGCCCCAGGCGCCACGGGCGCCAGTCCGCGCCGAACCCCTTTGGATACACAAAAATTCCCGCGGCAATCGCCGTAAGAATGATGAGTGTAAGTACTGCCCCCGGCTTGCGCATGTGGTTGGAAAAGATTGTAACAGAACGACGAAAAAAGGGAAGGAAAAAGTAAAGTTTTCTCTTCAGGATACCAATTTTTCGGCGGACTTACTTTTAAAATTTTATGACCTTGGCGATTTTTATACTGTCTAAATCTAAAAGCACCTTCGCGTTTCTCGGACTCCCGTCTGAATTTCTAAAACCCTCTTGAAACGAACCAAGGCCTCGAACCGTTTTGTCATCAAGTAAAGTTAGATCAATTTCAGTTAATCTAAATGTTGTTTTCCTTAAACGCGAAGGTGCTTTGCGTAAAATCCTTTGTTTTTCAAAGTCTGATAATCCACCCTTGAGCTCTTGGTGCCAAATTTGAAAACTCCTATCTTCATCATTATATTCTGCGTCCCCGCTTGCTAGTATAAGTCCAGCCGCGCCAAATTTTTTGATTGCCCCCGCTATGGCCAAACTATCATTAATGATAACGCTTTTATTATCTTGACCTTCCGCGTTTTTGTTCGGGTGCGCCTTAAAATCCCATGGGATTTCTGCAAATCCGTCAAATTCTACTTTGCCATACTTTGGGCCCGGAATTTTTACTAATGGTGGCAAACGTGTATCGCAAAGAAACTGGAAGTAAAAACCAATCCACTCCATTTGTTTCCAGTGCGGGTAACCCGCTCTTCGCATTTCAGCAATTGCTTTACGGCCGTCCCACAGGGGCGGTAATTGCTTCAATAATTTTCCTAATTCCTCAAGGAATTTTCGTGAAACCATAAATTATATTACAGAATTGTTATGTAGCGTTTCCAGCGCATTTGCGAAGCGCGGGAAAAGACATTTATTAATTTCTCTTACCAACGAGGGGTCATGTTTTACATTTTCATTATCCTTCCCCCCGTTTCTTTTAATGACGACATTTGTTTTTTCCGACTCTTCAATCTTTGATAAAAGATTTTTATCAATAACAATTTCGCTTATAACTGGCAATGTCAGCAAAGTTTTTTCTGAAATTGTCATTCCGCCGTCATTGACTCGCCACCACCAATACATATAACTGCTATTGAGCAATAAGTATGCAATATCCCTTTCATTCTCACTATAAAAATATAATGTTTTAAAAGACGTTCTCTCAACCGGGGTTTTAAGGGCGGATATAAAATATCTTGGAGTAGACGGAACAATCAATTTGTACTGTGTTGGTCGTTGTGATACCAAATGAGCCAATATTTTTCCTTGTTTCTTTGCAAAAGCATAGAGGGGCAATAACTCTTTTTGCAACTTTGGAAAAATATCTTCTCTTGGCTCAATTTGAACCAAAAATTTATCAACAGAGTCAAGAAGTTTTTGCCTCTCTTTAACACGCCACCTAAGAAGTGGGGTTATTCTGAAAACCCGCCCATTATCATTTTGCTTTGCAACTATAATACCGGCCCTTGTGCTGTTGGCTTTATTCGTGTTTGTTGAACCAAATTTAATTCCTCGAAAAATATTATCAGGCACATTGTCAAAACAATAAACATCAATATTGCTGAAGTTATTTAATAATAATCTTCTTAAAGAATTAAATTTTTGACCATTTGTAAATGTTTGTGGCGTGATTGAAACAAAACCAGTAGAAGTCTGTACAACTCTTTCCAAAAAATAAGCATACAAATCTTTTCCCGAGCTAGTTTCAAATCGCATATCGGGCTCTACGACTACATATGGCGGATTAAGAATTGCGAAATCGTGTTTTGGCAAATTATCAGAGAGTAGGAAGTCGGCAATAACAAAACGAGATTTTATGTTTTCAAATAATTTTTTGTCTTTTTTCTGAAAATTTATTGCTAAAATAAATCGTGCGATAAATAAGGCTAACTTATCGCGGTCAATAAGATATAAATTGTTTTTCAAAAAATCCTCTTGGTCTTCTTGGTATTGAATAAGCCAGTATGATAAATTCCCAACGCCAGAGCAGGGGTCAATCCAAATTTTATTTTTTGGAAAAGAGAGCGTTTTTTTTGCCATCACTTGTGCAACATCGTCCGGCGTAAAATACTGCCCTTCTTGTTTCCGCTTGTCGCGATCTACATAAGCAAGCGAGTATTCATAAAGCACCGATATTTCACCCACGGTCAGGCCCTCAATAAAATCAAAGTTTTGAATTTCGATATTTCTAAATTCTTTTTCATCAAGAATATATCTTAAATCTGTTCGGTCAATTTTGTTTAAGTTGGCTGCCAAAATTGAATACCACGCTTTTTCCAATCCCAAGCGGTCAAGTACAAGATTAAAATCTTGTATTGGTAAATTGTTTATTATTGACCTACTTCTATTCATAGTTCTATTGTATCAAATCTTTTAAAACGCCTAATGCTTTGGCTCGTTTATTGCGAAAGTCGCTGTTGGTGCCCCCACTGGTCCCGCAACTGTCCGCGAGCTACCAAGCGAGCAGTTACAGTTGGCGCGATCCCGCTTATCTTCGCATACCGATATTGCTTAGCTAGCATCACGGACAGACGGGATCCGCGCACATCTAACTCGGGCTTCGCCCTGCGAAGATGTGCGGGAGAATCGGACCTAGGTCAACTGCTTACAATTGGCAGCGAGGGGAAAATATCCCCTTTGCGTGTCCCCCCACTAGGAATCGGACCTAGATCAACTGCTTAAAAGGCAGCTGCTCTGCCATTGAGCTATGGGGGGCCGTCCACACGCCAGGACTTTCCGCCGGAGGCGGATCCGCCTTTGGCGGAGAACCTGGAACCATCTCCTCTGGATGAGGAAGTTCCCTTGTCCACCCACCAGGACTTGAACCTGGAACCATCTCCTTAAGAGGGAGCTGCTCTGCCAATTGAGCTATGGGTGGACAAGGGAACTGCAACTCAAAGGGCGGGAAAATAATACCAGAATGTTACTCCCCCAGCAAATCCTCGAATGCCTTTTTTACCTTTGGATTCATCCTCCCGGGCGCCTTCAGGATAAAATCCACCAGCAGGTCCCCGCGGCGAGACGAGCCAAAGTGCGGCATACCCTCGCCGGGGACGCGAAGCATATCTTTGAGGTTGAAGTTTGGTGGAATCTCCACATGGAGCATACCTCCTGCAAGCGTGGGGATTTCCACTCTTCTTCCGAGCAGCACGTCGGTAAGTTTCAACTCCCGCTTCACCACAAGGTCATTGCCCCTCCGCTCGAACATCGGATTGGGTTTCACGCGCACCCGGACATAAAGGTCACCCGCGGCGGCGGCGCGCTCACCGGCTTCTCCCTGCCCTTTCACCTGAATGAGCTGGTCATCCTCAATGCCCGGCAGAATTTCCACTTCCACTTCCCGCTGCGCGCTCACCCGCCCGCTTCCGCCGCATACACGGCACGCCTTCTTCGGAATCTGCCCGGCGCCCCTGCACTGGGCGCACTGCTTTACCTGCGAAAAACTGCCGAAAAACGTCCGGCGCTCCACCCGCACCTCTCCCTGCCCGGCGCAGGTTGCACAGGGCGAGAATCCCGCATCCTGGTCGGCTCCCTTGCCCTTGCACGAGGAACACTGGACCAGCGCGGTGAATGCGATGCGCTTCGCGGTTCCCCGCAGCGCTTCCTCAAGGGAAATGTCCTCTTTTATCTCAAGGTCGGAGCCATGCGCGTAAGTTTTCCTTCGCGGGCGCACGCCGAGGTTCTCGAAGAGCGACTCGAACACATCGCCGAAGTCCCCCATATCGCCGAATCCCTGCGGGTCGAACCCAAAACCCTCCCATGAAAACCCGCCTCCGGCTCCGGCAGAAAACCCCGCGCCCGGCTCCGCCGTCCCGAAACGGTCATATGTTTCCCGCTTCCTCCTGTCCGAGAGCACCTGGTACGCCTCGTTGATTTCCTTAAACTTCTGCTCGTTCCCGCCCGCTTTGTCGGGGTGATGCTGATGCGCAAGACGGCGGTATGCTTTCTTGACCTCATCTTCCGAAGCGCCCTTCGCTATCCCGAGAATTTTATAGTAATCCTTCATTGGAGTATTCGCGAATAATGCTAATCAAAAAACTTCAATAATGCGAATTCTATTTGCGTTATTTGCCTCAATTCGCATTATTCGCGATTACTCCTATACATACTCCACCACCTCCCGCGTTTCCGTCTCCCCGCGGAAACGGATTACCTTCGCGACGAGGAAGAAATGAAATAAAAAGTGCGCAAGGAATCCCGCAATCCAGGAGAATACCACCGCCACCGCCCGCAGGGCAAAGAAGAGCGCGATAAGCCAAACCGCAAGAAAGCCGGGACCAAACTGCGTTTGGAGGTCGCCCACGCTCCGAAGCGTAACTTTGTATAACACGCTGCTTAAAGACGCTCGCTCCTCAGAAGGCGAAACGCGCAGCGCCTTCCCGAACTCCTCCTTGAGCGAAGCCGTGACATTGCGCACCACTTCCTCCTGCCGCGCGGGCGGCAAGCGCCGGAAATCAGCCGTCCGGGACAGCTGATACCGGGCGAAGCTCTGCTCGAACTCCTCGAGCGTCCCCTTGAAGTTGATTTCGCTGTAAAGCCGCTCAAGCGTTCCCGCCGCAACGCCGATAAGCGAGTCAAATGACGGCTGGGAAAAAAATGCGCGGGCGGGCGTCCAGTGGGGAATGAAGAGGATAACCCCTCCGGCGACAAGCGCGGTTGCGGTCTTCGCAAGCAGAGGGCGCGCATCGTGCAAGAACCGCACGCGAATCGAATTGGCGATGCGGGCGCGCGCGAGCGCCTCTCCCCAAAAGATGAGGAGGAGCGTCACCGGCACAGCAACAAATCCGAACGAGATATTCTCCGAAGAAAGCGCGAAGATAAAAAACCCGATGGTCGAGCCCGCGATGATTCCCGCGCGGCGCAGGGTGTTCTTTACAAGATAGAGCCCGAGCGAGAGGCACGCGCCGAATGCGGTCGCAACGAGCGCGAGCGCAAGGAGCGACTCGCCCCGCGTGAGGAAATTCGCATACAGCACGCCCATCCAAAGCGCAAACGCAAGCGTGAGCCCGTCAAGCGCGAGCGCAACATAAAACCCGCCTGTCCGTTCGGTCTTCTCCTGCGGGACTTGCGCGGCGAAGTTTTCCGCATCCTCACTCTTGGGCTTGTGGAGGCTGCTGAGGTCCCTGATCATTTTTTTGAGGATTATCCTGGTTCTTATTATAGAACGATTGCCCTACCTTTTGCACTTCCGCAGTAAGCGCATCGAGCGCGGACTTGATTCCTTCAAGATTTTCGCCTTCATTCGCCTTCTTGAGCGCGGCAATTTTTTCCTGCACCGCCGCTTTCACGTCTGCGGGAATCTTGTCGCCGCCGTCCTTGAGCGCCTTCTCCGCCATATAGACCGATGCTTCGGCCTGATTCTTCGTCTCCGCAAGCTCCCGCCGGCGCGCGTCCTCCGCCGCATGCGCCGACGCTTCACTCTTGAGGCGCTCGACTTCTTCCTTCGAGAGATTTGTAGACGCCTGAATCTTCACTGATTGCGACTTGCCGCTCGCCTTGTCTTTGGCGCTCACATTCAAGATGCCGTTCGCATCAATGTCAAACGTAACCTCCACTTGAGGCACACCGCGCGGCGCGGGCGGAATGCCGTCGAGCATGAACCGCGCGAGTGTCTTGTTGTCCTGCGCCATAGGGCGTTCCCCTTGAAGCACGTGCACCTCGACGGAGGTCTGATTGTCTGCCGCCGTCGAGAATACCTGCGTTTTCGCGGTGGGAACGGTGGTGTTTTTGGGAATCATGGGCGTCGCCACGCTTCCCAGCGTTTCAATGGCGAGCGTGAGCGGCGTCACATCGAGAAGAAGAATGTCTTTCACGTCTCCTTGGAGAATCCCCGCCTGCACCGCCGCGCCCACCGCTACCACCTCGTCCGGATTGATGCCCTTGTGCGGCTCCTTGCCGAAGAGCTGCTTCACCGCTTCCTGCATGGCGGGCATGCGGGTCTGTCCGCCCACGAGAATTACCTCGTTGATGTCGGAGAGCGCAAATCCCGCGCCTTTCGGGGATTGCGCGGTCACCGTCTCGCGCGTAAGTTCGATGGAGCGCTCGATGTAATCCCGCACAAGTTCCTCGAGCTTCGCGCGCGAAACTTTAATAAGGAAGTGCTTCGGTCCCGAGGCGTCCGAGGTGATGTACGGCAAATTCACTTCCGTCTCTGTCGCCGTGGAGAGTTCATGCTTTGCCCGTTCCGCGGCTTCCTTGAGCCGCTGGAGCGCCAGGGGGTCCTTTGAAATATCTATCCCTTCCGCTTTCCTGTATTCGCCGACAAGATACTCGATGAGCCGCTTGTCGAAGTCGTCGCCGCCGAGGTGCGTGTCGCCGCCGGTTGCTTTCACCTCCACCGTATCATCCCCCACCTCAAGCACCGAGATATCGAATGTGCCGCCCCCGAAGTCATATACTACAATCTTCTCGTTCTTCCCCGGCGTTTCAGTCAGGGTTCCGACCCCTCCGGGGCGTCGGAGTTGCTTCCCTGTTCCAAACCCGTACGCCAGCGCCGCCGCCGTGGGTTCGTTCAAGATACGGCGGACTTTGAGCCCCGCAATCTCCCCCGCATTTTTTGTGGCTTGGCGCTGGGAATCGTCAAAGTATGCGGGAACAGTGATCACCGCTTCTTCCACCTTCTCGCCCAATTTCGCCTCCGCATCCGCCTTGATTTTTCCGAGGATAAACGCCGAGATTTCCTCTGGGCTGTAGTGCTTCTCGCCCATCTTCACCTCGACGCCACCGGCGCCAGACGCCTGAATTTCGTACGGGAGCCACGCGCGGTCGCGGGCGACAACCGGGTCGCTGAACTTCCGCCCCATAAGGCGCTTCACCGAGAAAATAGTGTTTTTCGGATTCGTGATGGACTGCCGCTTCGCAAGGAGCCCCACCAGGCGCTCGTTGCTCTTGCTCACGGCGACGACCGACGGAGTCGTGCGGTTCCCTTCCGCATTCTCAAGAATCCTCGGCTCGCCGCCTTCCATGACGGCAACGGCCGAATTTGTGGTTCCAAGGTCAATTCCGATTATTTTAGGCATAGGAGTGTAAAACGTATGACATATTACTGATAACTTATATTGGCATTAGTTGTTAATGCTGTTGATTTTCGACTTTGCAAGCACTACTTTTGCCGGCTTCAACACTTTACCATGCAGCCGATACCCAGGTTCCATCACCTCAAGCACCGTGCCGGGCGGCTTGTCTGACTCAACTTCAAGCATCGCCTCGGCAACTGAAGGGTCATACTCACCTCCGGGACTCACGGGTATTTTCACCAATCCCCGCTTCTTCAGCACCTCCTCAATCTGCGAACGGATAAGGCATATTCCCTTATCTGCACCCCCATTTTTCTCCATTATGCGGAGCGCCAGATCGAAGCTGTGCACCACCGTGATAATCTCCTTGATAAGGTCCTCGTTCCCGAACTGCGCAACTTCGCTCAAGCGCCGCAGCTCCTCTTTTTTGTAATTGATAAAGTCCGCCTTCGCCCGCTGCCACCCCTTCAAGTATTCATCCCGCTCCTGCACGCATTTTTGGAGTTCAGCACCTCCCTCATTCTCATCTTTATCTTCATGCTGACCCACACGCTCATCCTTCACCGCATTTCCTTCCTGTTCCTTATTTTCTTTTTGAGGTTCGTCGTCCATAATTTTGAAATTACTCATTTGCCCCCATATTCCGCATCACATGGATGACACGGCGATAATTCATCCGCTTCGGACCGATTGCGCACAGCGCAACGTCCCCGTCCTTTGACTGGTAGCGCCCCATAACGACCGAGAGTTCCTCGCTCTCCGTCACCGGGCTTCTCCCAATAAAAATCTGAAGCGGCGCCCCTTTCCACGACTCCATGATTTCTCCGATACGCTCATCAACGTCCAGGAAATCCCTCACCACGCGCTGGAGCTCTTGCGGCGTCTCCCACGCAAGATGTTCCACCAGGTAATCAAGCCCTTCTTTCGTTACCTCTCCCCGCGCATCTCCGAGCACGCCCGCCACGCCAAAATCTTCTGCAAATTCCGCGAGCAAATCATCCCACGCCTGCGCGGCAAAGAGGCGCTGGAAATCATTCTGCGCCTGCCGCCTATTCTCGCAAGACTCGGAGAGCGCACAACGCGCGAAGAAATCAAATCCTTTATCAAGCGGAATTCTTCCTGCGGAGTGGTACGGCTGGGCAAGATAGCCATCCTCGGTCAAGGCCTCGAGCTCATGCCGTATCATCGCCGGCTTGATGCCAAACCGATAGCCGTTATACAGCCGCTGGGAACTCACCGGTTCTCCGGTTTCAATGAATGCCTCAATCGCGGCATTCAAAATTTTTGCTTCTCGTACAGTAAGGGTCATATGGAGTAATCGCCAATATCGCGAATTAGGAAAGTAAATAATGCGAATACCTCGATACACTCACCACAAATGGATTCGCATTATTGAATCCTGATTAGCATTATTCGCGAATACTCCTGAAGTATACCATTTAGCAATCTCATGTCAACAGTGCTAATGGAGTAATCGCTAATATCGCGAATTGCCGCAAATAATGCGAATAATTTATCATCTCAAACAAGATTCGCGTTATTGAAACCCACATTCGCATTATTCGCGATTACTCCTGTATAATGATGGCATGCCCAAATCCAAAGGCGCCGCGCTCCTCCGCATCTTCCGTCCCACCGACCGCGACATTGAGTTCCTCAAAGCGAAGTTTGGAATTCATCCCATCATCCTCCACGAGCTTAAGACCGCCACGGCGCGGGCGCGCGTGGAGCGCTACGAGAACTATCTTTTCTTCGTCTATTACTTCCCGCTCTATGACCCGAAGCACGCCACCACGCTCCGCACGGAAATAGACTTCATTGTCACGCACCATGCGGTCATCGCCGTGCATAACGAGAAAATCGAGGCGCTTGACTCCCTTCCGGAAATCAACGCCGAGGGCTCGCTCAAACTTCTCTACGACGTGCTCCAGGCGCTCATCGAATTCCAGGAGCGGCAGCTGCGCCACGTCCGCGAAAAAGTGGAGGGCGTGGGAAAGGAACTTTTTAAGAATAAAGAGAAAGAAGTGCTTGAGCGCGTGTCGTACCTCAAGCGGGACATTTCGGAATACCGCATCATCGTGCGCCTGGAACAAGCGGCGCTCCAGTCGCTCCTCCACCGCGGGATGAAGTTTTGGACGAAGGATGCGGAGATTTACCTGAATGACCTCATCGGCGACCACCTGCGCATCGTGAACCAGGTGGAAAACTACCGCGAGGCGGTGAACGACTTTGAGGATACGAACAACCAGCTTATGAGCCTCAAAATCAATACGGTCATGAAAACGTTTACGATTCTCTCGTTTCTCACCTTCCCCTTCGTGCTTACTGCGGCGATTCTCACTATCCCCGCGCGCGGCACGCCGATTATCGACCTTCCCGGCTCATTTTGGATTATCGCCGCGCTTATGGCGGCGGGCATGTCCGCGCTCGTGCTGTATTTCAAGAGGAAGGGGTGGTTCTAGGCAAGCGACATGCGACAAGAGACAAGGAACAAGGGACAAACAATCAGGATTTGGAACACGCTCACGGGGAAGAAGGAACCGCTTCCTGTGCGGAAGGGGAAACCCTTGCGGCTCTTCGTCTGCGGCCCCACCGTATACGACCGCACGCATATCGGGCATCTCCGCACGTACATCTTTTTCGATTTTTTTGCGAAATACCTCCGAAGCTGCGGGTATGCGGTAACATACCTTCAGAACATCACGGACATTGACGACAAAATAATCCGCCGCGCAAAGGAACGCGGCGAGAAACCGCTTGCACTCTCGGCGCGCCTCACGAAAGAATACCTCCGCGACATGAGCGCGTTCGGCGCGGATGCGGTGGACACCTATGCCGCCGCAACGAAATTCATCCCCGAAATTGCCGGGCAGGTTGAACGGCTCGCCGCAAAAGGCGCTGCATACAAAATCGAGAGTGACGGGTATTATTTCGATGTTGCACAATTCCCGGGATACGGGAAGTTGAGTCGCCGCACCGCCGCGCAGGCGGAAGACGCAGTTTCCCGAATTGACGACTCGCTCGGCAAGCGCAACAAAGGAGATTTCTGCCTCTGGAAGTTTTCGAAGCCAGGAGAGCCGGTATGGAATTCGCCACTCGGCGCAGGGCGCCCCGGGTGGCACATAGAAGACACTGCCATTTCGGAGCATTTCTTCGGTCCGCAGTATGACGTGCATGGCGGAGGTTTGGATTTGAAATTCCCTCACCACGAAGCCGAGATTGCCCAGCAAGAAGCGGCATCGGGAAAAGTTCCTTTCGTAAAACTGTGGATGCACACCGGGATGCTCACCGTGCGGGGCGAAAAGATGTCGAAAAGTCTAGGCAACTTCATCACCGCCAGGGACTTTCTTTCGAATCACTCCCCTGCCGCATTCCGGTTTCTTTCTCTGAGCCACCACTATCGCACCCCCCTCGATTATGAGGAAAAGCTGGTCCGTGCCGCCGAAGAGACGCTCGAGGGGATACGGCAATTCCTGGGAAAACTCTCATTTGTTGAAACCCGCACACTGAAGAAATTCTCAAAGAGATTGTCCCTTCCCGCGCATGCGCGCGCATGGGAGGCAGCCCTCGCGGATGACGTAAACACGCCGAAGGCGCTCGCCTCGCTCTTTGAACTTATCCGCACGGCATATTCGGTCATCTGGAAGCTTGACCCCCGCTCAACCCGCGCCCTGCGGGATTTCCTTATTTCCCGCCTCGCGCTTCTGGGCATTGCCTTTTCTCTTCCCAAAGTCCCCGCGAATATCAAAGAATACGCCGGGGAAAGGGAGGTGTTTCGGAAGCGTCAACAGTTTGTCCAGTCCGATGCGTTGCGGAAGAAAATCGAAGCGCTAGGATACATGGTGGAAGATACGCCGGCGGGGCCGTTTCTTTGGCCAAAGAAACGAAGTACCAAATAACAAATTCAAAATCTCAAACAAATTCTAAATTCAAATGTTCGGACTTTGAATTTTGAACATTGGATATTGTTTGTAATTTGGAGTTTGTAATTTGGAATTTCCTAACTAATCATGGCTTTAAAAGGAGAGCAGAATAATTTAAAGCTTCCTCCTCAAAACATTGAGGCGGAGCAGGCCGTCTTGGGCGGCATCTTGATAGACAAAAACGCCATTTTTAAGGTTGCGGATGTCCTTGCGCCGGCGGACTTTTACAGTCCCGTCCACGAGCGGATTTACGACGCAATCCTCGAACTCTACGGAAAGCATCAGCCGATTGACGTGGTAAGCGTCGGCGACCGCCTTAAGGAGCGGGGCGTGCTGAAAGACGTCGGCGGCGCGAGTTATCTCGCCGAACTCACAAACCGCATCGCCACCGCGTCCCACATCGACCACTACGCGAAGCTCGTAAAAGAGAAAAAAGTGCTCCGGGACCTCA
The DNA here is from genome assembly GCA_016186635.1 of Candidatus Liptonbacteria bacterium. GTDB lineage: Bacteria > Patescibacteriota > Minisyncoccia > UBA6257 > 2-01-FULL-56-20 > VGJV01. The sequence goes on along the minus strand of JACPLI010000025.1, from coordinate 2,037 downwards.
TCCAGGCGTCCGGCGAAATCACCGAGCATGCCTTCGACGCCACGCGCGAAGTGGAAGACCTCCTCGACGACATCGAGCAGAGAATTCTCGGCATATCACAGCGGTCCATGCCGCAGAACTTCATCCCTCTCAAAGATGAACTCAAAGCGGCATACGAGCGCATCGAACAGCTCCACCAGGGGAAAGGGAAACACCGCGGCGTGCCTACCGGATTTGCGGGGCTCGACAACCTTCTCTCGGGGCTCCAGAAATCCGATTTCATCGTGCTTGGCGCGCGGCCCTCGCTCGGGAAAACCTCGCTCATGCTCGACATTGCGCGGCATGCCGCGACAAGAGAGAAAGTGCCTGTGGGCATCTTCTCGCTCGAAATGTCCCGCGAGCAAGTCATTGACCGCCTTGTTTCGGCGGAGTCGGGCGTCCCCCTCTGGAAAATTCTTACCGGAAGAATTACCGACGATGCGGAGTTCCAGCTCATTCAGCAGGCGCTTGACCGGCTCTCGCAGGCGACAATTTTTATTGATGACACGCCCTCCCTGAACATCATCCAGATGCGCTCGATGGCGCGGCGGCTTCAGGTGGAGCACGGGCTTGCGCTGCTCACCGTGGATTATCTCCAGCTCATCACGCCGCGCACCTCAAGCGACAACATTGTCCAGCAAGTGACGGAAATCTCGCGCGGCCTCAAAGCCCTTGCACGCGAGCTTAAAGTCCCCATCCTCACCCTTTCCCAGCTCTCCCGCGGCGTGGAACAGCGCGGCGGGGCTCCTCGGCTTGCAGACCTCCGCGAATCCGGCGCCATTGAGCAGGACGCGGATGTCGTCATGTTCATCTACCGCAAGGACCGCGACAAGCTCGAGGTAACACCCGAAGAGCAAAACATCGCCCAAATCAACATCGCAAAGCACCGGAACGGTCCCTTGGGATCCGTCGACCTCTACTTCGACGCGGAGCGCACGTCGTTCCGTTCCGTCGAAACCCGGCTGGGAGAAAACACCTTATGAAATTATCAATTTCCAATGTTCAATTATCAATGAATTCTCATGCGCCTCCCCAACCCCATTGAGCGCTTCGTCGCAAAGCTCTCCGAACTTCCCTCTTTGGGTCCACGGCAGGCGACGCGGCTTGCGTTTTACCTTCTCCGCACGGGCGAGAACAACATGCGGGAATTAGGCGACGCCATTTCCGGCATGCGGAGCGTGAAACCCTGCGCGCGGTGTTTTTTCGTACATCAGAATGAAAACGGACTCTGCGACATCTGCCGCGACCCGCGCCGCGCGCAAAACGTCATTATGGTGATAGAGAAAGAAACGGATTTACTCTCGCTTGAGAATAGCGGCAAGTTCAACGGGCGCTATTTCATTCTCGGCGAGATTGCAAAAACCGGAATTCTTGAGGAATGGCAAAAACTGCGGCTCCAGCAGTTAAAGTCATTCATTCAAAAAGAATTCGGCCCTTCGACGGGTTCGACGCAAGCAAAAGCGGAAGAAATCGTGCTCGGCTTCAACCCGACTTCCGTAGGCGACTTCAGCGCCTCGCTCGTCGCGCGCGAACTTGAACCCTTCGCCAAAAAAATCAGCCGCCTTGGGCGCGGGCTTCCCACCGGCGGCGAAATCGAGTTTGCGGATGACGAAACGCTCGGCTCGGCATTGGAACGGAGAGGTTAAAGTCCGGAGGCTTAACCTCCGATAGGAGGTTAAGCCTCCGGACATCGAATGGGGTTACGGCAGTGCACCATTTTCTATCCCACGTGGGATAGAAAATGGTGCATGCAAAAATTCCGCGCCGCCCGATGGGAAAACCCATGGGCGGCGAGATTTAAAACGGCGCTTATACATGAATGAGAAACTGATCTGAAAAGAAGCTGTAATCGGCCTTGTTGTGGTAAATGAGTACCTGCGGGTTAAGGGAACTTTCGTGTTGGTTTTTTGAGTGTCGGCAGACGAAAAAGCTCGATATAGTCAAACTTTTTCGTCTGCCTTGACCGGAAGATAGACATCCGATTGTCTATCTTCATGCAAAAACACAAAATGTGCGGGG
>JACPLI010000028.1 GCA_016186635.1 Candidatus Liptonbacteria bacterium | reverse complement strand
GGTGAATACCGCCCTTGCGGAGGGGCTGCGGCGGCACCGAGGGTTGCGGCTCCGGCAGAAGAAAACACTCGTGTCCGTCATCCTCTCCCATTTGCAACGACCGATGAGAGAAAAACCAACACGAAAGTTCCCTTAACCCGAATTTTAACAGAAAAATTGCGGGGTGGATAGAAGGTGTGATAGAGTACTTTTGCTAATGAGTGAGAAACATTGCCGGGTCGTCTAATGGTAGGACACCACTCTTTGGAAGTGGTTATTCTGGTTCGAATCCAGGCCCGGCAGCACTTAGCTTTTCTTCGAGCGAGAAGCGAGTTAGAAAAACAAGTGCCCCGAAGAAGCGAAGCGTAAGCGGGGCTACTTTATTTTACGGGACCACTTTGAAATAGCACCAGAATACAAGGAGCGTTATAATGCCCTCAAGCATATATCCCCTATGAAACAGCTTTTCCTCACCTCGGAAGTAAGTGGTGTCGCCGAAGATATCCGCAAAAAAATTACGGCGAAAAACGGGACTTTGAAGACCGCGTATATCACGACACCGCTTGAGAAGGGTTGCGAAAATGATAGCCTGGACTGGTCAAAGCAAAACCGCGTTTCAATGGAAAAAGCGGGGTTTGCTACGTTTACCTATTCCATCACGGGCAAAAAGTTGGAAGAATTGAAGCAAGACCTCGGCAACGCTGACGTGGTGCATGTCGAAGGAGGCAGTTTGGTGCATATGGTGAATCAAGTCCGTATATCCGGATTCGATATTTTTATCCGCGAATTTATTGAAAAAGGCGGCATCTACATCGGCACCAGTACGGGAAGTTTTATTGTGGCAAAAGATACCGCCCCAGGACTTTCGCTCGAAACATATTTGGAAGACGGCTTCGACCCAAAAGGAATGGGATTGGTAAACTTCCTCGTCATGCCCCACTGGGGCACCGACACCTTTAAAGAAAGCTACTCAAAAATGCCGCAATACGCATACCACATGAAAGTACCGATGATTATTTTGACTGATATCCAATATATTTGGGTTAAAGACGATGCAATACAAATTATTGATGTGCCCGTAAAAAGCACCTAACACTCTTACGTAAGCGAGAAAGATGTATACGATTTTCTCCGACAAGCACTTATGCAAGAGTATGACGATGTAATACCAGTTCGAGGACCAGCAAAGTTTTCTGATAACGAATGGATTTATCAATTTGCGGCAAAAGGTGATTTAGTAAACTTTGCTGGTCAAGAAGAAATTTTGTTGAGCGGGAAAGTCGTGTATCGTTGTTTGATACACGGGGGATTTATTAAATAGCCACCGGATTTTTTCGCCGAAATGCCAGAAGCGAGGGCGCGGCGGAAGGGGGGTGTGGGGGGAATTCCGCCGCGCCCGAGCGTTCCGCCGGAGCGAAGCGGAGGCGGTCAGATTTCGTCAGGATTCGTTTGGTAAAAAGTTCGGATTTTGTTCAGGAGGGACAGCAGGCGCAACTCGAAACTTCTTTATCTCCTACTGCCCGGCGGCATTCAGTGCCGCGCGGGTCGCCGTATCGAGCACTCCCGAGGCGGGGAGGCCTTTCGCAGTTTGATACACGGCAACCGCTGCCTTCGTGAGCGAGCCGTAATAACCGGTGACGGGACCGGAGTAGTACCCTTCCGCCGTGAGCCGGTTTTGGAGCGCGGTCACCTCATTCCCGGTTGAACCTACCGAGAGAGAATAGAAAAACTGATATTTGCCCGTCGCGGCTACGCTTCCGGAAGGCGCGCCCGCCGCCACGCTCGCCGCGAGTTGGTTAAGCCGCGTCTGTATTGCCTGAATTTGGGTGAGTATCTGCGCAAGCTCGCGCTGCATGGAAAGAATTCCCGCGAGAAGCTCGCTCGTAGACACCGTCCCTTGCGTGCCGGGCGTGGTCTGCACCGCGGCGGGAGAAGGCGCGGCGACAACCGCAGCGGGCGCGGGAGGCGCAAAGACCGGAGTCGGAGCGGCTGTCTGCACCGGCGCAAACGGCGTAGCCGCCGCTACCGCCACGGTGAAAAAGACGGTGTCGCAATTATTCGAATTCGTCGCATCGCAGACGGTGACAAACGCGGAGCCCGGGCCCACGCCGGTGAGTTTCAGAGTGCTCCCGTCCGTCGCCGCCTGCACCAGATTCGGGCTCGGATTGTTGCCGACCGTGTACTTTCCAGAGCCGCCCGTGAGCGACACCGTCGCCGTCTGCCCCACCATGACCGGCGGATTTGTCGAAGTGAACTTTACCCATGTCGGCGTGGCAGCGGCGGACGCGCCCACCGTAACGGTGACCGCGCCGCAGCCGCCCGAGGCGGAGCAGACCGTCACCGTCGCCGTGCCGTTCGCAAGCCCCGTAATTGTGAGCGTGGAACCGCTGATTGATTGCGAGGAGACAACCGCATTCGTCGTGCCCGACATGTAATACCCCGAACCGCCCGAGAGGTTCACCACTCCCGCCTGCCCCGCCGCGAGGACAAGTGCCGTCTTGTCCAGCATGAGCGTGCTCGTAGCCACCGAGGCGGCTCCCACCGTCACCGAAATGTCCGAACAGCTCGTGGCGGTTCCGATGTAGCAGAACCGCGCAGTGGTCACCCCAATCTGCTGGCCGGTAATCGTGACTTGGGTTCCGCTCGCGGATACGGTTGCCGTCGTGGGAGAAGAATTCGAGAGGAGGTAAAGCCCGGTTGCATTCCCCTGCGAAACCACCGTGATGGTCTGCCCCGCGCCCACCGTGACACTGCTCTGGCTGAACGTCGGCGAGCCGCCCGAAACCGTCGCGGCGGCGGTTCCCGCCGAGGGCCATGTCTGCACCGGCGACTGCTGACCGTTCACCACCACATAGACCGAGCTTCCGGGACTGATTGCGTAAGACGACGCGCTCACGGCCGCCGAGAACGAGCCGCTCGTGTTCGTGCTCCCAAGCGTGGTGGAAAACGCCCCCGACGCGCTCCCCACGTTATAGAAAAGCATCACTCCCGCATTCGGGTCGCCCGTGACGCTCACTTGCGCGGAATCGCCCCCCGTGCTCACAAGCGAGAGCGTGGGCGCCGCCGCATGCGCCTCAAGCGCCGCAAGCGCAGCGGCTGCCGCAAACACCCCCAGCACACACCGCCCCATACCCCTGAAAAATATGGTTGTTTTCCTCATATGCCTATTATAATAATACAAAAATCCGGGACGGGAAATCCCGGCGTGTGTATATATATGGTGCATGCATACATATGAGGAAGGCAACGGCGTGCCGCTTTCGCCGCCCGCACGCACAACGGATGAGTCACTGGAATCGGCGGTGTTTCTCATGCCATAAAGTTCGCCAGTTCGCCGCGAATCAGCATATGGGTTAGGATGAATCCATGCTTATTGACGACATAACCATCACGGTTGTTTCCGGCAACGGCAGCAAAGGCGCCGTCGCGTTCAACAAAAACATGATGAGTCTGGGTCCCGCCGGCGGCTCCGGCGGGAACGGCGGGAGCGTGTATGCGGAAGGGATTCCGGATATCGGCGCCCTGCGGCAGTTCCGGCACAAGAAGGAATTTGCCGCAATGAACGGCGGAGAAGGCAGAAGCCAGTTCCGGGACGGACGCGACGGCGACGACCTTATTCTTAAAGTGCCGGTGGGAGTTGCCGTCCATAATCTCGCCGCCGAAAAAATAATTGAAATAACGAAAGTCGGCGAGCGGGTACTTCTCGCGCAGGGCGGCCACGGCGGCAAAGGCAATTTCCAATACAAATCATCGACCAATACTTCTCCCCGAGAGTTCCAAAACGGATTCCCGGGCGAGCATCTTACGCTCCGGTTTGAACTGAAACTTATTGCGGACGTCGGATTCGTGGGGCTTCCGAATGCCGGGAAATCGAGTCTCTTGAACGAGCTCACCAACGCGAAAGCAAAAGTGGCGAATTACCCCTTCACCACGCTTGAGCCGAATCTCGGAGCGTATTACGAACTCATACTTGCGGACATCCCGGGGTTGATTGAGGGCTCCTCCTCGGGCAAGGGGCTTGGCGTAAAATTCTTGCGCCACATTGAGCGTACGCGGATTCTCTTCCACCTCGTCTCCGCCGAATCCCCCGCTCCCGCCGATGATTACCGCATTGTCCGGAAAGAACTGGAAACTTATGCAAAAGCGCTTGTCGAAAAACCGGAATATCTTTTTCTGTCCAAGAGTGATTGCGCTTCGCCTGCGGAACTCAAGAAAAAACTTGCCGCGCTGAAGAAGTTAAATCCCAAGATAATCGCCATTTCCATCGAGGATGGCACAAGTATCAAGAAGGTGCAAAAGATTTTGAACGCGCTGAAAGCGGAGAAATAGGCGAGGTGTACCGTGTCATTCCCACGGAGCTTGTCCTCGTGAAAACGGGGAGCGAGAATTTATTCACAAGGTAAATCTGGATTCCCATTTTCATGGGAATGACAGAAAAAGCAATTCACCATATACTTGGGCTCATGGGAACCTTGCGCACCGAAGAACGGGAGCGAATATACACTGCGTACCGAAACCGCGGCGAGCTTGCAGGCGAATGCAAATTGTGCAACAAACCCCCGCTCCAGTCATTCCGTTTTTGGAAAATCGCAGAGAACAGTTTCCCATACGACAAAATCGCGGAAGCGCATCATATGATTATCTCCTTCCGGCATGTTACGGAGTCCGGTTTGAACGCCAAAGAGCTTAAGGAAATCGGCGAACTCAAAACCGGCTACATCAACAAAAATTATGATTTCGTCATGGAGCCGACTCAAAAAAACAAAACGATTCCGGAGCATTTCCACCTGCACTTGATAGTGGCGAAAAATTAGAAGCCTTATGAGGAGAAATTACGGTCCTTACCTCGTATTCCTCGCCGCGATGCTCTGGGCAACGGATGCGCCCTTCCGCGTGCATCTCGCGAAGGAATTGAGCAGCAACTTCATCGTCCTCGCGGAGCACTTCGTGGATGTTCTTATCGTCCTGCCACTCCTCTTCCTCCACCGCGCGGCGCTTAAAAATATCTCTCTCCGGCAGTGGTGCGCGATTCTCGCCATTGCCATCGGCGGCAGTGCGCTCGCCTCCGTTGCGTTTACGCAGGCGTTCCACTATGTGAATCCCTCCGTGGCAATCCTCCTTCAAAAACTCCAGCCGCTTATCGCCATCGGGCTTGCGGCAAGTTTGCTCAAGGAAAAACTCAGAAAGAATTTTTGGGGCTGGGCGGCGCTCGCCCTCTTTGGGGCGTACGTTATCTCCTTCCCCAGCCTGAAGCCGGAACTCTTCCCCGGCGAGCAGTTTAACCCGAACGCGGCAGGCGTGGGGCTGGCGCTCCTCGCGGCGCTTCTCTGGGGCGCCTCGACGGTCTTGGGCAGATACGTCCTCCGCGATGCCGACTTTAAAGTAATGACCTCGCTTCGTTTTGTCCTTGCCTTTGTGTTCCTCCTGATTCTGAACTTTTGGCAAGCATCATTCCCCGCAGTTGCCCAGATTTCCGCAAAAGATGCTTTCTATATCGCCATTATCGCCGTCACCTCCGGCGTGGTATCGCTCTTCATTTACTACCGCGGACTTGCGACCACAAAGGCCTCCGTCGCAACGCTTGCCGAGCTCGGGTTCCCCATGGCGGCGGTGCTCGTGAACTGGTTCTTTATAAAAAACGCGGCACTCTCGTCCACACAACTTGTCGGCATGGCACTCCTTCTTTTCGCCATTTATAAATTGGCGCAAGAGAATACTCGCGCATATGACACGCAGCACTCATAAGCCAAAAGTCCGGGCGCGAGACGTGTTCCGCGCATACATCCGTGAGGCGCGGCGGCGTCCTTGGCTTCTCTTGTGGACATTCGTCGGCGCCATCGGCATTCAAGCTGCCGACCTTATCTCTCCCATTTACCTGCGCCAGTTCTTTAATCTCCTCGCGCTCGATGCGCGGGGAACGGACATTATCGCGCAACTTCTCACGCTCGTGGGCATTCTCGCGGTTATCACTGCAATAAGCTGGTGCATGCGGCGGCTGAATTATTACAGCATCCTCTACATCGAGGCAGGCGTGATGTCCGACCTTTATGCATCGGCGTTCGACTATCTCATCCGGCATTCACATCAGTTTTTCATCTCGCGCTTCGCGGGAACGCTCACGCGGCGCGTGAGCAAGTTTGCCGCGGCATTCGAGACGATATTCGACGCCATTGCGTGGCGATTTTTCCCCACCGCGTTTTTTGCGGTTGGCGCAGTCATAGTACTCTTCCTGCGCAGCCACGCGCTCGGCACCGCCCTTGGCATATGGCTCGCGTGCTTCGTCGCACTCCTGCTCTTTGTCGCCCGGCTCCGCCTGCCCCTTCGCGCGGCGCGCGCCGCTATGGACAGCAAAATGGCGGGCGCGCTTGCCGACTCGATTGCAAACCAGAACACCGTGGCGCTGTTCTCGGGCGCCGCGCACGAGGGGAAACTCTTCCGCGGCGTCATCGGGCGCTGGCGCGCGGCGACGGTCCGCTCATGGAATGCCGATGAGTTTATTTGGGCAGCGCTCGATATCCTTATGGCAGGCGTGAATATTGGGCTCCTCTATGCCGCCGTGCTCCTCTGGCAGCGGGGGTTGCTTACCGTGGGCGACTTCGTACTCATTCAGGTATACCTCATCGGGCTCTTCGAGCGGCTCATTAATCTGAACCGCGAGCTGCGGCGCTTCTTCGATGCGTATGCGGATGCCTCGGAGATGGTGGAGATTTTGGAGATGCCGCATGAAATCCAGGACTGGCGGGGCGCCGCGCCGCTCGCGGTCACAAAGCGCACGGCCACATTCAAGAGCGTCGGCTTCGCATTCCCCCGCTCCCGCCCGGTGCTCGATAACTTCAACCTCACGCTCCACGGCGGCGAGAAAGTGGCGCTCGTGGGACCCTCCGGCGCGGGCAAATCCACGATCACAAAGCTCCTCCTTCGCCTCTACGATATCACTCGTGGGAGCATCCTGATTGACGGGCAGAACATCGCCGCGGTGCCGCAGGACGATTTGCGGAATGCGATCGCCTTCGTGCCGCAGGAGCCGATTCTCTTCCACCGGACGCTTATGGAAAACATCCGCTATGGGCGGCGCGATGCGAAGGACACCGAAGTGATCGCCGCGGCAAAGAAAGCGCACTGCCATGAGTTCATCACCCAGCTCCCCGACGGATACTACACCTACGTGGGCGAACGCGGCGTCAAACTCTCGGGTGGCGAGCGCCAGCGCGTGGCGATTGCACGCGCCATTCTTAAAAATGCCCCGATTCTCATCCTCGACGAGGCGACTTCGAGCCTGGATTCCGAGTCCGAATCGCTCATTCAGGACGCCCTCCAAGCGCTCATGGAAGGGAAAACGGTGCTCGTTATCGCCCATCGGCTCTCCACCATCATGAAAATGGACCGCATCGTGGTGCTTGAGCAGGGCAAAATCGTCGCGGAGGGTGCTCATCAAAACCTTCTCGCGCAAGGCGGGCTCTACCAGAAGCTTTGGAGCATCCAAGCGGGCGGGTTCCGCGATACCCTTCCCGAAGGAGAACCGGGTGATGTAAGAGAGGAACTCACGGAGAATTTGGACGATAAATAATATGGAACTGAAGGCAAAACACTGGGAAGATATGTATGCGCGGGACATAGGGACGCTCCCGTGGGAAATCGTGGCGCCCCCGCAGGAACTCGCCGCGGCACTTCAGCGCGGCAACATTCCGAAAGGCGAGGCACTCGACGTGGGATGCGGCACCGGCAATTACAGCATCTACCTTACGACACGAGGGTTTGAAGTAACTGGAATTGATTTTTCCGAGAATGCTCTTGCCGTCGCAAAAAACCGCGCACACCAGAAGGGAATTAACATCAAATTCGTCCTCGCCGACGCGAATAACCTTGCTGGAACTCTCAATGAAAAATACGACTTTATCTTCGACTATAGTTTACTCCATCACATTGCGGACGACGACGTCCAAAAATACGCCGCGCAGTTTCCGTCGCTTCTTAAGCCGAATGGCGTTCTCCTGCTCATCTGCTATTCCGAAAAAGATGCGGAACGGGATGAGTTTGCAAAAGGCGCCCGCACCGCGCGCGGGAAGTACGGGAACATGATGTATTATCGAACGCGAGAGGAAATTGAGAAACTTTATAGTAACTTGCAAGAAATTGACTATAAGGAAGCACGGCTCGGAAAGCGCCTGCACCATCTTGGACATTGCTTTCTTTTCAGGAAAGCGTGAATCGGCGCGATGACACATCCATTCCTCATGCGCGCTTCACCTGGAAGCGCCGAAGATGCGCGTATGACGCCTTATGAATCATCTTTCTGGATAGTCCTCATCCTTGTCGCCCTTTCCATTTTTAGGGCGCAGTGGCAGGGAGAAGAAAACCGCGCCTCGGCGCAGAAGGATACTTCAAATAACGTCCCGTTATCCGATAAAAAGGAGAAGCGGGACGTTTCGTTTGACATTTGAGGCACTTCCCGCTATAATTTAGAGCGCGAATCGGTTCCGCTTCCGCGGAATCGTTTTATTATTTACCTTCATGCAACAACTTCGCAATATTGCGATCATAGCCCACGTGGACCACGGGAAGTCCACGCTCATGGACAACATCCTGAAGCAATCAGACACCGACCTCGGGAAAGCCGGGGAACAGGAGATGATTATGGACTGGAACGAGCTCGAGCGGGAGCGCGGCATTACGATTTTCTCCAAAAACGCCGCGGTGGAATATAAAGGTGTGAAAATCAACCTCATTGATACTCCGGGGCATGCGGACTTCGGCGGAGAAGTGGAGCGAATTTTAAACATGGCGGACGGTGCGCTCCTCCTCGTAGATGCGCAGGAGGGACCCATGCCGCAAACCCGCTTCGTCCTGAAGAAAGCGCTTGCCGCGGGACACAAAATAATTGTGGTGGTAAATAAGATAGACAAACCAAACGCCCGCGTGAACTACGCGGTAGATAAAGTGCTCGACCTCTTCATCGAACTCGGCGCCTCGGACGCCCAGCTTGAGTTCCCCGTCGTGTACGCCTCGGCAAAACTCGGCAAAGCGGGACGCTCCCCGGATTTGAATGCCATGGCTGACCTCACGCCGCTTTTTGAGACAATACTCGAAACCGTGCCCGAGCCGAGCGCGAACGCCGCAGGACCGCTTCAAATGATGATTGTCTCGATTGCCTACGACAACTATAAAGGGAGAATCGGCATCGGGCGCGTTCATCAGGGAACGCTCAGGAACAATATCGCCATCACGCATGTGAGCCGCGAGGGCACAATGGCGCCCGCAAAAGTTACCGCCCTCATGACCTTCACGGGACTCACCCGCGCCGAAGTTGCAGAAGTGCCCGCCGGGGACATTGCCGCGATTTCGGGGATTGAGAATATCAACATCGGCGACACCCTCGCGGACGCCATAAATCCCGTCCCGCTCACCCCCATCGCCATCGAAAAACCCACGGTGAAGATGGTGTTCTCGGTAAACGACTCCCCCTTCGCCGGCACGGAAGGAGAGTTCTGCACATCACGGAACCTCAAGGAGCGGCTCTACAAGGAACTCGACAACGACGTAGCGCTCCGCGTGGAGCCGACGGACTCCACCGATTCCTTCGTCGTAAGCGGACGCGGCGAACTCCACCTCGCGATTATCATCGAAACGATGCGGCGGCAGGGCTACGAGCTTCAGGTGTCGCGCCCGGAAGTCATTTATAAAGTGGAAAACGGCAAGACGCTCGAGCCCGCCGAAGACGTATGGATTGAAGTGCCGGAAAAGTATTCGGGTATCGTGATTGAGAAAATGGGCGTGCGAAAGGGAGAGCTCAAAAACATGCGCGTCGAAGAAGGCGTCGCGCACTTTCATTTCTTTATCCCTACGCGCGGACTTATCGGATTCCGAAATGATTTTTTAATAGAAACGAAAGGAACGGGAATCGTGAACACGCTCTTCGCCGGCTACTTCCCGAAGTGGGACGACATTCACGCAAGCCCTCACGGTTCGCTTATCGCGCATGAATCGGGCGCCACCACCGCGTATGCCCTTTTGATGTCGCAGGAACGGGGCGTGATGTTTTTGGGACCCGGCGCGAAGGTTTATGAGGGGCAAGTGGTCGGCGAAAACGCGAAAGCGGAGGACCTCGTAGTAAATGTTTGTAAGCAGAAACAGCTCACCAACTTCCGCGCGAAGACCGACGCGGTGACCGACGACCTTGTTCCCCCGCGGGAACTTTCCCTTGAACAGGCAATCGAGTACATCGGCGGCGACGAGCTGGTTGAAGTAACCCCCCAAAACATCCGGCTCCGGAAGCGCATCCTCTCAAACGCGCTCCGGAAAAAATCGGAGAAGTAAAATACTTCGGGATTCTTCATAATTATGTAGCCATGCACCGGTTTCTATCCCACGTGGGATAGAAACCGGTGCATTCGCTGATATGGAACTGCGCGAAACACAATCTTCGCTACCCGCGGCTCCGCAAATACTCCTCAACAAGCACAAACACAATCGCCGCCGCAGGAAGCGCGATAATCACTCCAAGGAGCCCTGCGAGTTGGCCGCCAATGAGGAGAGCAACAAGGAGAAGGAAAGGATTCAAATCAAGCGCCCGTTTCATAAGAAGCGGCGTGAGGACAAACCCTTCAATCACCTGATTCACGACGAAAAAGATGATGAGCGTCCCCACTACCGCGAATAATGACTGCGAAGCGGCGAGGAAAATGGCTGGTATCGCCGCAATCACCGGCCCGATGAACGGGATGAAATTTAAGACGCTGGAGAGCACGCCGAGGGTAAAGGCATAGGGCACGCCGATAAGATAAAGCCCGAGGAATATAAGAACGCCCACGATGGCGGAGATTACGATGCGCCCCCAGAGCCACGCGCTCACCTTCGCCTCAATGCGCCCGAAGAGCTCAAGCGCCTCTACCTGACGCGCGCGAGGTGTGAGCGCGTGCACAAAGCGCCGCACTCCGCGGTCCTGAAGATTCAGGAAAAACGCGAGCGACAGGAGCACGATGAATGACGCCGTGCCGCCAAAGAGAGCGAAGAAAATCTGCACTGCGCGCTCCGCGCCTCCGGAAATCGCTCCGGAAAGATTTTGGATGAGCCCCGCAAGCGTGAACGATACCGGCAGAAGCGCGCTCGCTCCCCCTCCTTCGCCAAAGAAGTCGCGGATGCGGGGCGCATAGGTAACCGCGATATTTGCAACCTCAATTCCCAAGGGAGGCAGGATAAGCGCAAGCGCACCAAGGAATATTAGGAAAATGGCGCCATAGATGAGGAATGTCGCGAGCCAGCGCGGCAGGCGGCGCGCCTCAAGTGCGTCAATGGGCTTATCAATCGCCATCGCAAACACCCCCGCGGCAAAAACGAGGAGAAGGATTTCGCGGAGATAGTACGCGAGCGCGAGCACAACCGCTGCAAGCGCGAACTTCATAACCATCTCGGTTGAGAATAAAGAGTTTTCCTGTGACATAGACCGATGGTAATACTAAAGCAGGGATACGCGCGCTTGTCCACATTCCCGTTTTGACGCAAAACCCCGCCTATCCATGGATGGGCGGGGTACAAATTGCCTTGTTTGTTATGCTGCAACCTGCCCGGGCTGTCCCGGCTTCGGCTGCTGCGGAGGAACCTGTTGCATCTTCATATGCGTTACGTGCGAAAATTAAACTACCACAGCGGTTTACGACTATCGCCGCGTCCGCATATCAAAACCCTACGAGGACAGTGTACCACACTCTACCCCCGTCCGCAAAGCTAATCATCTACTCCCTTCTTTTGGTAAGAAGCCGCATCCCTTCCTTTCCCCAATGCTCAACATTGAGCTCCCGCCAGCGATTGTAGAAAGCAAATTCAGTCGGAATCACAAGAGAACGCCGCGTGTGGGGCTTCTGCGCCAGCGCATAGTGTTTCACACGATGCATGGGAAAGTCGTTGTATGAAGCGATGTCAATGAGTGAAGATTGCGTATCAGAAAAAAATTTTTTAAGGAGCGGGAACCTTGAAGGGAAAAGCGGCATAGCCGCGGCGTAAAAAATGAGTGCGGGAAGAAGAACAAAATTGCCCGCAAGGACCTCGTGCATGCTTTCGCAGTATCCATCAAGCTTATCCGCATACGTCACCACTTGGGCCTCAACGGACTTCCTGGTGAGCGCCTCGTGCAGTAAACCTCTGTAGCGGTATCTCCCTGCAAACTTCGGATACCTCCGCGCAAGCGCCTGAATGGCTTTCGATTCGTCTTTCCAAATCCGCACGAGCTTCGCCTTTGACATGCGCGTTTTATCTCCTGCCTGGATGTCTCCGATGACTATTTCTGCATCATCATGCACGAGTGCCAGGACCCGCGCCTTCTCGCCATCGAACTTCTTAAAATGTTTCTTCGCAATTGGCGCAAGTTCCTCCACAATCCACGACACGCGATGCGCATGCTCCCACAAACTCGGGCGATACCACATCACCTCAAACTTGCTATACCGCATGATGCTCCGCAGTTTCTTTTCACGCTCGAGCGGGAACCCGACAAGCATATTCTTCCTGCCGCGCATTGAATAACTTTACTATGAAATGAACATTTTATCATTATCGGCTAATTCGCACGAATGGGTAAATGATATAAAACCAGCGCGCGTTATAATTCGAATATGAGATACGAAGCGCATATCATAAAATTCCTCTCAAAAAACCGCCTCATGTCGCTTGCGACCTCCCTGCGTAATAAAACCTGGGCAGCGACGGTTTTCTTTGCCTACGATGCAAATTGCAACCTCTTCTTTTTTTCAAACCCGCGCACCAAGCACTGCAAGGATATCGCCAGAAACCCGCATGTCGCGGTGACGTTCAACCAGTACACCGGAAAACCGAATTCAATTAAGGGGCTCCAGATCATAGGGCGCGCATCCAAAGTTCCCCGAAAGAATCTCGCGGGCGCATATGCGCGGTACCGCGCACGATACCGGTGGGCAGACAAGTTCGCGTCAGACCACGCACTTTACGTCATCCGCCCCGCGAAAATCCACTACATTGACCAAAAACTCTTCGGCCATTTCTTCCGCGTCCGCGTGAAATAGCTAGCGGCAGCATCTGTCGTGCAACAACATTCCAACATTCTATAGAATGTTGGAATGTTGTTCTGCGGGAAATCTGGTTTTCCAAAACTAATCCCCGCTCTTTTTTTGCATCGCGGCTTCCACCCTCTTCTGCGCGATTTCGAGTGCCACTGCACGGGGATTGCGCTTCGTGCGCATGCTCTTCTTGAGCACTGCGCTCGTCGCCTGCACGATTTTCCGCTCCACAAGCTCGAACATCCGCTTTGGGTTATACCCGCGGTATTCGGCATAGGATGAAATAACGCCGCCCGCGTTCGCCACAAAGTCCGGCACAATCAGAATCCCCTTTTCCCATAATTCGCGCTCAATCGGCTCGCGCATCGGGATATTTCCCGCCTCCACGATAATCTTCGCGCGGATGCCATCCTTGTTCCCCGCGTGAATGACGTCCGTGACAGAAGCAGGAATGAGAATATCGACGGGCGCTTTCCAAAATGCCTCGGGCGCAATGCGGTTCGAAGGGAGCGCGCGCAGAAGCGGGGTATGGTGCGCAATTACCTTGCCCACCATGCGCCGCGGAAAGCCGTCCTTTGCGTACACCGCCCCCCGTGCATCCGCGAGGGCGACCGCTTTTGCGCCCATTTCGGTCAAGAACTGATACGCGAAGGTGCCGACGTTCCCAAAGCCGTGAACCGCGACCGTCGCGCCTTTCATTGAAATTCCGGCGAGTTCCGCGGCAACGCGCGCCGCGTGCGCCACGCCGAACCCCGTACTCCCGAATTCGTGCGGAATGCCGCATTTCTCCCCCTCGCCGCCGAAGACCGACATGCAGTAATTTGCCGGCTTTCCCGTCGCCGCGCGCCAGTTCCCCGCCGCTTCCACGAACCACTGCATTTCGCGCTCGCCGCTCTGAACGTCGGGTCCCGCAATGTATTTCTTTACCAGAAACGGCTTCAAAAGCCGCGCGAAGCTCTCCACAAACGCCTTTTTCTTTTCATCCGTCCCTCCGGGCCACCGCATCCCCGCCTTCGCGCCGCCGAAGGGAATCCCCGCGAGCGCGTTTTTCCATGTCATGGTCGCCGCAAGCCGCGTCACTTCCTCTTCGGTGACGTTCGCCGTCATGCGGATACCCCCCTTCCCGGGACCCAAGGCAGTATTATGAATCACCAAAAAACCTTCCATGCCGAGGGCAGCATCCTTCACGCGGACGACGTATTCGGGACCAAACACATCAGTACTCTCCTTGTGCATATTTCTCTCCATAATGATATGGAAAACGAGGGTGCTCCCTCGTTTTCCCCGACGAATTATAATAGCTTTTCTTAACCGGAGCAACCGCAATCGCAGGTTCCATCCTCTTTATGCATATGACCGCAGGATTCACATGTCCCTTCCCCCTTTTCTCCTTCTGCCATGAGAATAGTTTATAGTTTTTAGGTTGAAGGTTCTAGAACATTCGCTTGCAACTTAAACCTATAACCTCAAACCTATTCAAGGCGACCTTTTGAAACACGTTCTCCCATTATATCATTCTTAACATGACACAAGTTGCCACATTCGCCGCTGGATGCTTTTGGGGCGTGGAAGAACTCTTCCGTACGCAGAAAGGCGTAATCTCCACCCAAGTGGGATACACGGGAGGGCATCCGCCAGCTGGCGGACAGGCACCCACGTATGAGGACGTCTGCGGCAGCCGCACCGGACACGCCGAAGCGGTGGAAGTAACCTACGACCCCTCTCAAATCTCCTACGAGAAGCTCCTAGGGCTCTTTTGGGAAAATCACGACCCCACTACCCCAAATCGCCAAGGACCTGATATTGGCTCGCAATATCGTTCGGCAATCTTCTTCCATACGCCGGAGCAGGAACAACTTGCGAAAGCATCAAAAGAAAAACTTCAGCAATCCTCACAATATAAAAATAAAACCATCGTTACAGAAATCCTCCCCGCTCAAAAATTCTACCGCGCCGAGGAGTATCATCAGCAATATTTCCTAAAGAACGGAGGCAGCACGTGCCATATCTAGATTTCTCCTATATCACTTTTCTCCGTACGTACGGAGAAAAGTGATATAGGGTGATGATATTACAGTCCTGCAACCCTGAAATCCTGCAAAAATCTGCCCCGGACGCGAACCTGTGTTCGGCCGGGGCGTTGGTTAGAAAGAAGTGGTCAAAGTATCCTGGAACCCTCTGAAATCGGCACTCAACGCCGACCGGATTTGCTTTTCAACAAACGGCGTTGAAGCTCCACCGTGGCTTCGGCTCCATTCCGCCCACCACCCGACTCGGAGCGCGGACTCCCCTTCATTCAGCTCGATTCCCTTTCGGCACATTTCCATCCCCCGCTGAAAAGGGAATTTGACGCTTCCTCTTCTGTAAGCTCCACCACTCTTCCGTCTTGTGTCCTAATGCGGATTGTCTCCATAAAATTCCAGTGTTGATGTTGTTAAGCGACCGTTAAACGTTGTCACATTATGCCACGCAAAAATAAAAAATCAAGCACTTTGCCTGAATTTACTTAAAGCTTACCGCTTAAACCTTAAAGCTGTGCCTAAAACCACCTCACCACGTCCCGTACGGTGACGAGCACCATCAAGGCAAGAAGCAGCACAAACCCCACGCCGTTCACCATTCCCTCAATATGCCGGGGAATCGGTGAGCCTTTGATTTTTTCTATGGCGGTGAAAAGCACCCGCCCGCCGTCCAAGGCAGGGAAAGGAATGAGATTGATGACGGCGAGGTTCAGCGATATAAGACTCAAGAGTTCAAAAAGGTAGGCGATGCCTAAGGAACCCGTCCGCTGCGCTACGGCAACGATTCCAAGAGGTCCCACGATGTCCGCCGACACCCTCCCCTGCGAGAAAAGATTGCGGAGAAGCTCGCCCAACGCCTGGAACGTAAACCCAATAACATAGACGGCGCTCTTCAAGCCTTCCCACAGAGCGCTAAAGAATCCCTGCGGAGGTGCACCCGTCTCCGCAAGCTGGACGCCAAGGGCGCCTTCTCCTGCGGGAGGATCCACCCGCGGCGTGAGCGTAAAGGTTTCCTCTCCGCTGCCGCGAACGGTGTGAATCGCAACTTCCGTGCCGCGATTCGCGCCCACGAAGGCGACGAATTCCTCCGTTGTCTTAAACCCGCGTATCACGTCCCCCGCCCGCAAACCGGCTGCCTCCGCGGGAGAATTTGGTGACACGCCTGCAACAATGACCGCGGGAGAAGTTCCCATCATCAGCGTCGCGGCAAGCAGCCACCACCCGAGAAGAAAATTTGCCGCAACTCCCGCGACGAGCACCACCACCCGCTTCCATGCGGGCTGATAATGAAACAGGTGTTTCCGCTCCCCCATGTTGCTTGTCGCATGTTCCTTGTCGCTTTCAGGATTCTCTCCTGCGATTTTTACAAATCCCCCAAACGGGAGCCAGTTGATGCTGTACTCCGTCTCGCCCCACTTCTTTGCGGCAATGCGCGGCGGGAAACCGAATCCAAACTCGTCCACGCGAAGCCCGAAAAGCTTCGCCGCGGCAAAGTGCCCCAGCTCATGACCCACGATGAGTACGGAAAGGCCAATGATGACGATAATGGTGATGAGCATACGATAAAATTCCTAATTTCTAAACCACACATTCCAAAGAGTTTGGGGTATTGAGATTTTGATATTGGGATTCCGTGCTTCGAATTTGTATTGGGCTATTCCTGAAGTTCGACGATTTTTGCCGCAAGCGCCGACTCGACTCTCTCGTTCGCCTCATCCACTATTTTTTGGAGCTTCTCCTTTGCCTTAAAAAGCACGTCCTCGCTTATCTTTTTCTCCACTTCCGCAGCTTTGAGCTTCTTATTCGCCTCATCGCGAGCCGCGCGTACGCGGATGCGGGATTCCTCCGCTTCCCTTTTTACCGTTTTTGCAAGCTCCTCTCGACGCTCGTTTGAGAGCGCCGAAAGCGTCGCGCGGACGGTAAGACCCTCTGCCGAGGCAGTAAGCCCCATTCTCGCATCTTCTATCGCCTTCGTCACCGAACCCACCGCGCCTTTATCCCACACGGTAACCTGAATGCCTCGCGGCGGGAGCATGGTGATTGCGCCAAGCTGTTTTACCGTAAACCACTGGTCGTAGCAGTTGACCTTCAAGTCCCCCACCAAATCCACCGACGGGCGGTTACTGTGTATGAAACGCAACGCCTCGCGGAGCTTATCGAGTACCGATTTAAGACTTTGCTCGAATGATTTAAGGAATGATTCTATATCCATTATTAGTTATCAGTAAACAATGCCTGCAACTGTACCCTTGCGTTCAGCGTACCACGCGCGGATTCGTGCCGCAACGCGAGCAGCCGGTGCCACCGCGCATAATTCCTCTTCCCGTTTCCGATTTCCTCACTCGCCACCGCAATACATGCGTCGAGAAATCGCGGAAAATCGAAATCCTCCGGCGCAATGAGCTTCTTTATCATCTCCCTGCGCACGGGCGGAGCGGCGGCAAGAAGCCGCCGGGCATCGTCCAGATTTCGGTTGTCAGACTCTCCGACGGCGGACTTCGGAGTAGAAGATGACCCGAAATATAACGCGTGGAGCCGGGAACGGAGCGTGGACAAGAGCGCTTCCGGGTCCGACACGACAAAAATGAGCACCCCGGAGGAAGGGGGCTCCTCTGCGACTTTGAGAAGTGCGTTTTGCGCCTGCGGCGTGAGCCGCTCAGCCTCGTCCACAATCGCCAACCGGTAGGGGCTCACGTTGGGGCGCTCGTAGAGGAAAAGTTTTAGCGCGCGCGCCGCGTCAATGCCGATACTTCCCTCTTCGTCCGGCACAACCATCCGCGCGTCATTCAGCACCCGTGCCGCGGGGGCAAACGCTCCCCCCTCGCAATAATGTGCAAGCGACTCCGCCGCGCGCCGCTTCCCTACCCCCTTCGGACCAAAGAAAAGGTAGCCATGGGCAAGCCGCTTTTCGTCCGCAAGACGCTTTAGAGTTTTGATAACGCGTGAGTGACCAATGATGCTCATAAATCCTAAACTCTAATATCTAAATTCTAAACAATATCGAAATCCAAATATTCAAAATTCAAGACCGTTTGAATTATTGAGATTTTGGTCATTGGAATTTGTTTAGGATTTAGGATCTTGTGCTTAGGATTTCATTGCTCAACGCTTGTTGAGCAATGTGCGCTTATACGTATCCAAATGATTAAGAATAATCCCCGTTCCCCGCGCCACGCAGAAGAGCGGGTCCTCGGCGACGTACGCGGATACCCCTAGAAACCGCTCGAAAAACTCCGGCAGATGGTGAATTTGGACGCTCCCGCCCGAGAGAATCACGCCCTTCTCCATAATGTCCGCCACAAGCTCCGGCGGCGTGTCGTTAAACACGTTCTGCACCGAACCCGCAATTTCGAGGAGATGGCTATTCAACGCTTCCGCGATTTCGTCGGAAGTAATCGTCACGTCTTTCGGAAGCCCGCTCAAGAGGTCCCGCCCGCGCACGGTGTACTCCATTTTATTCTTGGAGGGAATCGCCGCGCCGATTTGAATTTTCACCGTCTCCGCGGTCTGCTCGCCCACCGCAAGCGCATATTTCTTCTTGATATAGTCGCTGATTGCCTGGTCGAACTTATTCCCTGCCACGCGGAGCGAAGTCCACGACACGATATTCCCCAACGCAATCACCGCGACCTCGGACGTCCCGCCGCCCATGTTGATAATCATGTTCCCCGAGCGCGCGTTGATGGGAATCCCCGCGCCCAAGGCCGCCAAGACCGGCTCGCGCACCACGAATGCGTTCCGCGCGCCCGCTTCCCGGGCGGCGTTCACCACCGCGCGCCGCTCCGTCTGCGTGATGCCCGCAGGCACCGAAATCACCACCTCGGGGCGCAAGATATTGAACCTCCCGCGTGCTTTCCGGATGAAATACGTGAGCATCGCTTTCGTGATGTAGTAATCCGCGATTACGCCGTCCTTCAGAGGACGGTATGCCACAATTTCCGCGGGCGTCCGTCCAATCATCTCCTTCGCCTCGCCGCCCACCGCAAGCACCGTGTTGTCCGGCTTCGAGAGCGCCACTATCGTCGGCTCATTGATGATGAACCCCCTCCCCGGCACGTAGACCACCGTATTCGCGGTGCCCAAGTCAATTCCGATTTTCGTGACGAACATTGCTCATACAGTAACGTAGAAATACAGCCCAAGCAACCCACTTATCGCTTACCACTTTTCACTTCACGCTTCTCTCCGTATATCCGCCCCCAGCTTCCGCAGCCGCTCATCAATCCGCTCATACCCGCGGTCGATTTCCTCTACCCCCTCAATCTTCGTCTCTCCTTTTGAAACTAATGCGGCACTTACATTAATCATGCCCGAGCGGAGGTCGCGCACGCGGAATTCCTTTCCGTCGCTTTTGAGCTCCACGGGTCCCTCAATGGTTGCGCTATGATTGCACGCCTTGCCGGAAAAGTGGCACGCGTGCCCCTCGGCACAGCCATTTGAGACTTCAATCCGCGCGCCGAGTGCCCGCAAATCCTCGGCGTAGCCGAAGCGGTCTTCGTAAATCGTCTCGTGAATCGTGGATTTCCCTTGCGCCTGCGTGAGAAGCACCGCAAGCGGCTGCTGCCAGTCGGTCATGAATCCGGGATGCGGCGCGGTCTCCACGCTAATCGCACGGAGGAGCGACGGACGGGAAAACACAATGCCGCCCGAAACCACGTTATATTCCGCTCCCATGCGCCGCACCACGTTCAAAAACGTAATGAGGTGGTCCTGAAGCGCACCGCGCACGAGGATTTCACCCCTCGTCGCAAGCGCAAGGCATGCGAAAGATACCGCCTCATTCCGGTCCGGGATGATTTCATGCGCCGCGCCGCGAAGTTTGGATACTCCTTCGATGTAGATGTCGCGGTTCGCGCCAAGCTCGACAATCGCGCCCATGTTCTGGAGCATTTTCATCATACTCATAATCTCGGGCTCGAGCGCGGCGTTCCGAATTTCCGTCTTCCCTTTCGCGAGTACCGCCGCAAGAATGCTCGTCTCGGTAGCGCCCACGCTCGGAAACGGGAGTTGAATCACCGCGCCCCGAAGTCCCTGCGGCGCACGGGCAACGTAGCTCTTCTCCGTAATTTCTACCGTTGCACCCAGTGCGCGAAGCGCCTCAAGGTGAAAATCCACGGGACGCGGACCAATCTTGTCGCCGCCTAAAATCGGCACCTCCGCCTCCCCCGCGCGCGAGAGAAGCGGTCCCATCGCAAGAATGGGAATGCGGTTGCGCCGAGAAAGCTCCGCCACTTTGCTCTGCCGGATGCTCGGCGTGTGAACCGTCGCCATCCCGCCGCGCACCGTGATTTCGCTCCCGATTTTCCGGCACAATTCCGCCGTAATCGCCGTGTCGCCAATCGAGGGGAAATTATGGAGCGTGCACAACTCGTCCGTCAGCAAAGTCGCCACCATCAAATTGGTGGCGCCGTTCTTAGAACCGGCGAGCTTGATTTCTCCGCGAAGCGGTTTGCCCCCCCTCACTACAAAGCGCATGGGAATCGATGGATAGGTTAAAGGTTGAAGGTGAGAGGAAAAAATAAGCGCCCCGAGAAAACTATCGGGAAACCTTCTCCCTCAAGTAATCTCCAAGTTCGGCAATCTTCACTCTTTCCTGTTTCGCGGTGTCGCGGTCCCGCACGGTTACATCCCCCTTCTCTACACTGTCGAAATCCACCGTGATACAGTACGGCGTTCCGATTTCATCCTGCGCGTAATATCGTTTGCCGATGTTTCCCCGCTCGTCCCATGCAACCATAAATTTCCCGCGCAAATCTTCGTAAATCTTTCGCGCGAGTTTTATAAGCTCCGGCTTATTCGCAAGGAGCGGAAACACAGCGGCTTTGTAGGGGGCGAGCGAAATGGGAAGTTTGAGCACTGTTCTATCATTATCTTCCGCGTACGAATCGCAGAGCACCGCAAGCACCGAGCGGTCCACTCCCCACGTGGGCTCCACGACGTGCGGATAAATCTTTTCTCCCGTCTCCTTATCCTGATACGGCGCTTCCTTGAAGTGATTTTTCAAATCGAAGTCCGTGCGGTATGCCAATCCGTAAAGCTCTTTTCTCCCAAACGGAAAATCATACTCAAAATCAATCGTGCGCTTCGAATAATGCGCCCGCTCGCCATCGGGAATCTCAAGCTCGTGCACATGGCTCTTGTCGAGTCCCAACACCTCCGTTATCCAAACCCACATCTCCTTCTGCCAATCCTTGAAATACTTCTGCCATTCTTTGTCTGACTTAGGCACTGGGATAAAGTATTCGATTTCCATCTGTTCAAATTCGCGAGTTCTGAAAATAAAGTTCCCCGGCGTGATTTCGTTCCTGAACGCTTTCCCAATCTGCGCAATGCCGAACGGCAACGTCTTCCGGGTCGTGTCCAGCACATTTTTGAAATCCACGAACATCCCCTGCGCGGTCTCGGGGCGAAGATAAACTATAGCCGCCTCATCTCGAGTGGGCCCCACAAACGTCGTAAACATAAGATAGAATGGCTTTGGCTCAGTCCAATTTCTCTTTTTACAAACTGGACATGGAATCCTAAGTAAAATTTCGTGCAGCCATTTTCTCGTATCGATTTCCGCAATTTCTGCCTCATGTATATCGCCAGCTTGATATAAGGAGACAGCGTGCGCCATCCTCACATTAAACTCGTCTCTCTCCTGAACTGGGAGATATTCATCAATCCTAATGCGATTATGACATGTGTCTGTTTTGCATTCTGAAAGGAAATCGGAAAAATTTTTTAGATGCCCGCTCGCTTCCCACACTTTGGGGTTCATAATAAGCGCCGAATCAATGCCCACAATATCATCGCGCCGGTGCACAAATCTGTCCCACCAAAGATTCTTGATGTTGTTTTTCAACTCCACTCCAAGCGGCCCATAATCCCATGAATTCGCAAGTCCCCCATAAATCTCCGACCCGGGGAAAATAAAACCCCTGCGTTTGCACAAACTTACAATCTTTTCCATTGCGTCAGCCATAATAAGAATTCTAAGCAAGCCGCCCTGCCCCGTTGTCGCAAAGCGACTTTACGGAGTTGGCGAGTGATACAATTTTACCCATCCCGTTAGAGCCGCGCTCTTCGGGTAATTTGCTACTCATATCTTTTTTGCAAAGACAAAGTTATACCGCAATGTAAGTATAGCAGGGCTCTAACGGGACCCGTCAGCCCTTCCGCCATTTCATTTGCTTTATTCTAACCCCTGCGCGCGGTATTCTCAACTTCTATTACTCCTCCCTCTCTCACCACCCACCCCTCATTTACCCATTCGCACGAATGGGTAAATGAGGGGTGAAAAGTTATTTCCCATCATTCTGCATAATGATTCCTTCGAGCACTTTTACCTTAAAGGCGTTCTGCTCCGTCTCTATTTCCGCAAACCCGCAATCGGCAACGTCGCCTATCTCCCCTTTTTTTAGGACGTCTCTGAACAGTACTTTCACGGGGCCGCCGTGAAATACAACTGCAATACATTCGTATCGAATATCTTTCGTCATCTCCCGCACCACGAGCTGAATCCGGTTGCTGAATGCTTCGTACATCTCCGCTCCCGGGAGAGTGTTCATTCTATTCTTTACAAGCTCCACCAGTTCGGGATAAAGTTTCTTCGCTTCTTCTCGTTTCATGCCCGTAAGAGCTCCGTACATGCTTCTCTCCTTCAGGTGTTGCTTCACCGTAACCGCGCACCCGAATCGCTTCGCAAGAATCTCCGCGGTCTCGCGCGCCCGCAAAAGCGGGCTTGAAAGCACCGCCTCGATTCCTTTGTCTTTGAGCTTCTCCGCGAGCTCCTCTGCCTGGCTTCTTCCCCTCTCGGTCAAGTGGTCGTCATAATCCCCGCCGTAGCGGTCTTCGATGTCGCCCGTCGTTTGCCCGTGGCGGATAAAGTAGATGTGCATTATTTCCCACGCTTCCGCGAGTGCTTCTTGAACCATACGGCGATGGATTCAATGTTATATTTTTTCACTACCGCGTCGAGCATATCTTTTCATTTCTTCATAAGCGAACGCAGTGTTTCTCCGCAACCCAACTTGTCCGCCCACTTTTTGAGATATTGCACATCGAGCATCCGCTTGGAAAACTTCAAGATTGACTCCACGTCCTCCAGCTGCTTGCTGGAACCAGACAGCCGATGCCATTTGAGCTTGATTAAGATAAGGTCTTCCGGAGAAGTAAAGTACACCGTCTCGCCGAGAATTTTTCTGCCCACTCTCCTTCCGAATCGAGAAAAGTCGAAAGGGTCGCTTCCTCGCCACATCCAAAAATCCACTTTCACACCCGTCACGCCGTCAATGAAGTTGAATTCGCCGCTTGTGCGAACTGCCTCGCTCATCATCTCCTCGTCAAAATATCCCTCCCCGAGTTTTTGCAGTTCTTTTGTAAGGCGAGGAATGTCCGCGCTCTTGAGTTCAACCACAATATCAATATCCGCCGTAAACCGCGGGCGCCCCCATATCAGCACGGCAATGCCGCCGCTCACAAGGTAGGGAATCCGCAATCGCTTAAGAATTTTTGCGATTGCGACGAGAAGCTGTCTGGGGTCGCTTCGATCCATAATTTATTTTTTCTCCGACGAGCGCTTTCGCCAGTTCCCAAAGCTTCGCGCCAACCTCCACGCGCGCATCAGCCGACATCTTTGAAAAAATCTTATCTTGAATATCTTGCGGGGTTTCTTTATAGATAGCTTTCATGTGGTAAGTATATCAGAGAATGGAGTAAAGTGCTCAGTCCTTTACTTCCGATATTTGGCGATAAGGAAAAGCAGTGCGAAAAGAAAAACAAATGCGGCGGCGAAGTACGCTCCGTAGGAAAATGCCACGCTCCCGAGGTAGAAGAACGGGATGCTTACGAGCGCATCCACACTCACGCTCGCAAGCGCAAAATTGCGGAACGAGATTTTAGAGAGCCCCGCGGCGTAGCTTAAAAAGTCCACGACCACCGCCGCCATGCCCCGGAGCGCCACGAAACCCCAGAACTGCCACCGCTCGGAAATCTTCTCCTGCCATGTATGGAGATTTTGGAGGGGGGCGAACTTCGCCGCAATCGGTTCTCGCCACTTCCGCGCAATAAAGAATGCGCAGAAGGAGCCAAGCTCCACGCCCACCAAGTTATACAACCACGCTTCCTGCCACGGGAGAAACGCAATGCTCGCGAACGCCACCGGCGCGCCCGGGAGCGGCGCGAGCACCACGCCCAAAAAGCGAAATATGATGATTATGAAGGGTGCGAGCGCCGGATAGTGCTCGATGACCTCCGCGGCATAGCGGTTGTAGTCCGGCAGGAATATCGGGGCGAGAAAAAGCGCGGTGAGCACCACTCCAGCCGCGAGCCAAAAAGCTTTCTTCTTATGAGACATTATTGTTTATGGGACTAGTACAGATGTTCGCCACCTCGACGAAGGATTTTCATAATAATGGCGTGCATATTTTCATATCTATGATTGAAGCGAAATTCCATCTCTTTCAAATAGAGGAAAAAGTGGGT
>JACPLI010000011.1 GCA_016186635.1 Candidatus Liptonbacteria bacterium | reverse complement strand
CGGCAACGTCGGCATCGGGACGAGCACGCCGCAGGAAATTTTGGATGTGAATGACGCGATTGTCTCTCGCGGGGCGCGCGGGACGGGAATCAATAACTATAGTAGCCAGACTGTAGCACTAATGAATACTGATGATGGTACTAACGCCGTTTTCGGTGTCGGTGGCAATGGTGGTGCTCGTGGAATAATACTGCAAACAACCAATGGTGGCGCAGGTATAAATGCGGTGCAGATAACAGGACCCGGCAACGTCGGCATCGGGACGGCGAGTCCCTATTCTGGAACGGGCATTACTTCTTTGACGGTCAATGCAACTTCGTATCCGACGGTGGCGTTTCAAGTGGGAGGGACCAATGTAGGTCAGATTTCGGGATACAGCGGCGGCCATGTACGGATGTATAGTGGCGGCTCGGGCAACTTATATTTCAACGCAAATGGCAGCGATAATCTTTTCATTCAAGGCAGCACCGGCAACGTCGGCATCGCTACCAGCTCGCCGCAGGCATTGCTCTCGGTGGGGAACACCACGACGAGTTTGGTCGCCATCTTCGGCGGCGGGCAAGGGAAACTTACCGCAGGGACATTTGACCCCGTGTACACGATTGGCGATGCGCGCTACGCGACGTATCTCCCCGGCATGACGGGGGTGAAGGAAGAGACCACTGGAGTGGTTACACTCCAGCAAGTGACAAGTGACAAGGAACAAGGAACAAGTAGATACGAATATACGATAGACTTCAATACATTGGAGAAAGGGTCTGACTTGTGGTTGTTCTCGAAGACAACTTTATTGAAGAAGAACTTTGCAAACCTCACCGTGCTTCTCACTCCGGCGTTCGAGGGCAAGGTGTGGTACGAGAAGGATGTTTTTGCAAACCGCCTCACGATTTTCGCCTCGCCTTCTGTTCCGCGTACATCCGCGTCTAGTCCGCGACTATCCGCGGTAACGTACGAAGTAAGTTACAGGTTAACCGCCCCTCGCTTCGACGCCGCGAACTGGCCGAACGAGAACCACGACGGTGTGCAGGGTCTCGTGGTCCCGGAGGAATAGCCCCTTTTCCCTCGCTTTTCCCCTTACCCCCCCTTTCTCCCTTTAATCCCATTTCATGCTGAAGCAATCCAAAAGTCCCGACGGGTACAAGCGCATTTTGGCGTATAAAAAGGCGGAGGAACTGCAATCAGAGACGCTTGCGTACACTGCCACGTTTCCCAAAGACAAAACCGGTGTCGGACTCGCGGACCAGATGGACCCCGTTAGAGGCCCGCGCGCAAGCCGCGGCGGACATCAAAGATGTCCTGCCTCTAACGGGGTGGACCGCTCGGCGCGTTCCACGAAGCAGAATGTCGTTGAGGGGTGGAAGCGGAACGCGACCCATGAATACTACACGTTCTTGGGCTACGCCGTCGCTTCAAATGCGGAATTACAGGAGGACTGCGCGGACATCTGCCTCGGCCGGTACGAATCAAAGGGGATAAAAGGGGCAACAATGGGGGAAAAGGGGATAGGTCAGCAAAATTCTACCCTTCCCCCCATTCTTCCCATTCTTCCCATTCTTCCCTTTTCTTCCATTTCCAAATCCCAGCTCGAAACCCTGCGTTTCTATCCGCTCGATACGACCCTGCCCAAGCCGGTCCAGCTCTACTTGCGGTGCAAGGAACTTAACTTTCTTTTAGAAAAACTGCAGGCCTCGCTTCTCGCTCGAATGCAAGAAAAGAAAACCCTTTCTCATGCCGATCACCACCGACTGATTCTCGAGAAGGCGCAACAGCGAAGGGTCGAAGAGGAAAAATGGTATCAAAACCAACTTGCTCGCATGGGGCTCGTGATGACCCCGCAGGGCATGAAGCAGAAGGCAGAAATGGGGGAAATGGGACGAAAGGGAGAGGGGGGAGAAGGAGAAAGGGGAGAAATAGGGGCAAAGGGAATCCGCCAGCAGGCGGAGCGAGAAAAAGGAAAAACGAGCTCCCCTTAATCCCTTTATCTCCCCTTTATCCCTTTTTTCTCTTATCCATTCAACCCTTTTCCCTTTAACCCCCTTCCCCCCATTTTTCCCACCAACCCTTTTCTTTCACCCCCTTATCCCCATTTTCCCCTTTTGGTATACTTAACACATGGACCTCCTCAAAAAATACCTTCCCGTCCTCATCGCCGCGCTCCTCGGCGGCATTATCGGCGCGCTCATTATGCGGGGCGGTGGTACGGTTCCCTCGACAGGCTCGGGACCTTCGGCGGGGTTTAGCTTCAAAGGTGGCCCTTCGGCGGGCTCAGGGCAAACGGACTGCAAAACGACCGAAGAAAAAATGACCATCGCGGGCGACTCGCTCGCGGGAATTGTCCAGAGCGGCGCGCAGGTGAAAGTCGTCAAGAGCTACTATGCCTGCAAGGATGCAAACCGCGGGGACATCGTGGTCTACGGCTACGCGGGCGGCACCCAGCCCCTCGCAAAAATCGTGAAAGCGATTCCCGGCGACAAGTTTGAGCTCAAAAAGAGCGGCAATGGCTGGAACATCCTCGTGAACGGCGCTCCGGCAAAAAACTCCAAGGGCACCGCATATCTTCTCGGTGAACAGCAGTACCGCCTCCTCTCGCTCTACGTGAAGGATTACGGCGGCGTAATTCCGGGGAACGCGTACCTCATCATGGGCGACGACCCCGCCGGGTCCCTCGACAGTTCGCGGTTCGGGCTCGTGGACAAATCGGATTTCCTCGGTAAGGTGGGGAAGTGATATACTACGTCCATGCCGAAGAAAATTACCATTGAAACATTGGCGACGATGAGCCAGCGGGAATTCACCGCCATCAGAGGCGAGATGGCGGAGGGATTTGCGGTGGTGAGTAAACGCCTTGATGGTGTAGATGGCCGTCTCGATGGCATGGACCGGAAGTTTGAAAGTAAGTTTGACGAATTGGCAGAAATCCTGCGGCTCATGCGGGCGGACCTCAAAGAGATAAAAACCGACGTGGCGACGGTGCATTTTGACTACACCGAACTCAAAACCCGTGTGGCACGTCTGGAGAAAAAAGTTGGCATATGAATGTCCGTACGTTTTTTCAAGAATTATTTTCAGTAGTTGTTGTCGCATTTGTCGTCGCGCTCCTCGGCGGTGTTGCATTCATATTTTTTCGCGAGACGCCCTTCGTCCGCGGGGCGGTCGGCGGGGTCATCACCATCTCGGGGCGGGTGACGGGGGTCACGGCGCCCGTAAATAACTCGGACGCGGTGACGAAGGACTATCAGGAGACGCAGTCCACCGGCGCGAAATCCAAGTCGCAGTATGCCACCTCATCCGTTACCTTTGCCGTGCCTGCGAATGTCACGCTCGTGTGGGTGACCGCGTGGGGCGGCGGCGGAGGGGGAGGAGGCAACAAAGGCGGCGGCGGAGGAGGGGGCGAGATCATATATCGGATGCCGGTAGTCGTTGAGGCAGGAGGGAGTGTTGCAGTAACGGTGGGCGGCGGCGGCGGAGGAGGAACCTCCGGAGGGGGCGCGGGCGGCGGCGGGAATGCGTCGTCTTTTACCGCAACGAGCACGACGGTGACCGCCGCGGGAGGGAAAGGAGGCGCGGGTTCCACCTCGTCTGGCGGGGGCGGGGGCGGGCGGCTCGGCGGGAGCGGCAGCCCGGATGCGGGCAACCGCGGTGTGTATGCGGCATTTGTCATCGGCGGCGCGGGCGGCGGCGGAGGAGGCACCGGGGGGAGCGGCACGGGTGCGACGGCGCCGCCCTACGCGGGAGGCGCGTTAGGGGATGTGAGCGGGAACTCGGGCGGCGGGGGAGGCGGGGGGTTCAAGGGTGCGGGCGGTACAAGCGGCACCTCGGGAAACGCGGGGGCAGCGGGTACCGCGAACAGCGGCGCAGGCGGCGGCGGCGGCGGCGCAAGCGCGGCGGGCGGCGGCGGCGGCTCCGGCGGGGTATTGGTCGAGTGGATTGAGTGATTAGAATGTGGCGATTAGAATATGGAATATGGAAGTTAGAATAGAACTAGGGGAATCCTACCCACATTCCACATTCTAAATTCCAATCGCCTGCTCCACATACCACATTCCATATTCCAAATTCCAACTGCAAGTTATCCATGAAACAAATCACCCGCATTTTCTTTCCCACTGCCCTTGCCTTCGCGTTCGTCATCGGCGGCGCGTTTGTATTCGGCAATTTTTTCTCTTCCGCGCGCCCGTCGTTTTCCTCTCACGTCCTTGAAGCCGCGACGGCGAACGGCAAGTCAAAATCCCAATATTTTATTTCAAACGGAACCTTTACGGTCCCGTCGGGCGTGACCCTCGTCTGGGTCACTGCCTGGGGCGGCGGCGGCGGAGGGGGAGCCGCGAGCGCTGATGCGGGGTGTTCCATCGGCGGCGGGGGAGGCGGGGGAGGAGAAGCGATATATCGGATACCCGTGACGGTTGCGGCGGGCGGGAGCATCGCGGTCACGGTGGGAGCGGGCGGCGCGGGAGCGCTTGGGAACACCGGACCCGGCAACGGCAACCCCTCCTCATTCGCGGCAACGAGCACGACAGTCACTGCGGCGGGCGGCGCGGGCGGTGGTTCACGTTCAGCATGCGCCAGTGTTGCGGGCGGCGCGGGCGCAGGGGTACTTGGAGGAAGTGTGGCGGCAAGCCAGGCGGGCGGAAACGGAAGCTCCACGCTCTACGTGGTCGGCGGCGGCGGGGGAGGAGGTTCAAATAATTACAATGGAGGGAAGAACCCCCTCTTTTCTGGAGGAACGGGGTATGGCGCAGGCGGCGGCGGCGCGGGATTTAAAGGAGCTGGTGGCAACGGCGGAGGAGCAACAGGCAGTGGATGCGGGACAGGTATCAGCATAGGGGTGTCGGCCTTGGCGAACACTGGCGCAGGCGGCGGCGGCGCGCCCTGCAACGACGGGAGTTTTACGCAGAGTGCGATACGCGGCGGCGCGGGCGGCTCCGGCGGGGTATTGGTCGAGTGGATTGAGTGATTAGAATGTGGCGATTAGAATATGGAATATGGAAGTTAGAATAGAACTAGGGGAATCCTACCCACATTCCACATTCTAAATTCCAATCGCCTACTCCACATACCACATTCCATGTTTCAAATTCCAGTGGCTAATTTCTACGAATATGAACATAGAAAATAAAGCAAAAAAGCCAGAAAATAGAATAATATGGAAAATGTCCAAGCCACATTCCACATTCCACATTCCACATTCTATCCTCTCCGCTCTCCTCGCCGCGCTTGTCGTGGGCGGCGGATTATATCTTGTGAAAGACACGTCCGTCGTGCGCGGGGCGGTGAACGGGGTCATTACCATCTCCGCGCGCATCACCGGCGTATCGAGTCCGACGGCAAGCTCAGACGCGTTTCCGAAGTCGTATTACAGTGAGCAGGCGGTAAACGGCAAATCCAAGTCGCAGTATTTCAGCACGGCGGGCACGTCCACCTTGAGCGTGCCTTCGGGCGTGACTCTCGTTTGGGTCACCGCCTGGGGCGGCGGCGGCGGCGGCGCGGGAATCCCCTCGGGGTGCCAGCCCGGTGGCGGTGGCGGTGGTGGCGGCGGCGAAATTATCTATCGGTTTCCGGTGTCGGTTTCGGGCGGTGCAAGCATCACGGTGACGGTGGGTGGCGGCGGTTTGGGAGGAAGCGGAAACCAAGCGGGCGGCACGGGCGGTTCCTCCTCCTTTGCGGCGACAACGACCGTCACTGCGGCGGGCGGCGGCGGAGGAACGGCAGGAGGATGCGGGTCAAACGGCACGGGTGGGGGAGGGGGTGGCTCGCTTGGCGGGGCGGGCGGCTCCGGCGGAGCAAATGCGGGCGCGAAAGGGACTGTTGTAGTGTACGCGGTGGGCGGCGCGGGGGGGGGAGGAGCGTCAAGCGCGCCAGCGGGCGCCGCCGGTGCAACCGCGCCGCTCTATGGAGGCGGGAGTAATGGAACCTATGGCGGCGGCGGCGGCGGAGGATTTCGCGGCGCGGGAGGCAATAGTGGCGGGGGAACGGTCACTGTGAACAGCGGTGCAGGCGGCGGCGGTAGTGGATCAGGTGTGGGAGGCGCCAGCGGCTCCAGCGGCGGCTCCGGCGGGGTTATTGTGGAATGGATTGAATGATTGGAATGTGGAATATGGAATGTAGAATATGGCGGTTAGAATACAGAATGCAGCGTTTTGAATATGAGAGAAACCCACATTCCAAGTTTCAGTGGCCGATTATCTATAGTACAATGAGTAAAATTCAATCATTCACTGACCTTCAAGCATGGCAAGAAGGGCATAAACTTGTTCTTATGGTGTATAAAACAACTAAAACTTTTCTGAAGGAAGAATTATTTTGTCTGATAAGCCAGATGCGGCGTTGCGTGGTATCCATAACTTCAAACATTGCAGAAGGATTCGGGAGGTTCTCGTATAAGGAGAAGGTTCATTTCTATGCAATTGCGCGAGGGTCTTTGGTTGAGTTGCAGAATCAGTTATACGTTGCGAGAGATGTTGGGTATCTCAAAGGAGAAATATTTGACGAGGTGTTTGAGCAGTCAGTGAAAGTGCATAAAATTATCAACGGGTTACTCAAAGGAGCAAAGGAATTTATGAGTGCATAGTGCCACATTCCACATTCTACATTCTACATTCTACATTCTATATTCTATATTCCATATTCCAATCGCCATGAGCCAATTTATCAAAACCATCCTTGCCACCGCGCTCGCATTCGCATTTCTTTTGGGCGGCGCATATCTTTTCCGCAATACCCCGCTCGTGAAGGGGGCGGTCGGCGGCGTACTTACTATCTCCGCGCGCATCACGGGCTTGACTACCCCCACTGCTTCAAGCGATCTTACTACGAAGAGTTTCCTTACGACGCAGACGGGGGAAATCAAATCGAAATCGCAGTACTTTACTGCGAATGGCACATTTACCGTGCCTGCGAACGTCACGCTTGTCTGGGTCACTGCCTGGGGCGGTGGCGGTGGCGGCGGGGGCAATACCGGGGGCGGCGGCGGGGGAGGGGAAATTGTATATCACATGCCAGTGAATGTTACGGCGGGGTCTGCGATTGCCGTAACAGTGGGGGGAGGCGGGTCTGCTGGTTCAAGCGGTGGCGGCTCGGGCGGCGCGGGAGGCGCATCTTCGTTCGCGGCAAGCAGTACGATTACTGCTACGGGTGGCTCGGGCGGCGCGGGTGGTGGGAGCGCCGCGGGCGGCTCCGGTGGAGGTGTTTTGGGTGGCGCGGGAGGCGCGAGCGGCGTTGTGGGAAGCAGAGGGATTTACTCAATGTATGCGCTTGGTGGAGGAGGGGGGGGTGGGAGCAATGCCGCAGGAGCTTCATCTCCGCTTTATGCGGGCGGCGCGGCGGGTTCTTCTGCAGGCGGCGGCGGCGGGGGGTTCCGTGCCGCAGGCGGCGCGGGAGGAGGAAGTGCGGGAGCGGCAAACAGCGGCGCAGGCGGCGGCGGCGGCGCATCCTCTGGTGCGGGCGGCTCTGGCGGCTCCGGCGGCGTCCTCGTGGAGTGGGTGGAGTAACACACGCTGCATCCTTTTTTACCTTTTACCCTTTTTATCGCTTTTCCCCGTACGTACGGGGAAAAGCGATAATTGATGTTTTATACTGTTTTAGACGTGTTGTTCTGGCGTGTTATCTTAGGTCGTTATTCGAGATGCAGTGCGTGTTCGAATTCCTCAAGTTTTTGTTTGAGAAGAGGATGCTTCGCGAGTGCAGGGTCGGCGCGGAGGAGCTCCTTCGCGGCTTCGCGGGAAGCGGAGATGAGCGGTGGGTCCATGAGCGCTTCCATCGCGGAGTCGGGGAAACCGGTTTGGGTGGTTCCGAGGAATTCGCCGGGACCGCGGTGTTTCAGGTCGTATTCGGCAAGTTCGAAGCCATTTTTTGCCGCGACAATTGCCTTGAGGCGCGCGGCGGTGGACTTTGATGCGGAGTCGGTGAAAAGAAAGCAGAACGACTCGTGCGCCCCGCGCCCCACGCGCCCGCGGAGCTGGTAGAGCTGGGCGAGTCCGAAGCGGTCCGCGCCTTCGATGAGCATGATGGTCGCGTTCGGGATGTCCACGCCCACTTCCACGACGGTGGTGGAAACGAGAATGTCCATTTCTCCATCGCGGAACCGGCGCATGACAGCGTCTTTTTCTTTCACTTTTATTTTCCCGTGGAGCATCCCCACGCGGAGGTCGGGGAAGATTTTTGTGGAAAGTTTCTCATGCTCCTCGGTAACGGTCTTTACCTCGGACGCGGATTCACGCGGATTGAGGAACGCCGATTTACGCGGATAATTTCCACCAGCGTTCATCTGCGTGGCATCTGCGTCTATCGGCGTAGGTTGTATGCGGGGGCAAATCACGAATGCCTGCCGCCCCTCTTTGATGTGTTTCCGTATGAATTGATAGGCGCCCGTGCGTTTCTCTGGTGGCACGACGTGGGTTTTCACGGGCTTTCTACCAGGAGGAAGTTCGGTGATTGTGGAGAGATCCAAATCTCCAAATACTGTGAGCGTGAGAGTTCTGGGTATTGGGGTCGCCGACATTGACAGCAGATGAGGAAGCGTCTTCGATCCATGGACAAGTTTGGCTCGTTGTTTGACCCCGAAGCGGTGCTGCTCGTCAATCACGACAAGACCGAGGTTCTGCCACATCACATTCTCCGAAAGGAGCGCGTGCGTGCCGATGATGATGGAGGCCTCACCGCGCGCGACGGTGTCTTTGAGTTTCTTTTTGGAAAGTGCTACTTCGCCTTTGTGTGTCGTGAGGAGGGATTCGGAAGCGGTGAGGAGCGCGATAGATGAGTGATGAGTGGTGAGTGATGGGCATTTTTCACTCGCCACTCGCCGCTCAACACTCGAAGCTATTTTTTTGAATGTTGCATAATGCTGGCGCGCGAGGATTTCCGTGGGCGCCATCACGGCTGTTTGCAGGCCCGCTTCGGCGGCGAGAATTGCGGCGAGCGCGGCAATCACCGTTTTCCCCGAGCCCACATCGCCCTGGAGCAGCCGGTTCATGGGATGCGGTTCCGCAATGTCCTGGCATATTTCCCAAAGAGATTTTTTCTGCGAGGGGGTGAGCGGGAAGGGGAGTGCGGCGGCGAGTTCCTTCAGCCGCTCGATGGAGACGGGAATCGGGCGGGCGGATTCTTTTTGGAGTTCCATACGCATCCGTAGATTCGAGAGCTGGAGGAGAAAGAGGTTCTCGAAGGAGAAACGGCGCTTCGCGCGCGCGGCGTCCTCATGGGTGCGGGGAAAATGGATATCGCGGAGCGCCTCGTTCACTTCCGGAAGATTCTCTTTGAGGAGCACGTTCTGCGGGAGGAATTCGGGGAGCAGTTCAATGCTGTGGAGCAGGGGGAATACGAGGAAACGAAGCCCTTTAGAAGTGAGCCCCCGCGTTTCGGGGTAGATGGGGACAAGGCGGCCGGTGTGGCGAAAGCTTGTAATTGGTAAATGGTAGTTGGTAAATGGTAAATCCGATTCGGATCCGCCTACGCGCCCATGCGGGAGGAGTTCGAAGGCGGGATTGCTCAAGTAGAGTTCGCCTTCTTCGTTTGCGGAGACTTTTCCGGAAAAGTTGTAGGACGCGCCGCGCTTCAGTTGTTGGGTGATATAGGGTTGGTTGAACCACACCGCGCGGAGCGAGCCAGTGGCGTCCGCGATGCTCGCCTCGATAATCATAAATCGCTTTCGCCAGCTTTGCCGGGCATGTATGTCTTCCACGGTGCCCTGCACGGTGGCGCGCTCGCCTGCATCGAGTTCTGCGATGAGTTTTGTCTCGGAAAAATCCTCGTAGCGCACGGGGAAATGGAAGAGGAGGTCGCGGACGGTGCGGAGCCCCATGCGGGTGAGGAGTCCCACGAAACGCTTGGGAACGTAGGCGAGTTCGGAGAGCGGCGTGTCGAGCGAAACTGCCATGAGTGCGGATATTGTAACACGGAGTACAAACAATAACTATGATGATAACCCCAGTTGGGATTGGGGTGCGGCATTAATATGGGGAAGTCGGACTTCCTGCAGGAAGTCCGACTTCGGACCCGGGATGCGAAGTGCAGTCCTCTTTTTGTGGAAACCGAAAACTTGACTTTTTTATAAAAAGTGCGATATGTTTTCATAGGTCCTTAAGTAGACCAGAAAGGAGGCCTCTATGGCCGACAAATTCGAGCGTCGGCTTCCTCCGACGCGATTAGGAGGCACCGTCAAGGAGTGGTGTAAGGACACGAGAAGGGAGAGACAAAGGGGTGTCCTTAAGTCAGTGAGGGCACATCGGCAGGAAATCATGCCGGTGTGGGCCTGGGTGGTCATCATGGGTATTCTTGCTCTCCTTGGGTTTTTCGGGCTGGTGGACGTGTTGTGGCCCCCGGACCCGAACCTCCCGTTTCTTAAGTGATATCTCGCCGCGCGTATGATTGTGGATAAAACCACCCGCGCGGCGTTTCATTTTTCCCGTGGCAACAGGACACCCCACAGCAACCTTCAATCAATTTTCGGAGGTTTAACCTCCTGCAGGAGGTTAAACCTCTCCGTTCGCCTTTCGATTTAAGGAGCCAATGCGGTATAATAAAAACCATGAGCAAAACAATTTTAATCATTGTAGGTGTGGTTGCAGCGATTGTCCTTATTGTATTCGGGCTTGGCGCGGGCAGGCAGACCACCCCTCCACAAATTACGAGAGTGAGCACGAGTACCGCTGATGACGCGGCGGGTAAGGGAGAAATGGTGGAACGGGGAGAAAAGGAGGAAGTGGGGGAAAGGGGAGAAATAGGAGAAAAGGCAAAAATTCCTGTTCCGGCGGCGGTGACAGTCATCTATACCGATGCCGGTTTTTCTCCCGCGACGGTGACGGTGAAGAAGGGCGGCACGGTGACATTCAAAAACAATTCTTCGCGGGCATTCTGGCCCGCGTCGGGCCCGCATCCAGAGCACACGGGGTATCCGGAGAAAGGAACGTGCGGCGGGAGCGCGTTTGATTCGTGCACGGCGGTTGCCGCGGGAGGCGAGTGGTCGCTCACATTCAACCAGATTGGCACATGGCGGTATCATGACCATCTGAACTCGGTGAAGCGAGGGACAATCGTGGTGGAGTAAGGGCGCTTTCGGCAACTCTCTCGGGGACGCTATCTGCGGCTTACTGCCGCAGCGCTGTCTCTCGCGCCGCCGCGCTCCGAGAACCCCCTTGATAGCAACCGGAAGCACCCTCATACTTTTGGTATAATTGAGGGAGGTATTTGATAATTCAGGATGAAACGAGCCCGAGAGTCGCGTGTCGCCTAGCGCTAAGCGATTAGCGCCGAGCGTGGGTGTCGGGCTCGTCTCATCCATTCGCTGATGTGTATGGCGATTGCGGTGGTAGACGCGCCGCGCTTCTCGATATAAGAAGTAGTTTTGTCGCAGAAAGGACTCTTTATGAGTACTTCCGTTTGTGCACAAAGGGACGAGGCTGCAATTCGCGAAGTGTTAGGCAAGAACTTCTTCGGCGTTGCCGAATGGGAGCGGATTGGCAGAAAATTCAGCGGAGATGAGTTATCTTGCATCAAACCGTTCCCTCTGAGCGATGAAGAGCTTTATACGCCATCGCCTTTTGACGGAGCGCATACGATTAGGGAAGCCCTCTTTTTCTTTTTGGGCATCTCCCGATTTATGGAATCGCCGCTTACCATTCTTCAGTGGCATCACATGGAGAGGGAAGGGTTCCCTATACTTCATCTCGCCGAGCATCCTTGGTGTGAGCGCGATGCTTTTGCCGCAACGTGCGTGTGCCGCCACCTTCACTGGTACGCAGTGCTCATTGAGGTAGTGCCGTGCTCGCTGAATCTGTCTCTTGAAGCGCAGAAGAAACTCCTCAATATCCCATCCTACTGGGTCCCATCGGGGATAGTTGAGGTGACGAAGAACGCGCTCTACTTCCTCAATCACGGTTTTTATCTAAATCGCGGCGTCGGTGCAACGTGTGCCGACGTTCTTTCCGATGGGAGCGGCGTGTGGGTTGGGGCTGATACGGAAGGAAAAGGCATCACCGTGGAGAAGCGGTGGGACTCTTCCGGGCGCGAGCGCATCGGCACCGGAGCTGAACTGCGGCTTTCCCCGCGCTCGCCTTAATTTCAAGGAGGCCAGCAACGCTATGTTGATGTTCGCGGTCAGTTTGCGCTGGCCGTGTTCGCTGGAAACACGGAAGCCCGCGCTGTCTTGCATATGCAAGCGCCACGCGCGGGCTTCTTTTTTTCTCACCCCACCCATACCTCCCCCTCATGTGAGGGGAGGAGAGGTGCGCGATTACTTCTTTTCTTCGTCCCAGTTCAGCACGCCGCTTTTATACTCGGTGACGCGCGTCTCGAAGAAGTTCTTTTCCTTGCGAAGGTCAATCACTTCGCTCATCCATGGGAAGGGGTTCGCCACGCCGTAGACCTTCGCGAGCCCGATGCGCTCAAGCCGCCGGTCGGCGATGTACTTGATGTATTCGTAAATCGTATTTGCATTCAGCCCCATGATGCCGCGGGGGAGGCAATCCTTCGCGTAGGCGTACTCGAGCTCCACGCCCTTCTTGACGTTGCCGGTGAGCGTGCTTTTAAACTCCGGCGTCCAGATGGCGGGGTTCTCCTGCACGATGGCGTTCACAAGGTCGGAGCCGAAGGCGAGGTGGACGGACTCGTCTCGCAGGATGAACTGGAACTGCTCGCCCACGCCCGCCATGCGATTCTGGCGGAGGAAGGAGAGCATCATCACGAACCCTGCGTAGAAGAAGATGCCTTCCATGATGACGTAGAAACCCACGAGGTCGTGCACGAAGCGCTGGATGTGCTCGGTTCCTTCCGTCGTGAAGTTCGGGTCCATAATGGACTTTGTCATAGCGACCACGAACTCATCTTTCGCTCTGATGGAGGGGATGGTGGCATACATCCCGTAGACCTCATCGGGATTCAAACCCAACGTGTCGCAGGAGTAGATGAAGGTGTCGGTGTGCACCGCTTCCTCGTATGCCTGCCGGAGGAGGTACTGGCGGCATTCGGGGTTCGTGATGT
This sequence comes from Candidatus Liptonbacteria bacterium, assembly GCA_016186635.1. Taxonomy (GTDB): domain Bacteria; phylum Patescibacteriota; class Minisyncoccia; order UBA6257; family 2-01-FULL-56-20; genus VGJV01. Next base: position 32,503 of record JACPLI010000011.1, on the reverse strand, counting down.
GCCGGTAGATGATGAGTACGATGTTGTTTGCGGTGAGGGACTCCGCGGTGGAGAAGAACCCCATGTTCCAGAGAATCAGGCGGCGTTCGTCCTCCGAGAGCGCTTTCGGGTTTTTCCATGTCTCCACGTCCTTCTGCATGTTCACTTCTTCCGGAATCCAGTTGTTCGCGACGCCTTTCTTGTAATGCTCGCGCGCCCATTTGTACTTCATGGGCAAAATTTTGTTCGGGTCGGTCGTTGCGGAATTCAAAATGCGCTTGTCGGCGCTTGTGCCAGCAGAACCGGGGATTTCGAAGGAGTTTTTAGTGATGTCCATAAGATATGTAATTCGCTGTATGATTGTCATTCCCGCCCCGTATGTGTCATTCCCGCGGAAGCGGGAATCCATACCGTTGAAGGGTTCTGGATTATCGGGTCAAGCCCGATAATGACAATGTGAAGCATTATTCACCAGGCTCATTATAACTCATCGTATAAATCTTTCCATCTCGGATTTTGTTCTTCGATAAGCTTGATTTTCCATGCTCTTCTCCACTTTTTCAGCTGTTTTTCCCGAGCGATGGCACTTTTCACGTCGCTTGTGCATTCGTAGTACACAAGCATGTGGACGCCATACTTTTTTGTGAATCCCTCGACAACACCATGTTTGTGTTCATATACCCGCTTCTTCAGGTTTGAAGTGACGCCGATGTAGAGAGTCCCATTTCTCCTACTTGCGAGAATATAGACGCAACAGTTCATTGCGCGATGCTACTGGATTCCCGCTCCCCGCTTTCGCGAGGACAAGCTTCGCGGGAATGACATCGAAAGGCGGTATTCGCATTACACTCACTGGCACGCCTCGCAAATGCCTCCTTCGGCAACGTGAATCACCGCGCTTGCGGAGATTATAGTGGGGTCTTTTACTCCCGTGCCGGCTCCCGGCGCCACGGCGAATTCGGCGCGCGCCTGGGGTTGGGGATTGATGGGGAGGTCGGCATTCGCAGGCGTCGCTTCCGCGACCGGCGCTGCAGCGATTGCGGTGTCTGCGCGCGAAGATTCGAATTTTTTGTTGATGTCCAGGGTACTTTTCTCTATTGAGGAGGCGCCGAGCGTCCGGAGGTAATAGGTGGTTTTGAGTCCCTTTTCCCACGCATCCATGTAGACGTCGGAGACAAACGGCCCCGACTCGCTCGCGGTGAAGATATTCACCGACTGGCTCTGGTCGAGCCACTTCCCGCGCCGCGCCGCGTGGGCGACTATCCAGTGCGCGTCAATCTCAAAGACCTCTTTGTACCGCCCGCGGAGGTTTTCCGAAAGCTCGGCGATTTTCTGCACGCTCCCGTCGTAATATTTTATCTTTTCCGCAATCTCGTCGGTCCAGAGGTTCAGCGATTTCAATTCTTCCACGAGGTACTTGTTGATGACGGTAAATTCTCCGCTGAAGTTTGATTTCACGTAGAGATTTTTGTAAATCGGCTCGATGGAGGGGAGACAGCCCGAGATGTTTGCGATGGTGGCGGTGGGGGCGATGGCGAGACAGTTCGAGTTTCGCATGCCGTGCGCCGTGACCGCCTCGCGCACCGGCGTCCAGTCGAGCCGCGCGGTTTTCGGAATCCCTGTGGGAGTGCCGCGTTCACTCTCAAGAAGGGAGAGCGTGTCAAGCGGGAAGAGTTGCCGTTCCCACTTCGAGCCCTTGTAGCTTGAGTAGGTTCCCCGTTTCTCAGCAAGCTTCGCGGAGGCGAGAATCGCGTGGTAGGAAATGAATTCCATGAGCTTGTCAGAGAGCTCAACCGCGTCGTCACTCGCGAACTGGAGACCGAGCTTGTAGAGGAGGTCTTGGAACGCCATGAGCCCTAGCCCCACGGGGCGGTGCCGGAGGTTCGATGTCTCCGCTTCTTTCGTGGGGTAGTAGTTCAAGTCAATCACGTTGTCGAGCATCCGCATGGCGGTCGCAATGCTCGACGCGAGGAGGTCATAATCTATGACACCACCGTTCTCGAATCCCGTTAGAGGCATCCCGCCTTGGCGGGATAACGGGACGAAGTGCCGCACGAGGTTCAGTGACCCGAGGTTGCAGACCGCCGTTTCCTCAGCGGAGGTGTTCAGCGTGATTTCCGTGCAGAGGTTTGAGCAGTGCACGACGCCCGCGTGGTCCTGCGGAGAACGGATGTTCGAGGGGTCCTTCCACGTGAGCCACGGGTGGCCCGTTTCGAAGAGCATCGTAATCATTTTCCGCCAAAGGTCTTGCGCTTTCACGCGTTTCCAGAGGCGGATTTCTCCACGGCTTGCCTTCGCTTCATACTCCGCATATTTTTCCTCAAATTTTTTCCCGTAGAGGTGGTGGAGGTCGGGCGCCTCATCAGGGGAGAAAAGCGTCCATAGGCCGCCCGCGCGGAGCCGCTTCATAAAGAGGTCGGGAATCCAGTTTGCGGTGTTGATGTCGTGAGTTCTCCTGCGCTCGTCGCCGGTGTTTTTGCGGAGCTCGAGGAAGTCCTCGATTTCGTAGTGCCATGTTTCAAGGTAGGCGCAGGTGGCGCCGCGGCGCTTGCCGCTCCGGTTGATGGAGGCGGTGGTCGCGTCAATCACTTTAAGGAAGGGAATGACCCCTTGGCTCGTGGTGTTCGTGCTCTTGATAAGCGCGCCCACCGCGCGGAGGTTGCTCCAGTCATTCCCGATGCCGCCGGACCACTTCGAAAGCTGGGCGTTGTCGCCCACGCACTTGAAGATGTGCGCGAGGTCATCCTCGATGGTCGTAAGGTAACACGAGCTCATCTGGGGGTGCACGGTGCCTGAGTGGAGAAGCGTGGGAGTCGAGGGCACATAGCGGAGCGTGGACATTACTTCGTAAAACTCAATCGCGCGCGCTTCCCGGTCTTTTTCGGTGAGAGAGAGCCCCAGTGCCACGCGCATCCAGAAGAACTGCGGGGTTTCGAATACGTTTTGCTCATAGTCCCGCATGAAGTAGCGGTCGTAGAGCGTCTGCATCCCCATGTATTCAAAAAGCGCGTCGCGCGAGGGGACAAGCGCCATGCCCAGTTTCTCCAAGTCCGCCTCGAGGAAGCACGCGTCGAAGCGCCCGCACTCGACGCCCCGCCGCATCGCCTGCGCGAACCCTTTTTGGTGCGCGTCACGGAATCCTTCTTCGAACTCATCAACACCCAAAATTTCTTTGTGGAGGTCGTTCACCAGAAACCGCGCGGCGATGGAGGAGTACACCGGGTCGCGCTCGATGCGCGCCTTCAAGGCCATGAGCACCACCTGGTTGATTTCGGACGTCGTGATGCCGTCGTAGAGCCCTGTCTTCACGTCTTCCAAAATTTCGTACACATTGATTGCCGCTTCCGGATACTTGTTTGCCACGTTTCGCACCGCGCGCTCGATTTCCGCGACGTCGAAGCGCGCCACGGAGCCATCGCGGCGTTTTACGCTCAATTCGCGGCGCGCCACGCGCTCAAGCGTTTCCCATTTCTTCCGCTCGCGCACTTTTTCGCGCTCGCGCCGGTAGACGATGTAGGACTTTGCGACGTTGAAATAGCCCGCGTCCGCAAGGCGGCGCTCCACGACATCCTGAATGTCCTCGACGCCGGGGATTTTCTCGCCGAACTTTGCTTCAAGCTCCTCGATGACCCTGTTGGTGAGTTCAAAGAGCGTTTTCTCCTCAACCGGTACGCCGGTCGCGATGAACGCTTTGTCCATCGCACGCTCGATGCGCGTGCGGTCGAATCCCACGATGCTTCCGTTCCGCTTCTTAATCTGCTCGATGACCATGGTGTGCGGGTGTATACAAAATTTTTTTCGCCGTACCTCTAGTATACCTGCCCTCCGCCCCGGCAACCAAAACTTTCTGTGGATAAGTAAGTATTTTTCTTCGCGGGAGTGGGAAAATTTCAAAATACGCTCATTTTTGCAGGGGGCATGGTGCCCCTTTTTGCGTGCGGCAATCTTTAAGTGTATTAAAATATAAGGCGTCTAAAGACAAAACGCCCACCTGGTTGCCCAAGGTGGGGGTTTCGCTTGTTTCCCTCCCGGAAGGGGAGGGGTTTTTTGGCTGTCGGTTAAGCGGACACTGGTTCTTCTTCGGGCTTCGGTTCGGGGGTGGCAGTCGGCGTTTCCGGTTCTGGAGCCCCGACCGTGCCTTCGGCGGTCTCGACTTGCCGGGTGGGTTCTTCGGCGGTCGCGTTCTGTTGCGGATTGGTGTCCATCTCCGCCGCGGCATCTCCGGGAATCGGAGTAGCGGGGGGTTGCGGTGGGACGTTTGTAGTGAGAGCTTCCGCCTCTCGATTGACCGCAGCGATTGTCGCTCCGCTCGCCGTGGTGGCCTCGATGTCAACGGCGCTCCCAAATCCCGTTGCTTTCACATCGCTGCCATCCTTTTCAGGGGAGTCGACAGGGGAGTCGAGCAGTCCCAACGCCCGAGTAGCCATCATTTCCACTTCCGCCGCCGATCTCCGAGTGCTTTCGGCTTTCACGAGCAATTCTGCGAGCAATGCTCGCAGGTCATCTGTTTGCATCTGTGCTCCTTGGGGCTAACATGCGCCCCGGTTGTTTCAGCTTGCTCCATACCGGGAAGCTTGCTGAATTTTCAATACTGCGTGTTGAGTTATCACTCCCGAACGTCCAGTATCCATTCGTGAGCAACGTGGGGAGAATCTACCACTTTATGAAGCGACTAGCAAGGAGAAACCACCGGTGAGGGTGGTTTCAAATAACCGCGAGGTATTTCACTCGAGCGGTGCGTCGAGCACCTCGATGATGGCCACTTGCTCGTTGTCGCCGATGGGCGCGCGGGCGGCAGTCGTCCGCATCCACATGTTTTCTTCCGGTATCCACTCGACGAGCAGCGCTTCGCCTCGGTACCCTTCGCGCCTGATGAATGTGGCGTCTGCGCGCCACTTGCCTTCGGGTTTCATCGTGAAGACCACATTCCCCTCAATCTGTCCGAAGGAGATGGTGTCGCCCGTTTGGAGTTTCGGTCGCGCGCTTGCCATGCGGCTCCCTCTGATTCGTGCGACCATCTCGCCGATTCGGGAAGTTTCGGCAAAAAGAGTGACGTGATTCAGTCCGGCGAGCGAGAGAATAAAATCTTCAAGTTCGGTTCTGGTGAGTTCCTGCATAGGACTCTCCTTTCTTGGTTAAAAGTTGTTCAAGTTGCGTGTGCCCATCCTACTCCTTGCCGCTCGCGGAGTAAAGTAAAGAGAAACCCGCTGGCGATTGTGTTCACCAACGGGCTTCAATTCTTTATCCATAAGCCCTCCTTTTTTATATGCTGCCGATTGTTTTTTCGAGTATCTCGACGATTATCGCGAGGTCATCGGGTTTCGCGGGCCGGATCATGCTGGTCAGTTCCCACGACCCAGCAGCGCCTTGCACAAGCGACGCCTGGTCGCCGTACGTCGTGAGCTTTGTGTAATACTGGTTCTCTCCCCATTGGCCGCTGGGCATCATGGTGAAGATGATGCGGCTGGTTGCCGGCACTTCGCTGAATAGAATTTGATCACCGCATGCGACTGATTTCGGAGCGTCGCGCCCCCTTTCGTTTTTGTTCATAGTTTTGCTTTCTCAAAGCTGTCTGCGACTATCCTACACCCGCCTTTTGAGGGCGCAAGGTGTGTGGCGGTTCGGTGGTGATGGGTTGCGTTTTCGTCCTCGTCTGGTAGGGTGGATGCATGAGGAGAGCGGCAGCACGGAGGAAGGACGCATTTTTTGCGAAAATCGAGGTCCAGGGGCTTGCCTTGACCTACGCTGACGTGCGACTCAAAACCGGCTACTCGGAGACCTCGCCGGCGGATGCGGCGCTCGAGAGCAAGTTCTCGCGCCGCGTACCCTTGAAAATCCCCATCGTGAGTGCGCCGATGGACCGCGTGACGGAATATAAGATGGCGATTGAGCTCGCGAAGCACGGCGGGCTGGGGATTATCCACACGGGGCTCCTGCCCGAAAAGCAAGCGGCGTTCGTCACGCGCGTGAAGCTCTACCTGAATGCGGTCATTGAAAAGCCGATTTGCGTGAAGGAAGGGGACTCTATCGGCGACATCGAGAAGATGCGCGAGGAGCAGGGGTGGGGGTTCCACAGTTTTCCCGTGGTCAAAGATGACGGCACGCTCGCGGGAGTGCTCTCGGGGAGCGATTTCGAGTTTTGCACCGACCGCTCAAGGAAAGCCGCGGCGGTGATGACGCGGACGCCGGTCACGGCACCCGCGGGGACAAACCTCAAAGCCGCGTTCGGCATCATGCTCAAGCGGAAGAAGAAATTTCTCCCGCTCGTGGATAAAAAAGGGAAACTCACGGGCGTCTATGTGTTCTCGGATGCGAAGCGGGTGCTCCTCGGGGGGGAAGAGTCCTCGCGCTACAATGTGGACAAGGAAGGGCACCTCCGCGTGGGCGCCGCAATCGGGGTGGGGGAGGGGGAACTTGCGCGCGCGGAGCTCCTTGCAAGCCGCGGCGTGGACGTGCTCGTGCTCGACACCGCGCACGGCGACACGCCGCGTGCGCTGAAAATGCTCAAGGAACTGAAGAAGCGGTTTCCAAAGACAGACGTGGTGGCGGGGAACGTCTCGGAGGGTGAGTCGGCGAAGCGCTTGGCGGATGCGGGCGCGGACGGCGTGAAAGTGGGGCAGGGGCCCGGCTCCATCTGCACCACGCGGATTGTGGCGGGCATAGGGTGCCCGCAAGTAACCGCCGTGCACAACTCTGAGAAGGCGCTCCGCGGCTACGGCATTCCGCTTTGCGCGGACGGCGGCATCCGCTACGCGGGCGACATTCCGGTTGCCTTGGGCGCGGGGGCGGATTCCGTGATGGCGGGGATGCTGTTTGCGGGCACGGACGAGGCGCCGGGAGAAAAAGTGCTTGTGAACGGGATTACGTACAAGGACTACCGCGGCATGGGCTCGCTTGGCGCCATGCAGCAGAGCAGGGCGTCGCGGGAGCGGTACCGCCAGGCGAGGCCGGGGAAGGCGTCATATTTCCCCGAGGGCGTCGAGGGGCTTGTGCCCTACCGTGGTGCCGTGGGCGGCGTGTTGCTTCAGCTTGCGGAGGGCTTGCGGCGGGGGATGGGGTACGTGGGCGCGAAAGATATAGATGAACTTCACGCGAAGGCGGACTTTCACCGGCTCTCGGAAGGCGCCGCGGAGGAGTCCCACCCCCACGACGTTACGATTACGCACGAGATGCCGAACTATGGGACGTTTCAGAAGGAGGGAATATAGCGCGAGAGTGGTGCGGGCGGCGGATACCAAGTGGATACCAAGCGGACACCAAAATGACGTTGTAATAACGATCGTTATTACAACGTCATTTTGGATTGTGTGAGGTTGGGCGGTTGTGCGGGGACGAGTAAGGGCGGGCACCGCGAGGATGTCCGCCCTTAACTATGTTCTTCAGTCATTTACCCTCCTTTCATCAGTGGTTTAGTGCTTGGTTTTGAGAAGCGGTGCCGCGATTTTCTCGTACGCCGCGAGTACGCCTTTGATGATTTCGCCGATACTCTTGCGGCTTGCCTCGAGCGTGCGGATGGTTCCCTCAAGGTCCCCGGCGGTTTTGCTACGCACGAAGGCGGCGAACGCGTCGGAAGTTAGTCCTCCATTCATGTCGGCCTTCGCGAGTTGCTGGACGAATTCGTCAATCGCCGCGATGCCCTCACTTTCGTTGTGCGGGTGCGCGCGTTGCGTCCGGCGTTTGCCCCTTTCGTCATTTTTTGCCGCAGACCCTTTATGCGCATCCGTTTTCGCCTCCCGTCTTTCACAGAGTTGTTGCGCGACCTTCAGACGTTCCCGGGGTGATTCCACCTGCCTCACTTTTTGCCAGATATTCCACTGGTTAAAGTCCGGCGCGGCGGAAATCTCCACTGCTACCGACATGCCCATCTCATCAATGAGCGGCTTCAGTTTTGGGACAAGATTCCTCAGGTGATAATACCGGTACACCCATGGATTCGAACGGCCGAGTACTTCCACGATCTTCGCGAGGTTGTCTCCTTTTTTGCCCTCTTTATCCATTTCTGTCTCAATTACTGCGGCGATGTCGCTGTCTGACGCTTGCTCCTCGTCCATTTTTTGACGAAGGTCAGTGAGGCGGTCATTTGCGTTTGGTTGTGGCATATCCGGTTCCTTTGGTTTTGGGTTGCGCGGTTTTCGCGGTTGCTTGGGTTTCGGCGGTTGCGGTGGTTCATCTTCATCCTCCGGTGGGGGAGGAAAGGGATTGGGCTTCGGCGGCGGAGGGTCAGGGTTTTTGGGTGAGGGGGAATTTGGTGGAGGGAGAGGATTGCTGATTCCCTTCACAACTTTTTCATTTCCTTCTGTGGCGTTGCTCTTTGCGAACGGCAAGCAGCAGATTTCCCATGAGATGAGTTTTCCCCCGTTCCCATAGAAGGTTGTGGTGTGTACTGACGGCGTAGGAGCATCTATTGCGTACAACTTTCCCTCGTCGAGCACTCTTTCACACTCACCCTCTCTGCGCATGACTTTGAATCGCGCAGTATCTCCATCTCCCAAAAGCCGGACGAAGGTATTTTTATCCTTCGGTCTCGCGCTTTTGTGGAGGTTCGGCGAATCTTCCAGTCCTCGTGTCGGTACAAACTCCATTTCCCTCATGACCCGTGACGCCGCGATGTCCGGATCCCCTCCGAACTTGCTTTCTCCCGTGGCGGTTATGATTGAGAATTGACGCTCTGTCATACTTCTCTCCTTTCTCTCGTTGCACCCATATTCACTTGTCGGAGTGCTGCTGATAGCTTAAGCGTAGTCCTGTATTGTGCGGGCGTCAAAGGATTGCAAAACAAAACCCCGCTCCGACCTTGGTCGGAGCGGGGTTAGTGATCAATAGTCAATGATTACTGACCACCCCATCATTACATGCTTCCCCCTCTTGTCGCGCACCCCTTGCAGTTGCCCTTGTGCGTCGCGACTTCCACAATCGCCGCGAGTCCGACAAGGACGTAGACGATTTTCGCGCCGGCACTGTCCATACCGCCGAAGAGCTGCCCCACTTCCCATCCCGCGCCGAGCCCCACCAAAAGCCAGTTCAAGCCCCCGATGACGAGGAGGATGAACGCAACCATGTGAAGACCTTTCATATAAGATAGTTTTAAGTGTAAAGCGATAAGCGTTAAGCATACTTACAACTTACCACTTCACGCTTAACGCTCTGCTACGCCGACCTTTCAGTACTCCTTATTATAACAAAAAAGACCTCCGGTTGCGCCTTCGGCCTTTTTGCGGCGGGGATGGTTTTTCACACCAAGGCAGATTTCTGCTGCACAGCATCTTGCCCGAGGAGTACGCCACTGTACATTCCGTCGATCGTGTCTGAGAGGTGTTTGTGCACCTTTGCCTCGAGCGCCAGAAATTCCGCTTCATTTTCCCCTGTGAATTCTCGGAGCATCGGTTCTACATCCTGTTCGAAAAATTCGTTTGCGGATTTTTCGAGCGGGTCAGCATACACCAGCCCCTTTTTCGTTCTCGATTTCATCCGCTCGACGCACACGAACACGAGCGTGAGGCGTATATGCGCGAGAGTGTACCCTTTCCCTAAGAGTTGAGTTTCGAATTCGGTGATGTGCGTTCTGGCGCGCTGTAAGATTTCTTGTCGCTGACTTTCTCTGCTTCGGTTCTGCATAATGTGCTAATGTGTAGATTGTTGAAGGTTTCTATGTCGCATTGTACGGCGCACGCGCGCGGCGTCAATGACTTTTGCGGAGGTGGTATACTAAAGGCAATCCCGGCGATAGCGCCGGAACGCATGAGGAAGGCGCGCGAGAAGGAATGGAAGGTCTACGACGCGGAGCGGCTCGCGAAGTTTTTTGGCGTCACCGCAGACACCATTCAGGAATGGTGCCGCAAAGGGAAGCTTCCCGCGTTCAAAATCGGGAGGGAGTGGAAAGTGCGCGCGAGGGATTTACAGAAAGCGATTGAGGGAAAAGTTGCGGCGCGGAAGCGCCCGCCGGGGCAAAGTTTGTTTTAGAGCGTCACCGCTCGAGTGTTCTCCGGAGTTGCTCGATGAGGCGGGCGAACCCCGCCGCAATGTCGGCGAGCTGGGCCTGCACGCTCGGAGCGTATGCGGTTGGCGCGCTGTAGACACCCCACACTTCTCCCGGCGTGAGCGCCTGGTTATAGATTTTCAAATTGTCGATGTCGGTATCGATTGCCGGGCTGCCGAGGATAATGTCACTGTGGGGAGTTTTCGCAACGGGACTGTCCGACGCGGAGTTAACTTCGATGCCATCAATGTAATACGCCCGCGAGGTCTGGCTTTTTGCAAAAACCACGTGGTGCCATTCGTTGTGCGCGGGGATGTTGTCGTTACTCGTTTGCGTCCAGTATCCCGTGGAGGCGGCGGTGTAGCCCGTGATGACCGCGCCGGAGTTGTACTCGTTCCAGAGATACCGGAATATGTTGAAGTTGTAGTTGTTGGGAGGGTTGCCTTTGTACACGAGCGACTGATTGCTGCTTTGGTTCGAGCGCTGGCGGAACCAGAATTCGACGGAGAACGAGTTGGGGAGGTCAAAGGCGGCGGCGTACGGAATCCGCACATAGTCGCTCGCCGAGGAAATGTATGCATAGCCGCCGAATTTCCCGCCGCTTGAGGTGAATGAGGCCCCTCCTACCGTTACTGCCGCAGGACCGGCCTTTTCGTTCGCGCCGCTCCCGTCAAATTTCCAGTGTCCGATGAGCGATGCCGGGTCCGGCGCGGTTGAGATGGGCGCCGTGATGACAATTTCGGAGTTCGCTTCGTCTGACGCAACGGCGCCGGAACCGGCCATGACGGCGCGAAGAATATAACTGCCGAGCGGCTGGGTGTACGGGACTGTCCAGCTCCAGCTTCCGGTGTTCTGGACGGTTGCGAGATAGGAAGTATTCCCCGAACCGACTGGCCGCATGTCAACCGTCACGTAGGTCGAGCTCGCGGCGATGCCGGAAGCCGTCGAGGACCAGCGAATGGTGTAGGTGTTTCCCCTCAGCCAATACATTTTTTCCCATGGAGAGGTAATCGTGATGGAGAGCGTCACCGGCGTGGTACTGCTTGCGGTTGATGACGAGGAAGACGAGGAGGACGGAGTGGACGAAGAAGAACTGGAAGCAAGAGAAACACATGCCGAACCGTTCCAATATTGGCTTGAGGTGCAGGCGGCGGTGGTTCCCGTGCTCGCTGCCGTTGCGGCGGATGCAGTAGTCGCGGCGGTGGAGGTGACTGGCCGCACGGTGCACCCCGTCGCGTACTCCAAGACACAGCTCTTCGCAGCCGTGGAGGTGGGAGTGGGAAGGTAGCTTACTTGGTAATAGTCGAACCACGTGTTTTCTTTCCATATGCATCCTGCCCCGAGAAGACGCATGAGTTCCGGTGTACAGACCGGGGGAGTGGAAGAAACAGTTGCAGAAGACGGCGATGCGGTGGAGGATGAGGAAGTTGAGGATGCGGACAACGACAATAGCGATGACGATGACAACGACGGTTCGGCAGAGACAGGGGTAGATGTTGCGGACACAGGAGAGCTGGCGGCGGCGCTCGGAGAAGTGCTCGTGGCAAAGAGCGCTACAGTCGAAGTGGCGTAGGCGGGGGCAGCCGCGGCGAACATCTCATTCAGCCGCGCGAGCGTGGTGCGCCCCACGCGCCCCGCTTGTTCAATGCCCTGCGTTCTCTGCCAGCGCCGCACCGCTTGTTCGGTGAGCGGACCGAAATAGCCGGTGAGAAGCCGCTCCGGGTACACTGCGGGGTCGCGCGCGAGAAATTCCTGAAGCCGCCGCACGTCATCGCCGCTCATGCCGACGGCGAGCGGGCGCGCGAATTCCGGCGCGGGAGAAGCCGCTTCCGGAGGAGGGGAGGCGGCGGCGCGGGAGACCCCAAGCTCCGCCCGCAGTTCCGTCACCTGGGTTTGCAGCGCCTGGATTTGGAAAAGAAGCGCTTGGACTTGCCGCTGGAGCGCTTCTACGCTCGTTTCTTGGGCGCGCGCAGGAAACGACATGCTTGCTGCGGCAAGTACAATTGCGAAAGCGGCGGGGAGAAATCGCTTGAACACTTTAATGGTTAGTTATAAGTATAGCATTTTTTTTCATCCAATGTTCATGAAGCGGCGGGTATAAGAAAATCAGCAGCAGCAAGAGTTTCGGCGGGCGTGTGCTGCCTTTGTAAGGAAGCTGGCTGTTTCCTTCGCGCACGCAGGGATTTTTGCAGATTGGCAAAGGAAAAACGAATGAAAAGAACACTCATGTTGGTGGGTGCGCTCCTTGGAGCCGCCCTTTCGGGATACGCTGCGCCGGCGAGCGCAGGAACGGAAAACGGCGGGGACGGCATCAGCAGTACCGTTCCAGCCGTGCAGGCGCCCTCAATCGCGAAAAAGAGCGTTCAGCGGGCAGGGCTTCTGGTGAGGATTATCCCCACCTCGTCCGTTGCCCGTTCATCGCCGAACTACGCGGTGAACAAGCACATCATTATGCGAGGGCTCCGCGGCGAATTTGTCGGGATGAACCGCACCGACAACCCGGCGGCATGGCATAAAATCGGATACCTTGAGTGGAGCGACATGGTGGTCGCCACGGGGTTCAATTTGTGGCGGGGACAGCCGAATCCATCCGGGGCGTTTGCGGGCGAGTTCGGGAATCTCCTGCGGTTCCCCGTAACCGCCGTCTCCACGAACGGCGTGCCGTTTGCGGCGCGCCAGGGGGAGATTGAAATACAATCCTCCTTCGTTCCGCTGAACTTCAGAGGGAACATCGGCATAAACTCCTCGACGGGCGCGGAAATCCCGTACCAGTACATTCTCCAAGGATGGAGCTATGGCGGAGACCGCGCGCCGGACACGGGCGATGACGCAAAGTACGAGAGCGACACGAGTCCTGTGTCGTCGTCGGTGCTGGTGCATCAACTTCGTTCATTCGGCGCAACGAGTTCGTTTGCGGCGGCAAAAGTTGCGGACATCGGGGCGGACCGGAACGCCACTACGGCGCCCGGATTCTTCGTCTCATTTCGCGTCACGTTTAGAGACGCCGACGGGACCGTTCTCGGCAGCGATGCGGTGCTGCTGACCACGGCGCCGCGCCTGAATGTCCGTCTGGTGGAAAAAGACAAGTATGCCTTAGATGTCATCGGCCAGCCCGGCGGATTCGGGTACCAGATTCTCTACGGGTTCCTGCCCAAGGAAATATGGACGCCGGTGCCGGTAACGTATGGCGCAGGGGGGTCATTCACCAACGAACTTCGGCATCACTCGGTTGCATTCTTTCGTCTGCGGCAAACGGCGGCGCCGTAACGGGGGATATAAACACCAAAATTGTTTCGGCGCGCTCTTTTTGTGCTTGCACATTAAGAGCGCGCATGACCCCTAAGACGGGTCGCGTTTTTTTGAAAACCATACATCTGTATCTTCACAACTCCCGGCTTGTCCAGACCCCATCGGGGTCTACTCACGAGCCCGGCAGGGACATTTCGCAGTCCACGATTGTCGTACTCCTGCCGGACCATCAAAGGTCGAGAGTAGCAGAACTCATTCCAAATGGGTTCTGTTCACAGAAACATGATGCATGTACAAGGGAAGCGCAGCGCGCATGCGTTGCTCTGCGCGAGCATACTGGCGATTATGTCGTGCCAAATCGCGAGCGGGCAGGCAGTGGGGATGTCGGAGAACAGCGGCGACGGCCTGCCTACCGGCCAGGCAGGCATCAGCGTTTCCGTGGGGCAGGCAAGCGGAGCATCTGCAAACGACGGGGACGACTTATCTTCGCCGCTTCAGGCGGCGGCAGCGCCAGCGAACGGGGAGGAGATTCTTACCTCGCAGGCAAGTGCGCTGTCTTCAAACGGAGACGATGGTGCCGACTCTTCGTCGTTCACTCCGGCAGCGGTGTCGGAGAGCGGGGGCGACGAGAACTTCACTTCCCCAGAGATACGTGCGGCAAGCGGCGTCTCGGAGAATTTCGGAGGGAGTGTGGAAGTCTCCGGGCAGCCGGCGGGCGCCTCGGCAAACGGTGAGGAATTTCCCACGGCTTCTTCAGGTTCCGTGACGGCGGTATCCGGAAATGGAGAAGATACGCTCACGGTCTCTCCCTCTGCAGGTACGGCGACCGGCGAGTCGCGGAATGGCGACGAGAGCGGCGCGGGCGCGGGAGCAGGCGGCACGGCTATTGGAGCATCGGTGAACGGCGACGACGGCGGAGCGAGCCTGGAGGGGGGAGCGGCAATCGCGTCTTCCACGAATGGCGAGGAATCCGCAATGCGTGCCGATGGAGGCGCGGCGAATGCCTTATCCCAAAACGGCGAGGAAAGCTTGCCTGCCGGTCAGGTAGACGTGGGAGCGGTAGTTACGGCGTCAACGGGAGCATCCGAAAACGGCAGCGACGGGATTGGGGCGGGAAGCGGTGCGACGGCAGGAGGAACTTCCGAAAACGGCAATGATGGAATCACCTCGGGAATTTCGAGTAGTGCGAATGGCGTGTCGGAGAACGGCGGCGACAGTACTGTTTCCGTCCAAACTTCTGTCTCGAGCGGTTCTTCAGAAAACGGCGCCGACAGTATAGCCGTACAAATTCCTCCCGCACTCAACGGCCTTTCCGAAAATGGAGGTAATGCAGTGTCTGTTGGTGAAACGGGCGTGGCGACGGGTTCGTCTGAAAATGGAAGGGACAGCGTGAACGTGCAGATTCCTCCCGCTGGAGACGCTTCATCCGAAAACGGAGGTGATAGTGTGAGCGCGCAGGCTCCTCCGGCGTCCAACAGCTCTTCCGAAAACGGCAGTGACGGCATAACGCCCGGGAGCGCGGGGGACGAGGAAGAAGAGGATGACGATGATGGTGACACGACGGTGCCTCCGGTGGCGACGTCTACGCCGCCCATCGCCACTTCAACTCCTCCGGTAGTTACTACCTCCACGCCGCCTGTCATCACTACGTCTACTCCTCCGACGGCGACATCGACTCCGCCCATTGAGGGGGGAGGAGGCACCACGCCGCCAGCGCCGGTATGGGGTCCTTCGGTGAGCGTTGGATACGGCGGGACGGTGGACTGGACACAATCAGCTCCCGCAGCTCTTCGGAATCAGGTGGCAATGGCGGGCGCGACGTCGTATCTCATACCTTCTCCCGCCTGCGTGCGCATAGAGAACTACATGCGCATCGGCGGGAACAATGACCCGTTTGAAGTGATGAAAGTGCAATACTTCCTCCGATTCCACGAGCAAGCGGCGGACGTGGAGATAAGTGGGACGTTTGACCAAGCGACGTTCGACGCGGTGGTGGCGTTCCAGCGGAAGTATGCCGCGGACATTTTGGAGCCGTGGGGCGCGGCGAATCCGACGGGGTACGTTTACATCACCACGCTCCACAAAATAAACGAACTTCTCTGCGGCACTCCGGAGGCGCTTACTGCGGACGAAGCGGCGATTCTCGCGGCGTATCGCGCAGGCACGCAAGGCGGCGCAACGGGTGCGTCGTCGGCGACGGGGACTGTTCCGGTTTCGGGAACGACGGCACCGTCTTCAGAGAGCGCCGCTCCGGTTTCTGCGACGAGCACGCCGTCATCCACGCCGATTGAAGTGGGGCGGGCGGAGCCGCAGCGGAACGCGGGGGTTTTGCTTGCAAACGTCGTCGGTACGGTATTCGGCATGCTGGGCGATATAGTGCAATGGATTGGGAACCTCATCGGAGCACTCTTCGAATGGCTGTTCCGAATGGTGGGCAACCTTTTCACCTCAATCGGGAAATTCTTCATCCAAATAGCGGATTTCCTGCATTGGTTGCGTTCGGATGGCTTGCAAAAGAGTCCCGCCATGGCGGGACTCTTTTCTGTTGACCGCGCTGCGCACGCGGGAGTAGTATCAACGCATGTTAATTTGAAAACTCATTTTTCAGATTTCGGAAGGGCTGGTGCAGGTGATGCACGAGGGAAAACAATCAACCAATGGAAGGAGGAAGGTATGGAACAGAAATTAGAGCAGCAGTTGAAATTGCGCACGAGTGCAATGCAACTCCTCGCGCAGTGCCCGGATACGGCGATGCGGGAAGTTGAGGAATGGGTGCGGAAATGCGCGGCAACCGACTCTACCGTCATGATTTTTGGGGAAACGGGAGTGGGGAAAGCGGTTGTGGCGCGGGCAATCCATGAGGAAAGTTCCCGAGGTGGGCAGCCGTTCGCGTTAGTGAGCTGCGCAAACCAGAACGAACATCTCATGGAGTCCGAGCTTTTCGGGCACAAGAAGGGGGCGTTTACCGGTGCCTCGATGGAGCACTGTGGGCATTTCGAGGCGGCGAACGGAGGCTCCATTTTTTTGGATGAGGTTGGAGAGCTTCCCCTCAAGCTTCAGCCCCGCCTCTTGCGCGTGCTTGAAGATGGCACCTTCACGCGGGTGGGGAGCACAAAAGTGCTTCGGTCCAACGTTCGCGTCATCGCCGCGACGAACCGAAGGTTGGAACAAATGGTGAAGGAAGAAACATTTCGAAGCGATCTCTTTTACCGCCTCAATGTGTTTCCCATCACCGTTCCTCCTTTGCGGAGGCGCCCGGCGGATATTATCCACTTCGCTCGATACTTCACCTCATTGCTTTCACGGAGGTGCGGGAAAAGTGTTTGGCTCGGGACGGAAAGCGAACTCGTGATCCAAAGCCATGCGTGGCCCGGGAATGTGCGAGAGATCAAGAATCGGATAGAGCGGGCAATGGTGCTGGTGGGGGACGAAGGCACTATTTCCCCAAGCCACCTTTTCGAGGCGATGCCCTTGCCCGAGCCCGAAGTTGCTCCTGTTGCTGAGCTGAATCAGGAATCGGTGACGGAGGCGAATCGGGGGTTGCTCATGGCGCAGGTTGCCACGCTCACCAATCGAGGGTTGTCGCTTTGGCAGATCATGGGGCTGATTGTGAATGCAGTGGTCGCTGTGCATGAGGGGAATCGCAGCCGCGCTGCCCGCGCGCTGGGGATTAACGTGCGGACCCTTCGCAATATCCTCATCGGTGCGTCAAAGCGATATCAGAAGCAAAGTGAATAGTTCTAAAGGCAATAAAGAGTGCCGTCCCGCACAGTTGTGGGACGGCCTCTTCATTTTTATAGGATTTCAAGAACCTTATATATGCGTAAGCCGTTTTCCGTGGCAACGCTCACGGTGTCGCCCCGCTTCCGGTGCAGGAGTGCTTTGCCGAGCGGGGAGAGGTGCGAGATAGCGCCTTTTTCGGGATTGGTTTCGTGGGGCCCCAGAATTTGGAAGGTAATTTGCTTGCCTGCTTGCGATGAGTTTGTCGAGCCGCTTGTTGCAAGCACCACCGTTGAACCGAGCCCCACAATTCCCGGGGTATTGTGCCTCTCATCAATAATGTGCACCCGTTTCAGCCGTGCTTCAATGCTCCAGATTTGGTTATGCGTCCTCCGGAGCTGGGACTTTGCTTCTTTATATTCCGCGTTTTCCGAACGGTCGCCATAGGCGGCGGTGCGCGCGGTCTCCGTGATAAGCGTAGGGAGCGAGGATTTCAAGTGGGCGAGCTTGTCCTTGAGCCGCCGGAGCCCGTCTGCGGTGAGGTAGATGGGGCAGTCGTCTTGTTTTTGGAGCGAACCTGGTTTTTGCATGGTGTGAGTATACCCCCTTCCCCATTTCCGGGATATGGGCTATGATTGCGTTACATTCCGATTACAGAGACATGGTCGAGTTTCTCGGTACATAAAGTAATACAATCACATGCAAGGAACAATCAAGACGCTTACGGAAAGGGGATTCGGTTTCATCGCGCGCGAGGGCGCGGCGAAGGACCTTTTCTTTCACTCCAAAGAATTGCAGGGTGTGGCGTTCGACGAGCTGAAGGTGGGCGATGCCGTCACCTTTGAAGTCGTCGAGGGCGAGAAAGGCCCGAGTGCCACGGGCGTGGCGCGCGCGTAGTTTTTCCTCCGAGGTTTGAAACCCCGCCCTTTTGGCATGTGCCAAAAGGGCGGGGTTTATTGTGCCAAATCGGAAGTGAGTTGCCGGTAAATCTCGCCGGTGAGTTTCCGGAAAAGTTCGCGCTTTTTCCAGAATGAGTTGCTCTCCGAAACGTCGTTTATCTTGATGCGGTTCAGCTCGATAAGCACCGCGTAGCGCGCGTGCCCCAAGTCCCTGCCCGAGGTGTCGTGCGCATCTTCAAGCCCCTGGTAAATCTGTTTCAGGTGGTTGTACTTGTTGGGAATATTGAGCTCCCGATTGGATTTCAGCCGGGACGAGAGGCCCTTCGCAAGCGAGGCGTGTGCTTCAATGTGCTCCACAAAGTCGTGGATAGCCACGAAGAAGTCAAAGCTTGCGGGTGTTGCCGTGATTTTCTGAAACTTTTTATCCAAGCCGGTTTTTACCTTTGCGGATACTGCCATAGAGCCATTCTATCATGCATGTGCCAGAATAGCGATTTTCCCTACGCATTCTCAATATGCGCCACGAGGTGTTCAATGAATGAGTTTCTGCAGGCGAACTCGGGCCAGGGGAATGCGGTGTGGCCGTTCAGCTCAAAGAGGCGGAGTCCTGCCGTGCCTATGCCGATATCCATCGAGTACATCGGTTTCGGGAAGCGGGCGGAAACTTTTTTATGCACCGCCGCGGCGAAGGCAAGGATTTCCTGCGGGAGCATGTCCACCGAAAGTTCCCGGATAGACGCGCCCCGTTGATAGCTTGCGATGCGGCTTCCCGCTTCCGGAATGCGCACATGGGTGAGTGCCACGGCGTCGTTCAGCATCACCAGCCGGAGGTCATGGTACGAATCGCAGATTGAGGGAATCCCGCGTGCGGTGTCTATGAATTCTTGGACGAGTGCGCCCTGCGCGAGCGTCACTCGCATCTCTGGAGTAATAACCACATTCTTTTTTTCAAAAATACATACGCCCGCCCCGTTGGTGCCCGTGTTGGGTTTGAAAACGAAGGTCTCGGTGGGGATGCGCTCGATGGCGGAGAAGAATTCCGCCTCGGTCGCGACGGGAATGGTGAGAGGCGAAAATTCGCGGAGGTATTCGTACATATCCCGCTTTGATGCGCAGAATTTTTTGAAGGCAGGCGTGTTGGTGATGCCCGCGCGGAGCGTTTTGAAATCTTCCTGCGGGATGTTTCCGAGGTTGTAGATTGCATCGGCGGTTGTCTGCGTGGGAGAGGGGAGAAGCGCGCCGTTCTTATATTCATATACCGGCGCAAACACATCGTTGCCGCGGTAACTCCCCGCGTCGTACGCGAAGAAAAGATTGTGCCGCGCCGCGAGCGAGTCCGCGAGCTGGGTGTAGGCGGCTCCTTTATGATACGCCGGCGTGAAGGTTTCCCGCTGGGAGTGTTTCAGCCAGAGCACGATATTTTTCCGCAGGGGCATCCTTGAAGGGTATCACAGGAGAATATCTGAACAGTTTTTCCCAACGCAGGGTATATTCAGAACATAAGTACGCCACTGGCGGAATTTGGGGCCGCAAGGAAAAAACCGCCCTTTTGGTGGGTGGTTCCTCCTCTCTGCTCCGCACTGTGAACAATGTGAGAACCATTTTTGAGAGGCAAAATGGGTATATTTACATTCTAGATTTGAGAGCTTACGCCAATGCATAAACTTATCCCACTGCACTACTCACTATTGTTTGTGCCTAGTTGAGATATAAAAGTTTGATTGGTGTTGAAAAGCAGAGTAAGATTTTTCAAATGGAAGATGTATCTCACTACGAAAGCTTAAGGGGGAACGCCCAGAAGTTCTACACTGGAATTGGCAGTGTCTTCTCACCCGCTTTGAATGAGAAAGTTGGTTTTACTTCCGAAGGTTTTAATCACATCATTTTCAAGCAAGCGCACTCTGAAAGAGAAAGACCTTCTCAGATTTTAAGATTTAAGTTGCTCCCGCTTGCCGTAAAACTCGTAAAAGTTTCTACCACATATCAAGAATTTGAAGAAACACTCAAAGAATTTGTAGTACAGAGTTTCAAGAAACGCGAAACAAAGACAAAGCCAGTGAAGTATTGGGGAATTATTGCAATAGTTGACGGGCGGAAAATTAAAGTCATCATCAGAAAAATTGGAGACAACGGCACTGCGCACTTTTGGAGCGTTGTTCCCGCCTGGGTAACGAATAAGTACCGAGATACGAAATTCTATACAACCATGAAGGGCAATCCCGATGAGGATTGAAACAAAAACACCGCCGAAGCGGTATTTTTGTCGTGCCTGCTTTCGGCTTATGTATTAGCCGAATAGGGCTGACGCCCCACAAGCACATTGCCATTATAACAGAGTGGCTCGTGGAAAATCAATGAAGCTGGGGATGACTATTGCCATATTCCTTGATTTGCCTAGCTATTTTGGATTCCTATCCCACCATTGACAAGATTTTATCCCACCCCGCCGCTCACCATATCTTCGAAGCCCGGAGATAAAATCTAAACCCAATTCCGTTCATTAGAAAGAAAAAATAAGGCGAGGATTGTTAATGCACCTCCGAAAAAGAGGGTCCATTCTTTATTTCCCCAATAGCCGAGTGCGGCAAGTAAAAATAAGAGAATCAAAAAAATCATCTGGCTCCGCGGGGAGGACTCGAACCTCCAACCCTTCGGTTAACAGCCGAGCGCTCTACCATTGAGCTACCGCGGAATACGACATTACTATACTCGGCTTCAGGAGAGTTTCAACTGCGGATTTTCCGTAGTTGCGAGAGTCTTCACGTTTGATAGTCTTACCATATGCGCCTCATTCTCGTCGCGCTCGGTGTGGCGGCGGCGGCATTGGCGGTTTCGTACGGCACCGTGACGCGGTTTGCGGGGCAACCTGCATCCTTGAAGGACACGGGAGCGGTGGTATCGGAGACTCTTGCGGACGTTTTGGGAAATTCCTCGGGGCGCCCCGTGGGGAAGCTGTTCATGGAAGTCGCACGCGACCGCGCTGCGGGGAGCGGCGATCCGCCAGCGGGCGGAGACGCCGCGCCGGAACCATTAGGGAAGACGGCAGGTTCACCGGGTTCTCCCGCGAAGGAGGTAAAGAAAAAAACCGCCGCGGTTCTGAAGGCGGATGTGCCGGTTGCCTTGCCCCCGGCTGTTGCGGTATCGAGTTCTTTACCTCTGTCCTTCGCAGACGGATTCCCGGCGGGCACGGCGGGGCACGCGCCTCCGGCAAAGGCCGTCGCGCCGGAGGAAGTTTCGCATAAGGAATGCGGTTTTGCGGCAGGGAAGAATCCCACACACCTTGTGCTTTTGGACGAAATCGCGTGGATGGGGTCGCCGGCGCACGGAGGGGAGGATGGCAGCGGAGGAGCGCAGGGCGAGTGGCTTGAGCTCAAGAACAACGCGGGCGTGGATGTGGACCTCACGGGGTGGCGCATTGTGAACAAATCGGGGAAGTTCAAAATAGATTTCGACTCCGGCGATTTCCTTGCGGAAGGCGCGCGGTTTCTCCTCGAGCGGAGCGATGATGCGACGGTGCCGGATGTTCCCGCGGACAAGCTCTACGCGGGCGTGCTGCAGAACGGCGGCGATTGGCTGCAACTCTTGAATGCGCAGTGCGTGCTTGTGGACGAGGTGGATGCGTCGCGCGGGTGGCCTGCGGGAGAGAACGCCGCGAAGAAAACGATGGAACGGAGCGCAATTGACTTGAGTTGGAATACGAGCGGGGCGCCCGGCGGGACGCCGAAGCTGGAAAATTCGACGTTCTCGATGCGGAACACGCCGCCGCTTCACGCCGGCGCCGCATCTCCGCCGCCCCCTCCGGCTGCCGCTCCCGCGCAGACCCCTCCCGCTGCTACTTCGACTGCGACCTCAACCGGCGTGGCGGTTGAAGAATCTTCCTCGACACCCACGAGCACGCCGCCCACGGCACCCGCGGTGAACCATGTGGTGATTGCGGAGTTGCAGATTACCGGCGGCACGGGACTGAGCGGCAATGATTTTATAAAGTTGCACAATCCGACCGCAAGCGCGGTTGATGTCAGCGGGTGGAAGTTGCGCAAGCGCGCACAGACGGGGAGCGAGTCCTCAGTGCGGGTGTTCGCCTCTGGGCACGCCATCGCTGCGGGCGGGTATTTTATATGGGCAAACTCGAGCGACGGGTTCGCGCTCTCGCTTGGCGCGAATGAGTCAAGCACGCAAACTATTGCCTCGAACAACAGCATCGCGTTTTTGAATTCTGACGGCGTACTCATAGACGCGCTCGCGTGGGGGGAAGGGCATGTGAACCCCTTTGTCGAAGCGGGTGTGTACCCGACGAATCCGGAGGGCGGACAGCGCTTGACGCGGAAGAGCGTGAGCGGCGCGGTGCAGGACACCGATAATAACGCGGCGGATTTTGCAATTCAGTGATAAGATTCACCAATGTTGGGGAAGTCGGACTTCCCCGAGGAAGTCCGACTTCCTAGAATTGATTCATGCACATCGCAGTAATCCTCCATAACATCCGCAGTCTCCATAACGTCGGCTCGATTTTCCGCACCGCCGACGGAGCGGGAGTGGAGAAAATCTATCTCTGCGGCATCACGCCAACGCCGCTTGACCGTTTTGGGAACGTCCGGAAGGAGGTTGCAAAGGTAGCGCTCGGCGCGGAGCGGACCGTGGCGTGGGAAAAGGCAAGGAGCACTGTTCCGCTTCTCAAAAAGTTGAAGCGTGAAGGATGGACAGTTGTCGCGGCGGAGCAGGCGAAAGGTTCCGTTCCGTACACCGAAGCGCGGCGGCGGGTGAAAGGAGGAAAGGTTGCGGTGGTGCTCGGTGCGGAAGTGCGGGGAGTGCCGCCCTCGGTGCTGAAAGTTGCAGATGTGGTTTTGGAAATTCCGATGCGTGGGGCAGTGGTTCGACAAGCTCACCATCCGCGGCACACTGGCCGCGGGAAGGAATCCTTGAACGTCTCCGTCGCCGCGGGGATTGTACTGTTTTCACTCCGCCATCTCTGAAGCGTTTACTCCAATGTTCTTGAGAACATTGGAGTAAAAATTTGGAAAAGATAAGGTAGAATGAAAGCGAATATGCGCACCACTATGTATTGGATTCTTCTTGTCATAGTCATCGTTATCGTCATTGTGGGAACCTGGTGGCTGCGCGGGCGGAGTGCGCCGCTCCAGACCGCCGCACTCACGGTGGGAACCGCGCAATTCACCGCGGAAATCGCGGACACGATTCCGCTCCGCGAGCGGGGGCTCTCGGGACGGGAGCGGCTCGAAGACGGGTACGGGATACTTTTCGTGTTCGGTTCCCCGGCGCAGCATGCGTTTTGGATGAAGGGGATGCGGTTCGCGCTCGATTTTGTGTGGATTCGCGATGGGCGCGTTATCGGTGTTACGGAAAATGTCCCTCCGTATGCGGAGGGCGGTTCTCTCGTACCGCAGCTCTATTACCCGCCGTCAGAAGCGGACAGAGTGCTTGAGCTCAATGCCGGGGAAATCGGGAAAGGAAAGATTAAAATAGGGGATACGGTGAGTGTGGTACACTAAATGTATTCAACTTCTTATACGATGAAGAAGAAAAAAATAAGGGTTGCGATAAATGGACTGGGGAGAATCGGGCGGGCGTTTTTGCGGGCGCTGGGAGGCAATCCTGAAATTGAAGTGGTGGCGGTGAACGACTTAGGAGACAAGGCAAATATGGAGTATCTCCTGAAACACGATTCGGTATATGGAAAAAGCAGTTGTACGCTCGAAGGAATAAAGTACTTAAGCGAGAAAGAGCCCGCAAACTTGCCGTGGAAGAAGCTCGGAGTGGATGTGGTGGTGGAGGCGACGGGCTTCTTTACGAGTGTGGAGCAAGCGCAGGCGCATATCGCGGCGGGGGCGAAGCGGGTGGTGATTACCGCGCCGGTGAAAGACGGAGCAACGGTGCTCATGGGTTTGAATGAAGAGAAACTCAAGACCTGCACAATAAGTTCCAATGCTTCTTGCACCACAAACGCCGCAAGTCCCGTCATCGCGATTTTGGATAGGGCAATCGGCATTGAAAAAGCGGTTTTGAACACCGTGCATGCCTACACGGCAACGCAGGCCATTGTTGATTCACCGGCGGGGAAGAAAGGGTTCCGCGAGAGGCGCGCGGCGGCGATAAACATCATTCCTTCATCAACTGGCGCGGCAATCGCGGTTGCAAAAGCGTACCCGTCGCTTGAAGGAAAGTTTGACGGTATTTCGCTCCGCGTGCCGGTTATCTGCGGTTCTATCGCCGACATCACTTTTATCGCCGCGCGGGATACGAGCGTGGAAGAAGTAAACGACATTCTCCGCAACGCCGCGAAAGAAAAGCGCTGGCAGGGAATATTCGCCGTTGCCGAGGATGAACTTGTTTCAAGCGATATCCTCGGCCGCACCGAAGGTGCCATCGCTGAACTCTCCATGACGCGGGTGGTGGGAGGTAATTTGGTAAAAGTCCTCGCGTGGTACGACAACGAGGCGGGGTATGCAAGTACGCTTGTGAAGCACGTGGAAGCGGTGGGGGCGCTCGTTTGATTTTTCCTCGTAGGTTTGCTACGCTTTATCCTGACCTGGAAGGCCATTCCTTCTAGCGCGGTAGGGCTCTGCGCTCTTTACCCACCAGCCAGGGGTTGGGGCGCAGGGTCCGTTAACAATCTAGCCAGTGGGAACGGCACATCATGGCCTGCATGTCGCGTTGGAGCGCGCGCATGCAGGCCTTATTTTTTATTGGCACCCGCATGAGTTATGGGTCATCCGTTATCAGTCATAAGTTATAAGTTTGTGTTTTGTTATAATTTCCCTATGGTTATCTACTTCGGCGCCGACCATGGTGGGTTTGCGCTCAAAGAGAAACTTAAGGCATTTGTGAAGGAAAAGGGATACGAGGTGGTGGACGTGGGTGCCGCCGCGTATGACGAGCAGGATGATTACCCCGACTTTGCAGGGGCGGTGGGGAAAAAAGTGAGTCAGGCATTCGACCAAAGCCGCGGGGTCCTTTTGTGCAGGAATGGCGCGGGGGTGAACTTTACCGCGAACAAGTTTCCGCATGTTCGCTGCGTGTTGGGGTTTTCCCCGGATCAGGTGTATGACGCGCGGCACGACGATGATGTGAATGTGCTTGCGATTCCGGCGGATTTCGTGGATGAGGCAGCTGCCCAAAAGATAACGGAAGTGTTCTTGTCCACCCCTTTCAATGAAAGCGAGGGGCGATTCAGGCGGCGGCTCATGAAAGTGGCGCAGGTGGAAGAAGAAGTGCGCCGTATGGAGTAATCGCTAATAACGCGAATCAAGGCAAATAACGCAAATGGTTCGGCAAGCTCACCACAAGTAGATTCGCATTATTGAATCCAAATTAGCATTATTCGCGATTACTCCTATGGATGTCATCCCTTCCCTCAACTGTCCCGACGTCGAATGCGCCCGCGAGCGCCTTCGCGCGCTTCAGGGCGTGGCGCAGTGGGTGCACCTCGATGTCGCCGACGCGCGGTTTACCTTTAATAAGACGTGGGGCGACCCCTTGTCGTGGCCGCTCTTTGGGAAGGGATTTCAGCTCGAGGTGCATTTGATGGTGGAGGAGCCGGAGCAGGTGATTGAAGGATGGCTCAATGGCGGCGCAACGCGTCTCGCGGTGCATCTCGAGGCGCTTGAAGATGCCGGGTTTCGCGCGCAGCCGGGGAAACCGCTTGCGCTCTTGCAGTCTATGCGTGATGCGTGCGCTCGCGCGGGAGCGGAGCTTGTGCTGGGCATCAATGCGGGAACCGCGCCGGAGCGCCTTGCTCCCTACCTTTCCCTTGTTGAGCGTTTCCTTGTGCTTGCGGTGCATCCGGGGCTTGCGGGGCAGAAGTTTCTTCCCGTCTCGCTCTACACGATTGAGTGGCTTCGGAGGGAGGCGCCGCATGCTACAATTGAAGTGGACGGCGGCATCAACCTCGAAACCGCCGGGCAGGTGAAGGCGGTGGGCGCGGATACGGTTGTTGCCGCGAGTTTTGTGTTCGGCGCGAAAGGGGGAGATGTTGCTGGAGCTCTCAAAGCACTCGCGCAGGTATAAAGAAAGAGTAGTGCCCATTTGTATCATTAGTGCCGTTTGTGTATTGGTATTGTTCACATGGAACCGTTGCACGAGAAAACACTTCATGTTTTGGAGCTTATGGCAAACCGGCTTCGGCAGGACGTGATTCGCACGGTCTCCGGCGCGGGCTCGGGACATATTGCGGGACCGCTTGACATGGCAGACATCTTCGCCGCGATGTATTTTCATGTCTTGCGGCATGACCCGAAGTGTCCGCACTGGCCGGACCGCGACCGCTTTGTCGTCTCCTGCGGCCATTATTGCCCGGTGCTCTACGCGGCGCTCGCGCACGCGGGCTACTTTAAAACGGATGAGTTAAAAACACTCCGCCAGATTGATTCGCGTCTTCAAGGGCATCCGCATCGCGCCGCGCTTCCGGGGCTTGAGACCACGTCGGGTCCGCTTGGCTCGGGAATTTCGCAGGCGGCAGGAATGGCGCTTGCCGCGCGGCTTGATGGCAAAAAGCACCGCGTGTATTGCCTTACTTCCGATGGCGAACACCAGGAGGGGAATACGTGGGAAGGAGTAATGTTCGCGGCAAAGCATCGGCTTTCAAACCTCACGGTGGTCGTGGACCGGAACAACATTCAGATTGACGGGTATACCGAGGACATCATGCCGCTCGAGCCCCTGCGGGAGAAATACGAATCATTCGGCTGGCATGTGGTGGAGGTGAACGGGCATGACATTCCCGCCTTTATCGGCGCGGTGGCGGAGGCGCATGCGATTTTTGAGAAGCCGACGGCGGTTATCGCGCACACGATCGCGGGGAAGGGCGTAAGTTTCATGGAGCGGGATTACACATGGCACTCGAAGGCGTTCAGACCGGGGGAGGCGGAGGCGGCTTTGAAAGAGTTACGGGCGGAGTATGAACACATTACGGCGAGCCATGAGGGATAAATTATCAATTTCCAATGAGCAATTTTCAATCAATGTTTCAATTCATGAATTTCCGAATCAGAAGTTTTTTGAAAATTGAAAATTGATACTTGTAAATTATTTTACCATGCTCACCCCCGACGCCCATCTTTCAGAAAAGCTTTTTGCGGATGACATTCCGCAGGTCCCGACCCGCAACGGGTATGGAGAAGGCCTCATTCTCGCCGCCGAGGAGAACCCGAACGTGGTCGCGCTCTGCGCGGACCTTACTGAGTCCACGCGCATCGAGGCGTTCGCCAAGAAATTCCCCGATCGGTTTTTCGAAATGGGAGTCGCCGAGCAGAACATGGCGACCGTCGCGGCGGGTTTGGGCGTTTCCGGCAAGATTCCATTTATTTCTTCCTACGCGACATTCTCGCCCGGGAGGAATTGGGAGCAGATTCGGACGACCATTTGCTACAACGACTCGAACGTGAAAATCGCGGGGCACCACGCGGGCATCTCCGTGGGTCCCGACGGTGCGACGCATCAGGCGACGGAGGACGTCGCCATGATGCGCGCCCTGCCGAACATGCGGGTGATTGTGCCGTGCGATGCGGTTGAGGCGCGGAAGGCGGTGGTTGCCGCGTCTCACATCTGGGGACCGGTCTACCTCCGCTTCGCGCGCGAGAAGACGCCGGTATTTACGACGGAGGCGACGCCGTTCGCGCCCGGGCGACTCCAGCTTTTTTGGGAATCAAAGAAGCCGGGGGTACTCATCGTGGGGTGCGGGCCTGTACTCTACCACGCGCTCTCTGCAGCGTGGGAACTGGAGAAGGAGAAAATCGGCGTGGTTATTGCAAACTGCCACACGATAAAACCCCTCGATGAGAAGACAATTGCGTCGCTTGCAAAGCGGGCGGGAGCGGTGGTGACAGTAGAGGAGCACCAGATTGCCGGCGGGCTTGGAGGGGCGGTTGCCGAGGCGCTCGCGCGGCACGAGCCGGTGCCGATGGAGTTCGTGGGGCTCCGCGACACATTCGGCGAGTCCGGCCCTCCGGCGGCGCTTATCGAGAAATATGGAATGGGGAAGAAAGATGTTGTCGCGGCGGTGAGGAAGGTTCTCAAAAGGAAGAGATAGTTGACTTTTTCATGAACGCACGCATAATAGGGTTACTCCCTTGATAATTTCGGAGCGTGGGTGTGCGTGTTATAACCAGCTACGCACGTGGCTGTTGCGCGTGCGCTGCCTGCGCTCCCTCTGGGTGTGCTCCTCACGGGGTGTGGGCGTCTCCTCGCCCACGCTGCCGCATGACTCGTGCGAACCTCGGAGGAGCAAATTTCGCGCCGCCTACGGAACCGTAGCGGCGCTTCTCATTTTTGTAGCGCGTGTGCGCCAGTGCATGATATAGTGTGTCCCAATGAGGCATCTCTCGCCTTTCCAGAAGTTCCTCGTGATACTGTTTCTTATCGCCGTTTTCTTCTCGGCGTGGAATCAGCTTAAGGAATCCGACAGTTTTTATCATCTGAAAGTAGGGCAGGCGATATGGGAGACGAAGTCCGTCCCCCACGCGGATATCTTCTCCTCGACGGCCCGCGGCGTGCCGTGGGTGACGCATGAGTGGCTCGCGGAACTCCTCTTCTACGGCATCTACGCCGCAGGGGGGTTCGCGGGGCTTGCGGCATTTGTCGCGGGGCTCGCCGTGCTCACGTACTTTGTGGTCATACTCACTGCCATTCGGGGGATATCCCCTCCCGCAGGCGGGCGGGCGAATGTTTATGTCGCGCTTGCTGTCGCGGCGGCGCTGGGCGCGTTTACCTTTGCGCTATGGATTCCCCGGCCGCAGGTATTCGCCTTTTTTGCCTGCGCGCTCCTTCTCTTCTTTCTTGAAGGGTTCCGGAGAGAGCGGCGCGTGCGCATGCTCATCGGCGCGGTGGGAACCATTTGGTTCTGGGCGAACGTTCACGCAAGCGTCCTTTTGGGAATCGTGCTTATCCTTCTCTATGCGCTTGTGGAAATTGCGAAACTCAAGTGGAGCGCGTTGGGGGAAAGTATGCCCCGCGAGGCGCTTCGCCGGCTTGCGGCTGCGGCGGGCGCGGCAGTCGCCGCTGCCTTTGTAAATCCGAACTCGTACGACATTTTTCTCTATCGCCTGTATGTGACGGAGGGTGTGGAACAGCTCGGCATTCTTGAGTGGAAATCCATTTTCAATTTTCTCTACCAATGGCAGACGGCCGTGTTCCTCGCGCTTCTCGTGTTCTCGCTTGCGGTGGTCATATGGTGGCGTTCCCGCCGTGCGGCGAGGGACGCGACGCCAATTGTGATACTCGCGGCGGTTGCGATACTTCCCCTGCTCTCGATACGGCACATGGGCTGGTGGCCGCTCGCCGCCGCGGCTCCCGCCGCCATCGCCCTCTCCGGGGCGGGGGAGGGGTTTCTCCGGCGCGCGAGCCAGCGGTTCCTGCGGCGCGCCTTTTTCGCGGGGCTTGCGGTCTGGCTCATATTCGGCATCGTGAATCTCCCCGAGGGGCTGGTGCAGAGACGCACGCTCCCCGTGGGCGTTGCGGACTTTATTCTTGCGAACGACATACGGGGACCCATCTTCAATCTGTATAACGAAGGCGGGTATCTCATCTGGCGGCTCTGGCCGCGGGAGCTGGTGTTTGTGGACGGCCGCTCGGAGGTGTTCGGCGGGGAGCCATTCGCCGACCTTATCCGCATCGTGAAACGGGGACGCGGGTGGGAAGCGGCGTTCTTCGGAAAGTACGGGGTGAACGCGGCGATACTGCCGTATGTGCCGGCCTCGCTTGCCCGGGACACAGCCCCGCTCTCATTCGAGCTGGTCCGGCGCGGGTTCCGCCTCGTGCACTGGGATGACGTGGCGATGCTTCTTGTGCGCGAGACGCTTGGCAACAGGGAGTTTGTGAACCAGTACGCCTTCCAGAGCATCCATCCGCTCCGCGACCCGCGCACGATTCCGCCGGAGGAGGCGAAGCGCGCGGGGATAGAAATCCAGGCGCTTCTCGCCCGCGCGCCGGAGTCGCGGAACGTGCAGCAGTACGCGAAGCGGTTCTTGCAGAATCGCTCCATCAACGAATAACGAATGGCTTCCGAATTTACGAACCGCTAGTTCCATTGCTTCTATTTTGGCGCCCGGAACCTTTAGTTTGACTTGGAGACGTTTCCTATATGCTCTCATTGTGCCGCATATGCGGCACAATGAGAGCATCCGCGAACGAGATGAGTTGAAAACATTGCCCGATTTGCTAGAATGATAATCTATGACTGATAGCCAACTTACAAAGGAACTCCAGTACTTCAAAGAACATCAAAAGGAACTCGTCCAAAAATATGGGGGGAAGTTTTTGGTTATCAAAGACCAAAGAGTCCAAGGCGCGTATGAGAGCGAAATGGAAGCGTACGCCGAAGCCAAAAAGAAGTTTGAGTTAGGCACTTTCTTGATTCAGCAATGTCTCCCCGGTCAGGAAAGTTACACCCAGACCTTTCATTCTCGGGTGGTGCTTTCCTGATCTATGAGACAGCACGCTTTCACGACTCGATTTGGCGACCGGATGCGCGTGTTGTTTACAAAAGTAGGTGTGTGTTTGCCGGTTAACCCTGAAGAAGCGAAGGTTCAGAACATTACAGTGAAGGAATATGTCGCTATTTGGGACACAGGGGCAACTCACTCTGCTATAAACGAAGAGAGTCGCAGATGAACTCGGATTGAAACCAACGGGCGTTGTTGAGGTGAGGTACGGCAGTGGGAAAGCTTTCACGAATACCTATCTTATCAACATTTCGCTCCCGAATGGGGTAATGGTTGGGCAAATCCGGGTAACGGAAGTGCAACAAATTGCAGATGACAATGTGCCACTCGATCAACAGCCGCAACTTTTAATCGGTATGGATATAATTAGCATGGGTGATTTTGCGGTTACTCATGCTGATGGGAAAACTACCTTGTCGTTTCGCGTTCCTTCTATGACCGAAATAGATTTTGTGCTAGAAGCAAAAGAGAGTAACGTGATGGAGGGTGGGAATAGACAGCAGCGCCGTGCGTTTCAAGCAAAGCAAAGGAGGGAATCTGTTTAATTTAATCCAATGAAACAAAAATACGACCTCATCTGCCTCGGCGACGTAGTGATAGACGCTTTCATCCAGCTCCACGAGGCGTCCGTCCACTGCAGTCTGCGCCATGAGCGGTGCGAGCTGTGCATGTCCTTCGCGGATAAGATTCCCTACGAGTCGCTTGTGGTGGCGCCTGCGGTGGGAAATGCGTCGAACGTCGCGGTGGGCGCTGCGCGTTTAGGACTCAAAACCGCCATACTCACCGCGGTCGGGAAGGACCGCTACGGGGAAGAAATTTTGGATGTGTACAAAAAAGAAGAAGTGGGGGATGAGTTCGTGCGGGTGCACGCGGGGAAGCCCACGAACTATCATTTCGTGCTCACCTTCCAGGCGGAGCGGACAATTCTCGTGAAGCACGAGCAGTTTGTATATGCGGACCCGGCGCTTTTGGACAAGCGGACGGACTGGATTTATTTTTCCTCGATTGCGGAGCACACGCTTCCGTTCCACCACAAAGTAGCCGCGTATTTGGAGAAGCACCCGGGCGTGCGGATGGGGTTTAATCCGGGGACGTTCCAGCTCCGCTTCGGCGCAAAGAATCTCGCGGGAATCTACCGACACACGCATGTGCTCTTCGTGAACCGCGAGGAAGCGGAACACGTGGCGGGCGCGAAAGAGGGGACAGACATCACAAAACTTTTTGATGCGCTCCATAAGTTGGGACCGAAGATAGTGGTCATCACGGACGGCCCGAAGGGGGCCTACGCCTCGGACGGTGCCTGCCGCTACTTTATGCCGATGTACCCAGACCCCAAGCCGCCCATCTCGCGCACAGGAGCGGGGGATGCGTTCTCAACCGGATTTATGAGCGCCTTAATTTACGGGTTGCCGGTTTCGGACGCCCTGCGGTGGGCGCCGATTGAATCCATGCACGTCGTACAATTCTTCGGTGCCCAGACGGGGCTTTTGAGCAAACGAGCATTGCGTAAGTTTTTGGAAAAAGCACCGAAGAATTACAAACCGAAAGTGTTGTAAAAATGAAATCGCTCCAGGCCTTGTGGGCTGGAGCGATTCGTTGTTGATTCCTTTCTGGCGAGTGCTTCCGCAATCACTCGCCGATTGAATTTAGTGAACCAGTCGCGGCTGGTTTTCAGGTTCAGATAGGTATCACCTCCTGGGTGACCTTCAGCACCTCCGGAACCCATTCGTAGTGTACTCCCTCTTCATCCGCCATCCTTTCCTCGGGAGGGAGTTTTTTGAGCTTCTTTCCTATCTGTAGTGCTGCCTTTTCCGTTCCCACCATGGATAGGTATTCCACTACAGAATACCTATCACCCTTTTCAGTTAGGAGAACTTTCCGGACTTTCCAGAAAGTCTCCAAAATCTTCGAAGTTTCCATACATTTCTTTATTTCCCAATTTCCGCCGGGATTCGCGGTGAAATCTTCGTATCCCTGTGCCGGACTCTGCACAGTAAGCCGTTGCCCCAACGAGGGACACCGTACGACGCCGAAGCGATACCGCTGCCTTGTTTAGCAGTCAGATATTCAGATTTCAAGTTGCCCCGTAGATTCCCTTTTGAATTAGAATGCATCGGCGCAATACTTTCATAAAAACCATGAACAAAAACATTCGCGCACTTCAGCCGCAGCGATCGTGATGAGATAGCGTTGCTGCGGAAGAAAGGGTATGTATACAAAGACAT